>NZ_JBBCKX010000016.1:0-107974 GCF_037153115.1 Pantoea sp. USMM079
TTTTTGCTCGCCAGTGATCACTTCGATTCTTTGCACAGGACACTCCTTAAACATAGCTCTATGACTATGTCTTACTGGTGAAGTGTCCGGTTTAAACGGGGGCTATTACACAGATATTATAGTGAACTGCTCCCGTTGCTAATTGCTGCCAGAAGATGCCAGACACAAAAACAAAAAAAGCCCGCATTTAAGCGGGCTTGACAGGCGATTCAATCAGCGGAAATTATTCCCACTCAATCGTGGCCGGTGGCTTACCTGAGATATCGTAAACCACGCGAGAAATGCCGTTCACTTCGTTGATGATGCGGTTGGAGACGCGGCCGAGGAAATCGTACGGCAGATGCGCCCAATGCGCGGTCATGAAGTCGATGGTCTCCACTGCACGCAGTGACACAACCCAATCATATTTACGACCGTCGCCCATTACGCCGACAGAGCGCACTGGCAGGAACACGGTGAAGGCCTGGCTGACTTTGTTGTACAGGTCAGCTTTATGCAGTTCTTCGATGAAGATTGCATCGGCACGACGCAGCAGGTCACAATACTCTTTCTTCACTTCGCCCAGTACACGCACGCCCAAACCTGGACCCGGGAACGGATGGCGATACAGCATGGCGTATGGCAGACCCAGTTCCAGACCGATCTTACGCACTTCATCTTTGAACAGCTCTTTCAGCGGCTCAACCAGGCCCATCTTCATCTCTTTCGGCAAACCGCCCACGTTGTGGTGCGATTTGATCACGTGTGCCTTGCCGGTAGCAGAAGCAGCAGACTCGATCACGTCTGGATAGATGGTGCCCTGTGCCAGCCATTTCACGTCAGTCAACTTCAGCGCTTCTTCGTCGAACACTTCAACGAATACGCGGCCGATGATCTTACGCTTGGCTTCGGGATCATTCTCGCCCGCCAGTGCATCGAGGAAACGGTTTTCAGCGGCCACGTGAACGATATTCAGACCGAAGTGATCGCCAAACATGTCCATCACCTGCTCGGCTTCGTTCAGACGCAGCAAGCCGTTATCCACGAACACACAGGTCAGGCGATCACCGATAGCGCGGTGCAGCAGCATCGCGGTGACAGAGGAATCCACACCACCTGACAGGCCAAGGATCACTTTATCTTCGCCGACCTGCTCACGAATACGCTCAACCGCATCTTCGATGATCTTGGCTGGCGTCCACAGTGCTTCACAGCCGCAGATATCACGGATGAAACGCTCCAGCATGCGCAGGCCCTGACGGGTATGCGTCACTTCTGGGTGGAACTGCACGCCGTAGAATTTCTTCTCTTCGTTGGCCATGATGGCAAACGGACAGGTTTCGGTGCTGGCAACGGTTTCAAAGCCAGCCGGGATAGCGGTCACTTTGTCACCGTGGCTCATCCACACGTCCAGCAGCGGTTTGCCGGCTGCGCTGATGGCATCTTCGATGTCACGAACCAGCGCGCTCTGGGTCAGCACTTCAACCTGCGCATATCCAAACTCACGCTCGTTGGAGCCTTCAACCTTGCCGCCCAGCTGCATTGCCATGGTCTGCATGCCGTAGCACACGCCCAGCACTGGTACGCCAGCATTGAACACGTATTCTGGTGCACGTGGGCTGTTCAGCTCAGTGGTGCTTTCCGGGCCACCTGACAGGATGATGCCGTTTGGATTGAAGCTACGAATCTGCTCTTCGGTGACATCCCACGCCCAGAGTTCGCAGTAGACGCCCAGCTCACGCACTCGGCGCGCGACCAGCTGCGTATACTGAGAACCAAAATCGAGGATCAAAATGCGATGTTTATGAATATTTTCAGTCGTCATTGAGGCGTTTCCATTGGGATGGACTTAATAATAAAAGCGCCCGGCAGGTGCCGGGCGTTGAATCTTACGGGATTATGAACCCATGCGGTAGTTCGGTGACTCTTTGGTGATGGTCACATCATGCACGTGGCTTTCGTTGATACCTGCGCCACTGATGCGCACGAACTCGGCTTTAGTACGCAGATCGTTGATGGTTGGGCAACCGGTCAGGCCCATGCAAGAGCGCAGACCGCCCATTTGCTGGTGCACGATCTCTTTCAGACGGCCTTTATAAGCGACGCGGCCTTCGATACCTTCTGGTACCAGTTTGTCAGCCGCGTTATCGGTCTGGAAGTAACGGTCAGATGAGCCTTTAGACATCGCGCCCAGTGAACCCATACCACGGTAAGATTTGAACGAACGGCCCTGATACAGCTCGATTTCGCCTGGAGATTCTTCAGTACCCGCCAGCATAGAACCGACCATCACAGCGGCCGCGCCTGCGGCGATCGCTTTGGCGATGTCACCTGAGAAACGAATACCACCATCAGCCACAACCGGGATACCGGTACCTTCCAGCGCAGCAACCGCATCAGAAACAGCGGTGATCTGTGGTACACCTACGCCAGTCACGATACGCGTGGTGCAGATTGAACCAGGGCCGATACCCACTTTCACCGCGCTCACGCCCGCTTCGGCCAGTGCCAATGCACCTGCACCGGTCGCCACGTTGCCACCGATGATGTCCAGGTCTGGATACTTCGCACGGGTTTCACGGATACGTTGCAGAACGCCTTCAGAGTGACCGTGAGAAGAGTCGATCAGCAGAACGTCAACGCCCGCAGCAACCAGCGCGTCAACACGCTCTTCGTTACCTGCGCCCGCACCAACCGCAGCACCCACACGCAGACGGCCTTCCGCATCTTTACAGGCGTTAGGTTTACGCTCTGCTTTCTGGAAATCTTTAACGGTAATCATGCCCAGCAGATGGAAGCTGTCATCCACAACCAGCGCTTTCTCAACACGTTTTTCGTGCATTTTCTGCAGTACGATGTCGCGCGCTTCACCCTCTTTAACGGTGACCAGACGCTCTTTCGGTGTCATCACTGCGGAAACTGGCAGGCTCAGGTCCGTCACAAAACGCACGTCACGACCGGTAATGATACCGACCAGTTCGTTGTCGGTGTTCACAACCGGATAACCCGCAAAGCCGTTGCGCTCGGTCAGCTCTTGCACTGCCGCCAGCGTGGTGGTTGGCAGAACAGTTTGCGGATCGGTCACTACGCCACTTTCGTGTTTTTTCACTTTGCGAACTTCATCCGCCTGGCGCTCAATCGACATGTTTTTGTGGATAAAGCCCAGACCGCCTTCCTGCGCCAGTGCAATTGCCAGACCGGCTTCGGTCACGGTGTCCATAGCAGCAGACAGCATAGGGATGTTCAGACGGATGTTTTTCGTCAGTTGGGTGCTGAGATCAGCGGTGTTCGGTAAGACAGTGGAGTGAGCTGGAACGAGCAGAACGTCGTCAAAAGTGAGGGCTTCTTTAGTGATTCTTAGCATTGCAATATCTCCACCTGGGGGCGATTAAAACAGATAAAATATTGCCGCGGCATTATACAGGCCGAAATCGATTGCCTCCAGTGTTTTTTAGGAAAAAGTCTTGATCCTTCGGGTGAGCAATGTAGTATCGGTTGATTAACCCTCTGATTTAAAATTTGATCTACATCACATGTCGCTACCGCCAACCGCCAATATTTTTACTGTCAGCCGCCTGAATACCACGGTGCGCCAACTGCTGGAAAATGAGATGGGCCTGGTGTGGCTCAGCGCTGAGATCTCAAATTTTAGCCAGCCCTCTTCCGGTCACTGGTACTTCACCTTAAAGGATGATGGCGCACAAGTCCGCTGCGCGATGTTCCGTAATAGCAACCGCCGCGTCACCTTCCGTCCTCAGCATGGTCAGCAGGTTTTGGTGCGCGCCAGCATTACGCTGTATGAACCTCGTGGCGACTATCAGCTGATTATCGAAAGCATGCATCCAGCGGGTGAAGGTCTGCTGCAGCAGCAGTTTGAGCAATTGAAAGCGCGACTGGCGGCCGAAGGGCTGTTCGATCAGCAGTTCAAACAGCCGCTGCCCGATCCGGCGCGCCAGGTCGGTGTGATCACCTCTGCCACCGGTGCCGCGTTGCATGATGTGCTGCGCGTACTGCATCGCCGCGATCCCTCGTTGCCGGTAATTATCTATCCCACGCCGGTGCAAGGTGTGGATGCACCGGCTGCGATTGTGCGTGCCATTGAACTGGCGAACCAGCGTGATGAGTGTGACGTGCTGATTGTCGGCCGCGGCGGCGGCTCGCTGGAGGATTTGTGGAGCTTTAACGATGAGCGCGTGGCGCGTGCTATTTTTGCCAGTCGCCTGCCCATCGTCAGTGCCGTCGGCCACGAGACAGACGTCACCATCGCCGACTTTGTCGCCGATCTGCGCGCCCCTACCCCATCTGCGGCGGCAGAAATCGTGAGCCGCAATCAGATCGAACTGCTGCGCCGTTTGCAGTCACAGCAGCAGCGAATGGAAATGGCGATGGATTTCTACATTGCAGAGCAGCAACGCCGTTTTACCCGCATACAACATCGTTTGCAGCAGCAACATCCACAGCTGCGTCTGGCACGCCAGCAAACCACACTGTTCCAGTTGCAACGTCGCCTCGGCGAGGCAATGGATCAACGTCTGCGCGTGGCTAATCGCCAGCAGGATCGCGTGTTACAGCGCCTCAATCAGCAGCAGCCTCAAGGGCGCATTCTGCGTGCGCAGCAGCAGATGCAGCAGTGGCAGTATCGCCTGCAACAGGGCATGGAGAAGCAGCTGAATCACAATCGTCAGCGCTTTGGTAATCTGGCTGCGCAACTGGAGGGCGTCAGTCCGCTTGCCACACTGGCGCGTGGTTTTAGTGTGACAACGGATACGCAAGGCCAGCTGGTGAAGAAAACCCAGCAATTGCATAAAGGCGATTTGCTGCGCACCCGTCTGGATGATGGCTGGGTGGAAAGCCAGGTGACCGCCCTTGAACCACAGAAATCGCGGAGCCGTAAAGCACGCTCCTAGCTGAAAAACTATACTTCTGGCATGTTCACTCACGGCCAGGAGTTACTATGACCTACAGCGTTATTCCTCCGTATATTCTTCGCAACATCATTGACCACTGCTCGGGCGCACCACAGGCGTCTGCTCGCCGCACCCTCACCCATGTTCAGCAACTGATGGCTGAACACAGCCATAAAGCTACCAGCGCGACCACCGCCCAGCCTGGCAGCGTGTTGCGTGCCATCTTTGATGCGGAGAACACACAGAATCTACCCGGCACCTTAATCCGCGATGAAGGCCAGCCAGGTAATGGTGATGTAGCGGCCGAAGAGGCCTGGAATTATCTCGGCATCACCTACGATTTCTACTGGCAAATCTTCAAGCGCAATTCATTGGATAACAAAGGCCTAAAGCTCGACGGTACGGTTCATTATGGCAAAGAGTATCAGAACGCCTTCTGGAACGGTCAGCAGATGGTGTTTGGTGACGGCGATGGCGAGATTTTTAACCGCTTTACCATTGCGCTGGATGTGGTCGCGCATGAACTCACCCACGGCGTGACCGAGAACGAAGCCGGGCTGGTTTATTTCCAGCAGTCTGGTGCATTGAATGAATCGATGTCTGATGTGTTCGGCTCGCTGGTTAAGCAGTTCCACCTGCAGCAAACGGCCGATCAGGCTGACTGGTTGATTGGTGAGGGCTTGTTAGCATCCGGGATTAAAGGCCGTGGACTGCGATCCATGTCCGAACCAGGCACGGCTTACGACGATCCGAAACTCGGTAAGGACCCGCAACCGGCGGATATGGATCATTACATCGAAACCCGCGATGACAATGGTGGTGTCCATCTCAATTCTGGCATTCCTAACCGTGCGTTTTATCTCGCCGCTAAAGCGTTAGGCGGCTTTGCCTGGGAGTTAGCGGGCCACGCCTGGTACGACACTCTCTGCGACAAGACGCTGCCGCAGGATGCCGATTTCAGCACCTTTGCCCGCTTTACTGTCGAACATGGTGGTAAGCGATTTAACCGTTCGGTGGCGGAGGCGATTCAATCCGCCTGGCAGCAGGTAGGCGTAAAATGAACATCCAACTCACTGATGACGCCATCATTGAACTGGCGCGTGAAGGCGGCATCGCCTTTATCCCCAATCTGCGTGGCGAACGCCGCTTTGCCCTGGCGCAACTGCCGGAACCGCAAAAACAGCGGGTGTGTAACGTACTGGAGCAGGCATTACCGTTAGGGGAACCGGAAGATCAGGCGGCGAATCTTGGCAGCGGCGATCAGCGCTATTTTCGCATTCAAATCACCTATGCCACCCATCAAGAGGCAGGATCCATCGTGATTTTGATTCCTGAAACAGCGGCATCGCCAGAATTAGAGGCTCTCTGGCGCGACGGCCAATAAAGATCTCAGAGATCTCCCAAAGCAGACTGTAACTTACTGACTATACTCATTAAGTGGCTAGCTAGTCCACATCGAAGAAATCACCCTTAGATGAGGTCTCTGCTATGACACAAAAGAAGCAACGAGGCGGTGCTGGGAACTTTGCAGAGGACCCAGAGCGTGCCAGGGAAGCCGGCAGTGCTGGCGGCAAAGTCAGTGGGGGCAATTTCAGAAACGATCCTGAAAGAGCCAGGGAAGCTGGAAGAAAAGGAGGTCAAAAAAGCCGTCGCCCCTCCAAGCAGCAGTAAATAAGGTACCTTAAGGAGTGAAGCACGCCACGGATGGTTAATAAAAAAAGGCCGACATCATGATGTCGGCCTTTCTTCTTTTTTACAGCAACTTACTTGCTGTCTGGCAGCGCGTAAGCAATCACGTAATCACCACGGTCTGGTGACTGACGTGCACCACCTGCGGAGATCAGGATGTACTGTTTGCCATTTTTCGGCGAAACGTAGCTGATTGGGCCACCCTGGCTGCCGACTGGCAGACGAGCTTTCCATACTTCTTTACCGGTTGAGCTATCGAAGGCGCGCAGATAGTAATCCTGCGTACCGGCGATGAACACCAGGCCACCCTGAGTTGCCAAGGTGCCACCCAGCGTTGGCATACCGATTGGCATTTGTGCGCGCATCTTGATACCGAATGGACCGGTATCCTGCACGGTACCGACTGGCACCTGCCATACGATCTGACGGGTTTTCATGTCGATAGCTGACAGCGTACCAAACGGTGGTGCCTGGCACGGAATACCCAGTGGAGACATGAAGCGGTTTTTGTTAACAGCGTAAGGGGTACCTTTCAGCGGAACTGCGCCCATACCGGTGTTGATCGCTTCACCGCCGTTGCTGGCAGCAGACTTAGTGGTGTCCTGAGGAATCATCTGTACCCACAGGCCCAGACGCATGTCGTTAACAAACATGTACTGGTTGTTCGGGTCAAACGAGATGCTGCCCCAGTTCATACCACCCAGTGAACCTGGGAAGCTGAGTGATTTGTCAGTGTCCGGAACAGTGAACAGTCCATCGTAACGCATACCTTTAAAGGCGATACGGCACACTAACTGGTCAAACGGCGTAGCACCCCACATGTCAGACTCGGTCAGCTTCTGGTTGCCGATGTTTGGCATTTCCACTGAGTGCGGCTGCGTTTTGGTGTACTGCTCATTCGGGATGTGACCCTGTGGCATCGGCTGCTCTTCAACTTTCGTTAAAGGCTTGCCGGTCAGGCGATCCAGCACCCAGATCATGCCGGTTTTAGCACCGATCACTACCGCAGGCTTGGTCGTGCCATCCTTCATCGGGAAGTCAATCAGGCTCGGCTGCATTGGCAGGTCGAAGTCCCACAGATCGTTATGTACGGTCTGATAAACCCATTTTTGCTTACCGGTAGTCGCATCCAGCGCCAGAATTGATGCGCCGTAGGTGTGATCCAGTTTGGTACGATTCGCACCCCACAGATCCACAGACGAGCTACCCATTGGCAGGAACACAGTGTTCATCGCCGGGTCGTATGACATCGGTGCCCATGAGTTCGGGGTACTACGGGTGTAGTCTTTGCCCGGCATCAGGATGGCATTCGGGTCATCGTTACCTGGGTCAAACGCCCAACGCATCTGACCGGTGATAACGTCAAAGCCGCGCAGTACGCCGCCAGGCATATCGGTCTGGACGTTATCCGCCACACGACCACCCACCACTACGGTGGTGCCGGCCAGCTGTGGTGCAGACGTCAGCTGATACTGTGGATCGGGCGCTTTACCCAGACCTTTTTTCAGGTCAACCACACCGTGGTCGCCGAAGTCTTCACAGAATTCACCGTTGTCAGCATTGATGGCAATCAGACGCGCATCGATGGTGTTCATCAGAATACGACGCTGACAGGTATCACCTGCCGCCAGAGCTGGCGCAGGAACCGGCGTTGAGCCAGGCTGTGTTGGCTGCTGTACGGGTTTGGTCGCATCGAAATACGCCAGACCACGGCAGCGGTTCCACACTTCTGCCTGTGCGTTGATTTCACGCTTCCAGATCTGCTTGCCAGTATCCGCTGCAACCGCAATCACGTTGTTGTGCGGGGTGCAAAGGTACAGGGTGTTGCCTACCTGCAGTGGCGTTTCCTGATCTTCCGCGCCGTTACCGGTTGGGCTGATCGGGGTATCGCCAGTGTGGAAGGTCCATGCAACCTGCAGGTCTTTGACGTTGTCACGGGTGATCTGGTCGATCGCCGCGAAACGGTCACCTTCAGGCGTGCGGCCGTAGCTGCTCCAGTCCTGCTGTGGTTTAGACTTGTCCACCGGAATCAGCGGCAGCTGTTTGCCTTCGAAAGCGACGGTTGGGTGCGGCTGGAACATCTGCACGAAAGTTGCCACCATGCCAACAGCGATAACTGCTGAAAGGACATAGGAAACTTTCGCCAGAGAGCTTTTGCCTTCACGCTTACGCAGCGCTGGCCAGGTCAGGAATGCCAGCAGCATCAGGCCTGCAGGCACCATCAGGCGTGAAACCAGCTGCCAGAAGTGGAAGCCCGCATCAAACAGCGCCCAAATCAGGGTGCCAACGAAGACCAGAATGAATAAGGTCACGGCGGATGATTTGCGACGGAAGAACTGAACCGCCGACAGCAACATCACAATACCGGAAATGAGGAAGTACCAGCTGCCGCCCAGAGCGACCAGCTTGCCACCGCCGATCGCGAAGAACAGACCGACAGCCAGCAGGACCAGCCCGAACAATACAGACCAGATACTCAACCCTTTGCAGGGACGAGCGGAATTTTCTGCCATAACAAAAACTCTCCTGAAAAAATAACGCGCTGGTGCCGGCTAACAAGCTGTAGCCAGTAGCAATGCTCCTGCCAACGATGGGGGACAGGAACCAAACCGTTACGCTTTATTTTATATCTATTGGTACGGGTGCAATGCCCGTAATTCGGCGCTTGTGAGCAAGGACACATCGCAGGTGAGAGTGATTCTCGCTACAAGGCGGCAGGATTGTACCACCTGGTTCATTAGAAAGTGAACATCCATAACGAAGGAGTTACTGGTCAATAGCATTTTTGCTACAAAACCAGTCATAAGTTATTAATAAATATGAGGCTGAATCAAAGTGTAATTTTTGATGTTAAGGCGATATGTCAGGGATGATGAGCTTATCGCGCGGTATCAGGGCGAAAAAAAGGGCCCGTTTGGGCCCTCATCACTTTAACGCTTATTCTTTTTCAGATGCGACATCAGTCGCTGGCGTTTGCGCTGCTGCGTCGGTGTCAGCAGGTTACGTTTGCCCGCGTACGGGTTGTCGCCTTCTTTAAACTGAATACGAATCGGTGTGCCCATCACGTTGAGTGAACGACGGAAGTAGTTCATCAGGTAACGTTTGTAGGAATCTGGCAGATCCTTCACCTGATTACCGTGAATCACCACGATCGGCGGGTTATAACCACCAGCATGGGCATACTTCAGCTTCACGCGGCGACCACGCACCAGCGGCGGCTGATGGTCGTCAGAAGCCATGGTCATGATGCGCGTCAGCATCGCGGTGCCGACACGTTTGGTTGAGCAGTTGTAAGCTTCAGTCACGGATTCGAACAGGTTACCTACGCCACTGCCGTGTAGCGCCGAGATAAAGTGAATGCGCGCGAAATCGATAAAGCCCAGACGGAAGTCCAGCATCTCTTTCACTTCGTCACGCGCTTCCTGCGTCATGCCATCCCACTTGTTGACCACGATCACCAATGAGCGACCGCTGTTCAGGATAAAGCCGAGCAGTGACAGATCCTGATCGGAAATGCCTTCACGTGCATCAATCACCAGCATCACCACGTTGGCATCCTCAATGGCCTGCAGCGTTTTGATGACAGAGAATTTTTCTACGGTTTCGGTGATTTTTCCGCGTTTACGCACACCGGCGGTATCAATCAACACATACTCGCGCTCATCACGTTCCATTGGAATGTAGATGCTGTCACGCGTGGTGCCCGGCATATCGAAGACCACAACGCGGTCTTCACCCAGGATGCGGTTAGTCAGCGTTGACTTGCCGACGTTAGGACGGCCAACGATAGCCAGCTTGATCGGCAAGGTGGTCGGGTCGAAGTTTTCTTCTTCCTCTTCCGCCAACGCCTTCTCGTCCTCTTCTTCTTCTAACGCGGCCCAGTAAGCGGCGTTTTCTTCTTCTTCCGTCAACTCCACTTCCGGAACGGCTTCTTCCATCCATGGCAGCAACGCAGCTTCAAGCAGGTTGTTCACACCGCGACCGTGCGAGGCCGCAATCGGATGAATGTCACCCAAGCCCAGCGCATAGAAATCCAGCACGGCAGCATCAGGATCGAGACCGTCAGTTTTGTTCGCGACCAGGAAGGTGGCTTTTTCGCGCGAACGTAGGTGATTGGCGATCTGTTGATCGGCCGGCATCACACCCGCACGCGCATCCACCAGGAACAGCACCACATCCGCTTCTTCAATCGCCAGCAGCGATTGTTCTGCCATGCGGTTTTCGACGCCTTCCTCGGTGCCATCAATACCGCCGGTATCAATAACAATGAATTCGCGCCCTTCCACTTCGGCGCGACCATATTTGCGATCGCGAGTCAGTCCAGGAAAATCCGCTACCAGCGCATCACGAGTGCGCGTTAAGCGGTTAAATAGCGTAGATTTTCCCACATTGGGACGCCCAACCAGCGCGACCACAGGTACCATAACACTTGCCTCAGTTTTAAAAATAAATCGCCCGAATGGCGTGATTATAACGACATTTGCCAGAAGGCGTCAGGCTGAAGGCGCTAAGAATACCATGCCTGACTAAAAACGAAACGGCCCCTGACGAATCAGGAGCCGTATTAGCGAGCAGGAAACGGGTTCCTGCAAAGCCCAATCTTAACGGGTGATGGCGTAAACTTCGCCGCCCTTCGCCTGGATCAGCAGCTTGTCACCGGCAACCACCGGGTCAGTCTGGAAGCCATCGCTGTCCAGTTTCTGCTGCGCAACAAAGCGCCCGTCAAGGGTGTTAATCCAGTGCACATAACCTTCGCTATCGCCAACCACCAGATAACCGTTAAACAGCACTGGTGAAGTCAGGTTGCGATGCAGCAGATCGCTCTGGCGCCAGATGGCCACGCCACCGTCGGCATTAAGCGCAATCACGCGGTCATCCTGATCGACCAGGTAAATACGACCCGCATCAACCACCATGTCTTTCACGCCGCCGATTTCGCGTTTCCACAGAATCTGGCCTGAACGCAGTTCCAGCGCGGTCAGATTACCGTTGTAAGCCAGCGCATAGATCACACCGTTAACGACGACTGGCGTGGTATCCACATCGCTCAGACGATCAATCTCTGTAGCGCCGCTTGGCTGCGAAATACGCTGCTGCCAAATCAACTGCCCCTGGTTCATGATCACCGCGCTTACACGGCCATTGTCACCACCAACAATCGCACCACCGAATGCCACGGTCGGTGCTGATTCACCGCGCAGTGACAGCGCAGGCATATCGAGGTTGACGCTCCACTTGATCGCGCCAGTACTCTGGTCCAGCCCCTGCAACATACCGTTGCTGGTGTGGATCAGTACCAGGCCATCACTCACAACTGGACGCGACATCGCTTCACCGGCGACTTTCGTCTGCCAGGCGATGCTGCCATCGCTATTGTTCAGTGCAAAGACCTGGCCGCGCTCGCTGCCGATATAAATGCGATCGCTGGTAGCGGTAATGCCGCCAGAGAGAAGAGCTGAGATGTTTTTCGAGAAGAAGCCGGTTTTCTCAGAGAGATCGACTTTCCATTTCTCTTTACCGTTGCTGGCATCCAGGGCTTTCACTACGCCAAAGCGGTCGGCCGCATAGACGGTACCGCCCTGCCAGGCTGGATGCAGATTGGAATAGAAATCGCCAACGCCATCACCCACCGAGGTGCTCCAGGCCGTCTGTGGCGTAAACTGGTTTTCCACTTTCGGCAGCGGAGCCATTTTTACTACATCTTCTTCGCCGCTGAACAGCGAGCAACCGCTGAGCAGAGTGACTGAAATCAGCCCTGGCAGCAGGTATTTACGTAATTCCATGTGCGCTCTCTTGACTGGCTTAACTTAAGTTATTCATCTTCATCTGCAGCATTTGCTTCAACGCAGGAGAGGCCTGCGATTCAGCACCTTTGCTCCAGGCATCACGTGCGCCCTGCTTGTCGCCTTTGCTCAGCAGTGCTTCGCCACGAATGTCCGCAATAATGGCTGTCCAGCCATCACCCTTAACATTGTTAAGAGTTGAAAGTGCGGCATCGGCCTGATTTTGCTGCAGTTGAATGCGCGCCAGACGCAGGTTAATCACCGCCTGCAGGTTGGCATCTTTGGTATCTTTCAGCCCGCTCTGAAGCAGCGTAATGGCTTTATCTAACTGATTTGCTTCAACGTACTGTTTCGCTAAATCGAGCGAAGCCAGTGCGCCATAAGTGTTGTTATTTTCATTGGCAAAGGCGGCAACCGCTTCCAGCGTTTGCGGCTTATCCGCCTGCATCGCAGTGGTCAGTTGTTGATACTGTGCCGACGCAGCTTTATCCGCACCATCCTGATGACTGGTCCAGAAACGCCAGCCACCCAGTGCAGCAATGCCGATGATCACACCTACAGCCAGCGCTTTGCCGTTGTTCGCAAAGAACTGACGCAGTGCGTCAACCTGTTCGTTTTCGTTGCTGTAAACTTCCACGCAATCCCTCTCCTTTAAATGGCTGTTGCAGTGCTGCGTTTACTGCAGCAGCGTGCGCAATGTCGCAGCGGCTTCGCTTTGGGCAACGGTTTGTTGATCGCCTGTGCTCAGGTTTTTAATCACGACCTGGCCCGCTTTCACTTCGTCTTCGCCCAGCACCAGCGCAATGCGTGCGCCCCACTTGTCTGCACGGCCAAACTGCTTCTTGAAGTTACCACCACCGAAGTTGGTCATCAGCTTCAGCGCCGGATCTGCATCACGCAGTTTTTCCGCCAGTTGCATCGCGGCGGACTGAACGCCCTGCCCCGAAGCGATAACATAGACATCAACAATGCGCGTCGGTTCAAATTCTGGATTAACCGCCTGGACCAGCAATACCAAACGCTCAAGACCCATGGCAAAACCGACCGCTGGCGTCGCGCGACCACCCAGCTGTTCAACCAGACCATCGTAGCGCCCACCGGCACACACGGTGCCCTGTGAACCTAAGCTGTTGGTCACCCACTCAAACACGGTGCGGTTGTAGTAATCGAGGCCACGCACCAGACGCTGGTTCACGGTGTAAGCGATACCCGCGTCATCCAGCAGGCTGCACAGCCCGTCGAAGTGCGCGCGTGAGTCTTCATCAAGATATTCATTCAGCGTCGGCGCATCGTTCAGCAACAACTGGATGTCCGCGTTTTTGCTGTCGAGTACGCGCAGCGGATTGCTGTACATACGACGTTTGCAATCTTCATCCAGTTTGTCTTTGTGCTGCTCAAGGAAGGCCACCAGTGCGTCGCGGTAGTTCGCGCGCGCTTCCAGTGAGCCGATAGAGTTGAGTTCGAGACTCACGTGTTCAGCGATACCTAACGCTTTCCACCAGCGTGCGGTCATCATAATCAGTTCGGCGTCAATGTCCGGGCCTTGTAGACCAAACACTTCCGCACCAATCTGATGGAACTGGCGGTAACGACCTTTCTGCGGACGTTCGTAGCGGAACATCGGACCGATGTACCACAGACGCTGTTCCTGATTGTACAGCAGACCATGCTCAATACCGGCGCGCACGCAGCCCGCGGTGCCTTCCGGACGCAGGGTCAGGCTTTCACCGTTGCGGTCGTCAAAGGTATACATCTCCTTTTCAACCACATCGGTGACTTCGCCGATAGCGCGTTTAAACAGCGGGGTCTGCTCTACAATCGGCAAACGGATTTCGCTAAAGCCATAACTGGCCAGCACCTGCTTCAGGGTGCCCTCAATACGCTGCCAAATCGCGGTATCCGCCGGCAGGTAGTCGTTCATCCCACGGATCGCTTGAATATTCTTCGCCACGTTAGAATCTCTTAATACAAAAAAACCTGTCCGGCATCATACCTTATGAGGATGAAACCGCACAGGTTCAATCACAAACTGGCGCGCGGCGGGCGCGCACCGTCCCTTATTTTTCCAGCTGCTGCACGTTAATGCGGCGGCTTTCATCCAGCATGCTGGCCTTGGCACGAATACGTGCTTCCAGCTGGTCGATCATATTGTCGTTATCGAGGCGATCGCGCTGACGCACACCGTCCTCGTAGAAACCACTTTTACGGCTACCGCCCGTCACGCCCATGGTCGAAACAGTGGCTTCGCCAGGACCGTTCACCACACAACCGATAATCGAGATATCCATTGGCGTGATGATGTCTTCGAGACGTTCTTCCAACGCATTCACCGTCCCAATCACATCAAATTCCTGACGTGAACAGGTTGGGCAGGCAATAAAGTTGATACCGCGTGATCGAATGCGCAGCGATTTTAGAATGTCGTAACCGACCTTGACTTCTTCCACCGGGTCTGCCGCCAGAGAGATGCGCAGCGTATCGCCGATCCCTTCCGCCAGCAGCAAGCCCAGGCCGATCGCTGATTTTACTGAACCGGCGCGCGCGCCACCCGCTTCGGTAATACCGAGATGCAGTGGCTGATCGATGGCTTTTGCCAGCAGGCGATAAGATTCAACGGCCAGGAACACGTCAGAAGCTTTTACGCTCACTTTGAACTGATCAAAGTTGAGGCGATCGAGGTGATCAACATGGCGCATCGCGGATTCGAGCAGCGCCTGTGGCGTTGGCTCACCGTATTTTTCCTGCAGATCTTTTTCCAGTGAACCGGCATTCACGCCGATACGGATAGGAATGTTGTAATGGCGGGCACAATCCACGACCTGGCGGATACGCTCATTGTTGCCGATATTGCCGGGGTTGATGCGCAGGCAGTCGACGCCATATTCGGCGACTTTCAGTGCGATACGATAGTCAAAATGAATGTCCGCCACCAGCGGCACATTGACCTGTTGCTTAATCAGTTTGAACGCTTCCGCCGCATCCATGGTCGGAACAGAGACGCGCACGATATCGACACCGACACGCTCAAGCTGGCGAATCTGGTTAACCGTGGCGTCCACATCCGTGGTGCGGGTGTTGGTCATTGACTGAACGGCAATGGGCGCACCATCACCAACCGGCACCTTGCCGACGTAAATCCGTGTTGATTTGCGACGGATAATGGGTGCTTCGTTATGCATATTCTCTCTCCACAATTACCCGGAAAGCGCGCTGCGCGTTATTGCGCACCCAGCGTCAGACGGGCAACCTGGTTATTACGGATAAAACGACTTAAATCAACGGGCTGATTCTGATATTGCACATCAACCGCACTCGGAGCGCCAATTTTCAGACGATACGGAGCCGTTCCGGACAAGCTGAGCTTACCGCCGCTACGTTGCAATCCGCTGAACAGCTTCTTGCCAGTAGCGTCGGTGACTTCCAGCCAGCAGTCGGCTTTGAAATTCATCACCACCGCATTTGGGTCACCCGCTGGCTGGCTTACCGCCGCGTTGCTGGTCGGCATTTGACCTGCTGGTACACTGTTGGCAGGTGCCGGAGAGGTGGCTGCTGGCGGTGCGTTATCGATCGGTGCCTGGCTCGGTGAAACCACGGCGTTATCGCTGCTGGTCGCAGGCGCAGTGGTGTTGGCAGCCGAAGCCGCGTTGTTGCTGGTACTCGGTGTCGCAACCGCACCTGCACCGTTATCCACCGGCGTACCGGCGGCATTGGTATCACTGTCAGTCGCGCTGTCAGTGCTGTTTTCACCCAGCGGAATAGACTGACTGTTATCGCTGCTGCTGCCATTCTGGTCAGCCATTGAGACCAGATCGGCCTGCGAGGCTTTATGGTTTTGCCACCACCACGCGCCGGTCAGACCGATGACGACAAAAATCACCAACCAGGTGAAAATCATCAGCCAGCCATCACGCTTTTTACGGCGCTTACCTAACGAGAAGCTCTGCATTGGCTCAATTTTGGCCGCGCGCACGGGAGCCTGCTTCGCCATCATCGGCAACAGGTCATCTTCCGGCACATGCACCAGACGAGCATAAGAACGAATGTAACCGCGCAAGAACGTCGAAGCTAAATCAGCTGGCGACTTATCCTCTTCAATGTCTCGTACGGTAGAAAGTTTCAGGCACAGGCGTTCAGCGACATTTTGCTGAGTCAGCCCCATCTGCTCACGGGCCAGACGCAGGCGTTCACCTGTGGAATGTACTGCAGAATTCTCTTGAGTGGCTTCAGTATTCATTAGCTAAATAACGCTGGTACTGTATCGATTGTGGAAAACTTCGCGCCAACCGGTCGCCATAACGTGTAACGTCAGCAGCGTTTCCCTGTTGCGCGGCGAAACGTATTTGTAACCACTGGCTCTCTGCCGTTGCGGGCAAACGCTGGTGGTACACTTCTAATAGCAGCGGAACCGCCATGCGATCCTGCTGTTCAAGCCGCCTTTCCACTTCCAAAAGCAGTTGACTGCCCTGCTCCGGTGCGGCAATCAGCGCGTTGCTCAAAGACTCGCGCGCTGAGGCACTCTCTCCAGCCTGCAGGTAACAATAGCCCGAAAACAGAAATGCATCCTGACGAGCTTCGATTTCCTGTGCAGCCATCGCCAGCTTAAACTGTTGATGCGCTTCGCCATACTGCCTTAAACCGCAAAGAAACGCACCGTAATTGTTAGCGATGTAGCCATTCGCTGGCGCTAACTGCTGGGCGCGTTGGTAGTGCCAATGGGTCTGCGCGCTATTCTGCTGCGCCTGTGCCAGCCGCGCAAGCGCCAACGGCACACGATAATCTTGCGGTGCGGCCCGCTCAGCGCGTAATAAATTACGCTGTGCTGCAGCAAAATCTTTCACCGCCAGGTAGTGCAACCCTAGCTGTAGCCTGATATCCGCAGCGCCTTGCTGGACCGGTGGATTGACACAACCGGTTACAACAAAGCCCGCCAACAACACTGCCGATAATCCTTTGTGCATTTCAGTCTCTCCCTCTGACATTGAGAGGAGAGACTGGCACGGCTTACGCCCGGTGGGTATCACCAGGCGCCGTGTTTCAGAGCGCCTTCACAGAGATGGTTTCTCCGGCCATTTTCTTACGCAAGGTGCGCTTGGTACGGTCGATAACGTCACCCGCTAACTGACCACAAGCCGCATCAATATCGTCGCCACGCGTTTTACGCACGATAGTGGTAAACCCATAATCCATCAGCACTTTGGAGAAACGATCGATACGGCTGTTGGAGCTACGGCCATATGGCGCGCCCGGGAACGGGTTCCATGGGATCAGGTTAATCTTGCACGGCGTCTCTTTCAGCAGTGCAGCCAGCTCATGCGCGTTGTCGGTGCTGTCATTGATGTGATCCAGCATCACGTACTCGATGGTCACGCGGCCCTGATTGGCGTTCGATTTCCCAATGTAGCGTTTAACCGCCGCGAGGAAGGTTTCGATGTTGTACTTTTTGTTGATCGGCACAATTTCGTCACGAATCGCATCGTTCGGTGCGTGCAGCGAAATCGCCAGTGCCACGTCGATCATATCGCCCAGCTTATCCAGTGCCGGCACTACGCCCGAAGTTGACAGCGTCACGCGACGTTTTGACAGACCAAAACCGAAATCATCCAGCATGATGTCCATTGCTGGCACCACGTTGTTCAGGTTGAGCAACGGCTCGCCCATGCCCATCATCACCACGTTGGTGATCGGACGCTGGCCGGTAATTTTCGCCGCGCCGATAATTTTCGCCGCGCGCCATACCTGACCAATGATTTCGGAAACACGCAGGTTACGGTTGAAGCCCTGCTGCGCAGTCGAACAGAATTTGCACTCCAGCGCACAGCCTACCTGTGAAGAGACACACAGCGTTGCACGGTCAGCTTCCGGGATATACACGGTTTCGACCAGCTGATCGCCCACGCGAATCGCCCACTTGATAGTGCCATCGCTGGAACGCATCTCTTCCGCTACTTCCGGCGCACGGATTTCAGCGCGCTGCATCAATTTGCCACGCAGCACTTTGTTGATGTCAGTCATCTGCTCGAAATCATCGCAGCAGTAGTGGTACATCCACTTCATGACCTGATCGGCGCGGAACGGCTTTTCACCCATCTCTAAAAAGAATTCGCGCATCTGCTGACGGTTAAGATCCAGCAGGTTAATTTTTTCGTTTTTTGGGGAAACAACCACGGGGGAAGCGGACGACGGCGTCACAATCTGTTCGGACATAATGTTCTCTGGCCTCGTTGTTACACGTTACGGCTCTGGTTAAGAATAGGAAAAAAATAACGCCCTCGCTGAGCCAGGCTCAACAAGGGCGCATTATTGTACTACATCTGCTGCATGATGCCAGGGGAACGACTTTACCGATGATGAAAAGGTGTAAAGTCGTTTATCCGCATTGGCAGCAACGCACTTAGCGAGTGCGTGGGCAGACTTCGTTCTCTGCGAAGAAGTATGCGATTTCGCGTGCAGCAGATTCAGCTGAGTCAGAACCGTGGGTTGCGTTCTCAGTGAAGCTGTCAGCGTAGTCAGCACGCAGAGTACCGGCCAGTGCGTTGTCTGGGTTGGTTGCACCCATCAGATCACGGTGACGCTGAACGGCGTTTTCGCCTTCCAGAACAGAAACAACTACTGGACCAGAAGTCATGAACTCAACCAGACCATCGAAGAATGGACGGCCTTTGTGCTCAGCGTAGAAGCCTTCAGCCTGCTCTTTGGTCAGGTGCAGCATTTTTGCGCCAACGATTTTGAAGCCTGCGCTTTCGAAACGGTTGTAGATAGCACCAATCACGTTCTTAGCGACGGCGTTTGGTTTAACGATAGAGAAAGTACGTTCGATTGCCATGATGACCTCTAGTTAGCATCCTGAAGAAACCGGGAATTCGCTCCCGGTAAGAAAACGCGCCGATTATAGGGACATCATCGGGCGTTGCCTATTGCCGATTGGTGGAATTATCGAAAATAATTGATTTTTGTCGGGGCGAACACGCGCAGAATCTGGCATACGCGGCTATTTAACCCCGAATAAATGAGACGGATGCCAGTTGGCCCGATTCATCCATTACCACCAGTTGATACTGGCCCGGTTCACTGAGCACCAGCGCCGCACTGTTTTGCCCCGCTTGCTGTTCGACCGGCTGCCCGTTCAAAAACCACCAGCGCTGCGATCCCCTTCCGCCTTGTACGGCAACCGGCAGCACCAATACCACTTTGCCTGGCAGCGGCTGCACACGCTGCCCCTCAATCACGCCGGTGATCAAGAGCGGTGGCGCACTGCCCTGATTTAAGGGTGGGCAGCGAGGATCAACGGGCGGCAGGCGCTGCTGGCGGCGTTCCGCCACTGGCAACCAGGGTTCCAGCGGCAGAGGCCACATCAAACGTTCGTGACTCTGCGACTCAGGGCAATCGGCAGCCACGCGTAAGCCCTGCGGATTTATCCAATAACGCTGACGTAAACCATTCACCCCTTCCTGACCGGGTGCCAGCAGTGTCGGCGGCACGGTTTGATTCAGTATCCAGCTTTGGCGGCGCTGGCGGCAATTTTCGTCGCCCTGCGGCAAAGGTTGTCCTCCGGGCCAGCAAATGCTCATGGCGCTGACGCTCTTCGGCCGCGGATCGCGCGGTACGCCGTGCAGCGGCATATGCCCCGCCAGCAGGTTGTTGACCTGATTCATGACAGGCACCGCTGAAGCGAACCCAAACTGACCGGCAACCGTTGTGGCATCAGGCCTGCCGACCCATACGCCAATTAGATAGCGCGGTGTGATGCCAATCGTCCACGCATCGCGATAGCCGTAGCTGGTGCCAGTTTTCCAGGCCAGCGGAGCAATATCCGGAACGGCGCCTGATGGCTGAGCTTCTCCGGCCAGAATACGCCGCACAATCCAGGCTGCGCCCGGCGAAAGCAGTGGTCGCTCTAGCAATGGCTGATTGGGCAGCCAGCGCAGCTGAGCGGCATTCCCCTGACGGGCAAAAGCGCTATAAGCCGCGACAATCTCATCCAGCCGCGCACCCGTGCCGCCGAGCACCAGTGAAAGATTGGGTTCGGCCCCTGCCGGAAAGCGCAGATTCAATCCAACGTTACGCAGGCGCGCCGCCACCGTTTTCGGGCCAAGAGCGTCCAGCAACTGCACGGCCGGCAGGTTCAGCGACCGCTCCAGCGCCTCGCTGGCACTTACCGGACCGTGAAAACCGGAGTCAAAGTTTCCGGGGCGATAATCACCGAAACGGCGCGGCACATCCTGCAGCAGTGATTCACCGTGGATCAGTCCATCATCCAACGCCATGCCATAAACAAAAGGTTTTAACACCGATCCCGGCGATCGCACGCTGGAGATCATATCGACATGACCAAAGCGACTGTCGTCTGTGAATGACACCGAGCCAACATAGCCACGCACTTTCATATCCTGATGATCCACTACCAGCAGCGCCAGCGAGGTGCGTGGCGGCAACTGGGTTTTCATCGCTGACGCCAGACTCTCCAGCTCGCGCTGCAGCGACACATCAATGGTCGAGGTAATTTTGTTGTCGGGAGAGAGCGACAGCAGGCGGCGTGCCAGCAACGGTGCCATTTGCGGCGTTTGTCTCGGCGGCAACCACACCGCTTCCTGTTTAATATCCTCCACATCCTGCGCCGACCACACCTGATATTCTGCCAGTCGATCCAACACTTTGTTGCGCGCGGCTTCCGCACGCTTTGGCCAGCGATCCGGACGCAGTCGGCTAGGTGCTTGAGGCAGCACGGCGAGCAGTGCGGCTTCGCCTTTGGTCAGTTGCGACGGCGGTTTACCCAGCCACATCCAGCTTGCTGCGCCGATTCCTTCCACGGTGCCACCAAAAGGTGCGCGATTGAGATAGAGCGTAAGGATGTCGCGCTTGGATAAGTGCCACTCCAGCTGTAGCGCGCGCCAGGCTTGAATCATTTTACCGGTTAAGGTACGCGGTTGTGGGTCGATCAGTCGCGCTACCTGCATGGTTAGCGTGCTGCCACCTGACACAATGCCGTGATGCAGCAGGTTTTGACCGATGGCACGCACGATCGCCATCGGATTGATGCCGGGATGATGCCAGAACCAGCGATCTTCGTAAGTGAGCAGCGCCTGAATATAGTCGGGCGAGACCTCCTCCAGCGTCACCGGATAGCGCCAGACGCCTTGCTTGTCGGCAAAGCGCCACAGCGGCGTGCCATCCTCCGCGACCACCACACGTGCAGGTTGCACTTCCTGCAGCGGCAAAGGATCCAGTCGATCCAGCAGCCACAGGCTCGCTAACAGCAGCAGTAAAAAAAGCGGCAGCCAGCGCCACCGCTTCAGTGCATGACCTTTTTTCATTACCGCTTAGCGCACATTCAGTTTTTCCGGCGTGGTGCCAATCGCGCGCCACTCTGGCACATACATCGACTCAACCTGCGGTGGCGGCAGACGATAGCTACCCGGCGTCACCGCGCGTGCCAGATACAGCAGCGTGGCCGGTGTGTAGCCATCCAGCGCCAGTGCCGCAACAAAGCGGTCATCGCGGAACTCAATGTGTTTGATGTTAGCCTGCTGCATATCCATCATGCTCTCCTTCAGCGCATCAGCACTGTCGCCCAGACTGGCGCTGCTGTCGCTCAGGTTCTGGTTTTCCAGTTCCAGTCCTGCAGGCAGTAAATCCACCACCAGCGCATCGCTCACCCGCTCGCTGGCCGTCACTTTCAACCGCACCACCAGCAATTCACCACTTTTCAGGTTGGTGAGGTCAGCTGGCTTACCGTCGAGGGTGAAATACTCGCGGGTGATCTTCAGCACGTTGCTGATTGGCGACGGTGCTGTTTGCGGATAACCCACCACATTGAGCGTGCCGTAAAGCGGCGAATTATTGTCGCTTTTCACCGACAAGCCCTGGCGTAGCTGATCTTCGCTGATGCCCATATTGAGCGTCTGATTGCTGCTCAGCGGCTCACTTCTGCCCTGCAATGTGGCTTGCCACTGTTCACCTTTGTGCTGCTGCAAGGTGCGAGCGGCGAGGAACAGCGCATTGTTTTCCTGGGTGGAGAACCAGCGCTGACCATGTACCGCTTTCGCCAGATCAATCAGTAATGGCCCCTGCATATCGGGCAGCAGTTGGTTTTCAGTGATGAGCGCAAGAATCAGCGCGCGGTCACGCACCGGGCTGCCGTAATCACCCAACCAGCTGTTGGGTTTGCGCTCCAGCCCTATGCCCTGTGCCAGCGCCAACTGCGCACGCTGTTGATCACCCATCAGTTTCAGCGCCACACCCAGTTGCACCAGCGCCAGACCTGATTTTGCCTGCTCACGCTTGTCGTACAGTGCACGCAATGCACCGAGCGGCGCCTGTTGCTGTCTTGCTAATACCAGCCCGGCGTAAGCTTGCACACTGAAACGCAATCCATCGGCATCGCTGCTCCAGCTGGTTTCTATCTGTGCCGGGTCCTGCAGATAGCGCAGCAAGCGTTCATCGGCGCGGCTGATCACCCCTTCCGGCACGCTGTAGCCCGCTTCACTGGCACGCAGCAGGAAATCGGTGACGTAAGCCGTCAACCAGAATTCCTCTGGACCCTCTTTGCTCCACAAACCAAAGCTGCCATTGCCACGCTGCATACCTGCCAGGCGCGCAATACCGGTTGCGATCGACGCCCGGCGCGCCTCGTCGGTGCTGGTTTTGATACCCAGCGCATCCAGTTGTGCTTTGTTGGTGAACACCGATGGCCAGATGCCGCTGGCGGTCTGCTCAAGGCAGCCGTAAGGATAGGCATACAGCTGGCTAATAAAGCTGGCAATATTCAGCGGCGGTCGATTGCTGAGCGACAGCTGCCCGGTCAGCGTATCCTTTTGCAGGCCGCTAAAGGCACTCGCCACCACCTGCCAGCTTTGGCCAGTTTGCATCACATTGTCGAAACTCAGGGTTTGGGCTGGATAAGCCGGGCGTACGCCGATGGTCCATTTACGCTCGCTGGGCGCCAGGTTTTCACCGGGCAGAGTCATGCCAGAGACCTTGACCTGCACCGTCCCCTCACCAAAGGCGCCCTGGGCTTTAACCGGGATTTGCAAGGTCGTGCGCGCACCTTTCGCCAGTTGCACGCTAGAAGTGACAGTGCCGTTCAGGGCGATCAGGCCCTGCGTTGTTACGTCGACTTTTAACGTCTGCGGCTGATCGGTC
Organism: Pantoea sp. USMM079; assembly: GCF_037153115.1. Classification (NCBI taxonomy): domain Bacteria; kingdom Pseudomonadati; phylum Pseudomonadota; class Gammaproteobacteria; order Enterobacterales; family Erwiniaceae; genus Pantoea; species Pantoea sp. USMM079. Next base: position 23,498 of record NZ_JBBCKX010000016.1, read on the forward strand.
AGGTTGGTGAGATCCAGCGCCAGCGTCGACTGGTCACCGCTGGCCATAAAGCGCGGCGTCGCCAGTTCACTGATGAGCGGCGCGGCCACCACCATTTTGCGCTCCGCTGAGCCGAAGCTGTCTGCGCTCCATACCTGCGCCATCAAGCGTAACTCGCCATTAAAGGCCGGAATCGGGAGATCGATGGTGCCTTCGCCGTTGGCATCCAGCGTCACCGGCTGCAGCTGTTGTGCGACGATCTGAACATCGGTGACCGGCTTCTTACCGCCGCGCGACAGCGCATCGGCATCATCGCCGTCACCACCAAAGCGCAGTGCCGCCAGCTTGCCACCGCCTTCGATAAGCTGACCGTAGACATCATATTGATCGGCGTTGTAACGCTTGCGGCCAAAGAACGCGTCCCACGGATTTGGCGTTTTGTAATCAGTGATGCTCAACACGCCGCTGTCCACCGCTGACAGCAAGACCTGAACCTGCTTAGGCAACTCGCCGCCTTCACGGCTGGCTTTCACTTTCACTTTTATCGTCTGCTCAGGGCGGATTTTTTCAGGCGCATCGATCGCCAGATTGAGACGTCGCGCTTCGGTCGCCATCGGCAAATGCAGCAGCCCCACTGCCCTTTTCGGCGTGGTGCCGTTGGCTTTATCGCCGTCACGCACCACGATGGCACTGAGATAGAGATCGTGACGCTTCCAGCTCTCATTTATCGGTACATCAATGGTCGTGCCACCGGCAGGAACGTCGAGCGGCTGCCACCACAGCGTTCCGCTGCTGGATTCCACCATCAGATACCCTTTACCGGCAGCCGGTGATTCCACCTGTACTTTAACGGTATCACCCGGTTGGTAGGCGCTTTTGTCAATTTTCAGTTTGACCTGATCGGGACGTAACGCACCGGTGCCATCAGTGTTGTCCTGCCACCAGTAGCCCGCATTAAAGCGCACGCTGCTGACAATGTTCTCTCCCGCATGCACCTCCAGACGATAGGTGCCCCACTCCACCGGGAAGCTGATTTTCTGGCTGCCGCCCGCGGCAATAGTGATGCGCTGCTCGTCTTCCTGCAGATCTTTCTGGTCATAACGCGACTGCCAGCCTTCGCTGTCTGAGAAGCTCCAGAAGTAGTCACGGCGTTCATGGATCAGGCGCACATCCAGATCCTGCGCCGCCAGTTTTTCGCCTTGCGGATTGGCATACACCACATCAAATTCCGCCAGGCCGTTTTCAGGCACGGTCGGTTCATCGCGGTAACGATCGGTACGATAGTCATACACCGACTCACTGTTGAACAGCGGACGGATACCTGGCAGTGCAGGCGCGGGCCAGATCGATTGAGTCGCACGACGTGTCACCGGACGACCGCCGGTTTCCAGCAGGCTGGCTTGCAGGATGAGATTGAGTGGTGAATGACTTTCTGCCCAGCTGCTTTCCACGTTGAGCTGCAGTTTGCCGTTCTCATCCAGCTTTTCATCAACGTCATCGAGACTGCGTTTCAGTTCCTCAGTGATATCGCCAAATTGATAGCCAGGCAGCGCTGCCACAGCTTCACGCGCCGGGCGCAGGAACAACTGCCCCTGCAACTCATTGCCCGCCGCTGGTGCGCCATACAGATAACGGCCCTCGACATCAAAGGTCACTGAGGCGTCCGGTGCCAGCGGCTGTTCGCTGTTGCTCAGTGCCAGCGCCATACGTTCCGGCAGGAAATCCTCAACATGGAACGACCAGTTGCGCGGCTGGTTATCACCGCTGTTGATGCGCAGCGTCCATTCACCGGTCATGGCTGAAGCCGGAAGAGCAAAGCGCTGCTGGTACACACCGTTCTCCGGCTGCCAGACAAAGGTCTGGGTGACTTCACCATTAGGCTGCACCACTTCGGCTTTGACCGGTTGTGGCGGCAACGGCTTGCCATCGGCATCACGCAGCAGCGCATTAACGATCACCGTTTCACCGGGGCGATAGAGATCGCGCGGGCCAAACAAGAAGAACTGCTTGTCATAACCCTGCGGGCCATCAATCGGGAATTCGGCGAGATCCAGCGCCGGACGATTGAGATCGATCAGAGAGGTTTGCCCTTTCTGCGTTGCCAGCAGCAACTTGCCTTTGGCGTTGGCGGGCAGGCGCAGATGGCCATTGCTGTCACTGGTGCCACTCGCCAGCTGTTGGCCTTTCTCGTCCAGCAGTTGCACATTGACATCATCCAGCGGTGCGCCATTGCCGAGGCTTTGCGTAAAGAGTTCCAGTTGATCCGGGAAGCTATGCAGCGATAAACCAATGTCACTGAGCGTAAACAGGGTTGCTGGCTGTGTATAATTGTAGGTTCCGGCCTGTTTCATCACCGCCAGATAAACACCGGGCTGCTTGAGCGCATCCACATCGCTGAGCGGCAGCTGCATCTTCTCACGCGTGTTGCGGGCCGGATTGAGATCAAAACGTCCGCTGTAGACCAGATCGGCATTTTTAAGCAGTTCGCGTGATTCCCAGTACGACAGGTTGTTACCGTAATTCCACTGAGCGAGAAAATCGGCCAGGGCGGCATTTTTTACCCGGAAAAAATCGACATCAATGTTGTTCACATTGAGTGCCAGCACCGGTAATCCCTGCGTCAGGCGCAGCGGTAGCAGCGATCCGCGGCTGGCGAAGCCCACCATCGGCTGGATATCGCGGGTGGTCAGTGTCTGGCTGAAAGGGCTGGATAAGGTACTGCCATCGGCGGCCTTGAGGCCGGCATCGACGGTCACCGTTAATTTGCGCGACGGTTCAGGATGGCGGAAGCGTAGCGCCTTGCCATTCTGCGCCAGTTCCCAGCCGCCATCGACCTTGCCGCTTTTCTCATCGCTGATATGGACCCGCGCATTCAAGTCCTGTTTGCTATCGATGGCGGTATTGAAGCTCAGCACCAGTGCTGATGCGCCATCCAGTTGCAGCTCGGAAAGGTCGATCACCGAGATCGTTTTCGCCGCATTTTGCACCACAGGCGTATCCTCAGCCTGCGCAGACAGCAAAGCGCCGCCCAATAGTGTTCCGCCGATCAGCATGCTGAGCAGCAGTCGATTAACGCGTTTTGCCATGGTAAGTCCCTCACCAGCCCCAAAGGTTAAAGTAGTGTGCTGCGCAATTTCACATCAACCTACTCACTTTAGCAACGATACCCTTGAGATAGCGTTCACATTACCGGACACTGGTCCTTTCCGTTTTCCGATGATTGAGAAGAGGTTGTTGCGATGACAGCTCCCCTGTTTGTCTCTGCCGATTGGTTAAAAGAGCATTACACCGATGAAACGTTGCAGGTTTTAGATGCGCGCATGTTGCCGCCAGGTCAGGAAGCGGTGCGTGATATCCAGGCGGAATATCTGGCAGGGCATTTGCCCGATGCGCCTTATTTCAATATCGAAGCTTTGTCCGATCACACCAGCGCTTACCCGCATATGATGCCGCGCCCGGAAGCTTTTGCCGTGGCGATGCGCGAACTGGGTGTTAATCAGGATAAACATCTGGTGGTTTACGACGAAGGTAACCTGTTCTCTGCACCCCGTGCATGGTGGATGTTGCGCGCCTTTGGCTGCGTCAATGTGTCGATTCTGGCGGGCGGTTTGCAGGGCTGGAAAGCGGCAGGCTTTGATGTCGCTTCGGGCCCGGTTAATCTGCCAGAAGGCGAGTTCGAAGCCCATTACGATCAGGGTCTGGTGAAACGCCTGACCGATGTGTTGTTGATCAGCCATGAAGGCGGTGCGCAGATCGTTGACGCCCGAGCGGCTAACCGCTTCAATGCTGAAGTCGATGAGCCTCGTCCCGGGCTGCTGCGCGGACACATCCCGAATAGCCTGAATATGCCGTGGAACAATCTGGTGGTGAACGGCGAGCTGAAACCAGCGGCTGAACTGCGCGATTTGTTTGAAAAAGCAGGTATTCAACTGGATCAGCCCATTATCGCCAGCTGTGGTTCGGGGGTAACCGCGGTGGTGGTGATTCTGGCGTTGACATCGCTGGGCGTGCGTGATGTCACCCTGTATGACGGATCCTGGGGCGAATGGGGTAGCCGCGACGATTTACCGATTGAGAAATAAAGTTTTTGCTAGCCGATTAAACTGCTGAGCATGGTGATGAAGGGGGGCTTGCAGAGCAAAATTCTGCGCCTGCCAATGATGATTTGACTACCGCGCAATAAATTGCGCCACTACCCGATCAGTGCGATCTGTAGCGGCGCGATCAGATAAGTGCGATCCGTAGCGGCGCGATTTATCGCGCGTATCTTAAGCCGGACGATGACTTTCAGATGCGCAATAAATTGCACCGCAGCTAGCGATGTTTAGATAATCCGCTGACTGCCTTTGAAGTCGCGCAGGAAACTCCCCCAGCGACGCTCATAAAAAGGCGTGATATGGGCGGTGAAGAAGTGGCTGACGCCTTTCTCGTCGACCACCACTTCGCAGATATCAATCGGTGCATCATCCGCCAGCGTATCGGTTGCCACGCTGCCTGCCGCCTGAATAATCTCATCGATATTGCTATCCGCTTCGATACCGATCAGCAAATTGGGTTCTTCCGTGGCGCTCTCACGAATGCTGGCGATATAAGCACGACGCACCTGCTTATACTTGGCAAACAGTTGCGTCAGTGAATCAATCATCTGCGCGGGCGGTTCAGCCACTTCCGACAGAAGCAGCGCATGGCCGCCTTCCAACACCGTTTGCTGACTCAGCGCACTGCCCTCTTCACCGATCAAATGGGCAATCTCACCCGGTGAAAACTCTTTACCGGCGGGCAGCTTAGGATTGAGGAATAAACTCTCACCCAGGGTCATTTCGAACAGCGTGCGCGCGGGCAGGCGCAGATAAGGCTGCTCTTCTTTGATTGCTTCCTCCATCGCCTCTTCTGAGGTGAAGAACGGGATAACGCTGCCTCCGCCCTCTTTTTCCCAATGCAGCAACTCCACAGGCGAGGTGGCATCAAACTGCTCTGCAGGGCTTTCACCTGGCACCCAAATATCAGATTCCAGCAGTAGTTGAAAGAATTCCGGACGGTGCGCAGGCTCAGTGGCGGCCAGCTTTAGCACCTCTTCAAGACGATTGCTCATTTATCAAGTTCCAAAAAAACGGCAAGCTCATGCATGAGGTTTGCCGCTTAAGCGCTGTTCGGTCGCCATCAATGGCGCCCCTACACAATACTGATGAAGGATGCACATCAACGACGACCTGACGTAGGTTGCACATCAATGGCGACCAGACGAAAGGTGCATGCACATCAATGGCGGCCTGACGTAGGTTACACATCTCTCTGCGACCCAACGTAAGGTGCGCACTCATGCGCACCGATTTTATTTCAGTAACAGATTGGCAATAGTGCGCACACCCAGACCGGTGGCACCCGCTGACCACTGATCCACCGCGCTTTTACGGTAAGTGGCAGAACAGTCAATGTGCAGCCAACCCTGCTGATACTTGCTAACGAAGTAAGAGAGGAACGCCGCCGCGCTGCTGGCGCCGGCTGCATGTGCCGGACTCGCGATGTTGTTCAGATCGGCAAAGTTTGACGGCAGATGGCTGCGATGGAACTCCGCCAGCGGCAGACGCCAGAAGGCTTCGTTTTCACCGGTTGCACTGCCCAGCAGAGATTCCGCCAGGACATCGTCAAAGGTAAACAGGGCGTGATAATCGTTGCCCAGCGCCGTTTTCGCTGCACCGGTCAGAGTTGCTGCATCAATCAGTAACTCAGGATTTTGCTCGCTGGCATCAATCAGACCATCAGCCAGCACCAGGCGCCCTTCCGCATCGGTGTTCATCACTTCCACGGTTTTACCGTTACGATAGCGAATGATGTCGCCGAGACGGAACGCGTTACCGCTCACCATGTTGTCAGCACAGCACAGGAACAGCTTCACACGTTTCTTCAGGCCACGCGCAATCGCCAGCGCCAGCGCGCCAGTCACCGTTGCTGCGCCGCCCATATCGGATTTCATCGAATCCATAAACGCGCTCTGCTTCAGGCTGTAACCACCGGTATCAAAGGTGATGCCTTTTCCGACCAGACAAGCGTATACCGGTGCATTTTCATCGCCGCTTGGGTTGAAGTCGAGCGCCAGCAGCACAGGTGCGCGGGTTGAACCGCGGCCCACGGTGTGAATACCGGCATAACCCTGCTCGCGCAGATCCTCTCCTTTGGTGATGCGATAGCTCACTGCGTCACCGCCCACTTCGCTGATCAGATCGATCGCGCTGTGCGCCAGTTGTTCCGGGCTCAGATCTTCCGCGGGTAAGTTGATGGTGTCGCGCACCCAGTCAACGATCTTCAGACGACGATCAAATTCTGTTTGATCGTTTTCGCTTAATGCTGGCCACTCTACCTGGCGCTTGCCTTTCGGGCTGCGATAGCCTTGCCAGAATGCCCAGCACTTCTCTAAATCCCACTCTTCGCCGCTCAGAGCTACGTGGCGAATCCCCTGACCGTCCAGCTTACGCCCCGCGCGCTGGATGCTCATCAGCGCATCGGCGCCAGTCAGGTGAAGGGTCATGCCACTTTCAGTGCTGCTCAGCAGTGCTTTTTCACCCCAGCGCGCATCGGCGGCCTGGGAGCTGAGCGTAATTGTCATCGGTTGTGTTGTCATCGCGTGGCTCCGTTTGCGTTAGGTGTCACCTTACGCCAGAACCGGCGCAAGGGGTGCATGAATTAGCGGGACGTGGCGGGCGTTAATGCCCGTAAACGGCTTACCGCTTTATTGACCAGCTCAATGGCATAGTCAATTTCCTCTTCGGTAGTGAAGCGTCCCAGCGAGAAGCGCAGCGAGCTGTGTGCCAGCTCCTGCTCAACGCCCATGGCGCGCAGTACATAAGAGGGTTCGAGACTGGCCGAGGTACAGGCAGAACCGGACGACAGCGCCAGATCTTTCAGCGCCATAATCAGCGATTCGCCATCAACCTGAGCAAAACTGAGGTTGAGGATATTCGGTGCGCCCTGCTCAAGCGAACCGTTAATATTCACATTCTCTAACTGGCTGATGCCGTGCCACAGACGTTGGCGCATGGCTGCGAGACGCGCCATTTCACTGCTCATCTCTTCACGTGCAACGCGATACGCTTCGCCCATTCCCACGATTTGATGCACCGGCAAGGTTCCGGATCGCATACCGCGTTCATGACCGCCGCCGTGCATCTGCGCGTCGATCTGTAATTTAGGTTTACGACGCACCCACAGCGCACCAATGCCTTTCGGACCATAAATCTTATGCGCTGAAAACGACATCAGATCCACCGGCAGTGCCGCAACATCAATCGGCAATTTGCCGACGCTTTGGGTGGCATCAACATGAAACAGGATGTCACGCGCGCGGCACAAGGCTCCGAGCGCGGCGATATCCTGAATCACGCCGGTTTCGTTGTTCACATGCATCAGGGAAACCAGCACCGTGTCATCGCGCAGTGCGGCTTCCAGCATCGCAGGCGTGACAATGCCATCGATGCCGGGTTGCAGATAGGTGACGTCGAAGCCTTCACGCTCCAGTTGCTGGCAGCTATCCAGCACTGCTTTGTGCTCAGTTTGACTGGTAATAATGTGTTTGCCGCGCGCCTGATGGAATTGAGCCGCGCCCTTAATGGCGAGGTTATCAGCTTCGGTGGCACCGGAAGTAAAAACGATTTCACGCGGATCGGCATTGACCAGCTCTGCAATCTGATTGCGCGCCACATCAACGGCTTCTTCTGCCTGCCAGCCAAAACGGTGAGAACGGGAAGCGGGGTTACCGAAGGTGCCATCCAAAGTCAGAAACTGCATCATTTTGGTGGCGACACGCGGATCGGCAGGCGTTGTCGCTGCGTAATCCAGGTAGATCGGTAATTTCATTGCGCTAAAACTCCGTATAAAAAATCATACGTCTTTATAGCACGATTCAGCCCCGGCTGTGTGAACAGCAAGGGCTGAAGGGGAGCGGATTAAGCACGCAGATTAACGTTGATGGTTTCCTGCATACGATGCTGCTGGAAGCGGCGAGTGTCGTTCATGTTCTGACGATCTGCCACATCAAGGATTTCCTGGTTGTTTACCAGTTCAGCCAGCGTGATGTTGTTGAGGAATTCGCTGATGCGTTCGCTCAGGTCACGCCACAGGACGTGAGTCAGGCAGCGCTCGCCGCCCTGGCAGCCTTCTTTACCCTGGCACTTGGTGGCGTCAACAGATTCGTCAACCGCCGTGATCACCGCGCCAACGGCAATCGCGCCAGCATCTTTACCTAACAGATATCCACCACCTGGACCACGAACGCTGGCCACTAAACCGTGCTTACGCAGACGTGAGAATAACTGCTCCAGATAGGAGAGCGAAATGCCCTGACGCTCAGAAATGTCAGCCAGCGGCACCGGGCCCTCGTTTGAGTGCAGTGCAACGTCCAGCATAGCGGTTACGGCATAACGTCCTTTGGATGTCAGTCTCATAGCATACAACCTCGTAAGCGTCCGTCCGGGTATCGGCGGGCTATCTGATGAATTGACGCCAGTCTGCCATTCCTGAGTAAAACGGTCAACTATTTAACCAAGTAATTTACTCAACTATTTAACCAACTGTTTTACTCAACTATTACCCTTATCACCTTTAGGCTTTTGGAACGAAGCCAGCATACCCCGCAGGATATTGAGTTCATCACGTTCCGGGCGCGCGCGGGTATAGAGACGACGCAGTTTGCTCATCACCTGGCTTGGGGTGCCTTCACGGATAAAGCCGCTCTCCAGCATCATCTTCTCAATGTGTTGATAGAAGCGCTCCAGATCGTCCACCAGCGGATACGGTGACTCTTCTTCTTGCGGTTGTGGGCTGGCTTTTTCCTGCGCGTCCAGCCATGCCATACGCACTTCGTAAGCAATGATCTGCACTGCCATCGCCAGGTTCAGCGAGCTGTATTCCGGATTAGCCTGAATGGCGACGTGATAGTGGCACTTCTGCAACTCTTCATTGGTCAGGCCCACACGTTCACGACCAAACACCAGTGCAACCGGTGCCTGCTGGCCCTCTTCCACGCTTTTGATACCGCATTCACGCGAATCCAGCATCGGCCAGGGCAGCGATCGGGAACGCGCGCTGGTGCCGACAACCAGGCTACAGCCCGCAATCGCTTCGTCCAGCGTATCCACGATTTTTGCATCGCCAATCACATCGCTGGCGCCGGCGGCAAGAGAGATGGCCTGCGAGTCAGGTTTGACCAGCGGGTTGACCAGATAAAGATTGGTTAAGCCCATGGTTTTCATGGCGCGAGCAACAGAGCCCATGTTGCCAGTGTGCGAGGTTTCAACCAGTACGATTCGGATATTTTGCAGCATAATAGTGAGCGGTGAGAAAATGATGGCGCGTAGCCTAGCATAAAAGCAGGACATTTGCTGAACACCCTGATATACTCCGCGCCGTTTTCACCCGTTCTTTAACATCCAGCGAGAGATACCGATGCATCCGATGCTCAACATCGCCGTGCGCGCAGCGCGCAAGGCCGGTAATTTAATTGCCAAGAATTATGAAACCCCGGACGCTGTCGAAGCCAGCCAGAAAGGCAGCAACGACTTCGTTACCAATGTTGATCGCGACGCAGAACGTCTGATTGTCGAAGTGATTCGCAAATCCTACCCGCAGCACTCCATCATCACCGAAGAAAGCGGTGAACTGGCGGGTGACGATCAGGACATTCAATGGGTAATCGATCCGCTGGATGGCACTACCAACTTCATTAAACGTTTACCACACTTCTCAGTTTCAATCGCAGTGCGCATCAAAGGCCGCACCGAAGTGGCTGTGGTTTACGATCCAATGCGTAACGAACTGTTCACCGCTGTTCGCGGTCAGGGCGCACAGCTGAATGGCTACCGTCTGCGTGGCAGCACCGCGCGTGACCTGGATGGCACCATCCTGGCAACCGGCTTCCCGTTCAAGCTGAAACAGCACGCAACCCCTTACATCAACATCGTGGGCAAACTGTTCACTCAATGTGCTGACTTCCGTCGCACCGGTTCTGCTGCGCTGGATCTGGCTTACGTGGCCGCTGGCCGCGTGGACGGTTTCTTCGAGATCGGTCTGAAGCCATGGGATTTCGCTGCGGGAGAACTGCTGGTGCGTGAAGCGGGCGGCCTGGTGACAGACTTCACCGGCAACCATGGCTACATGATGTCAGGTAACATCGTTGCAGGTAACCCACGCGTTGTGAAAGCCATGCTGGCGACCATGCGTGAAGAACTGAGCGAAGCGCTGAAGCGCTAAGCACAAAAAAGGCGGATATCATATCCGCCTTTTTTTACGCCGTTAAAACGGTCGTAACCCGCTACTCATCATCGGCTGTGCGCTTTGCCACAGTAACCACCCTGCCAGTACCAGCAGAATCCCACCTGCTAATCCTAATGCCGGCATAATGATTTTCGCCCCGTGCGACATTGCACTGTTTGCCCCTAGCTTTTCAGCTAATCGCCGCGATCGTTGAACTAATAAGCCCATTGCGGAGACCGTGACCGCCGTACCGATGGCCATGGCCACCGCCGAGGCCACACCCCACGCATAAACACCAATCACCTTAGAAAACAGCAGCATCATGATGGCGCCAGAACAGGGACGCATGCCCATGGAGAACACTACCAGCGCCTGGGTTTTCCCGCTCACCGCGCGATCCATCTGTTCAGCACTCGGCAGATGCGCATGACCGCATCCGCAGTGTTCATCATGCTGGTGATGTGGGCGAATGGCGTGAATCTGAATCTTCGCCGACGCGGGACGTAATAGCGGAAGTAATGACCGCAGCGCACGCCAGCCGACCCACACGCCCAACGCCATCACCAGCAGATAACTGCCCTTCTCCAGCCAGTAACTGCCGAGATGCATTTGCCGCGATGAGGTTTGCAATACCACCAGCATCACCGTCACCAAACCAATCGCCACGCCACCTTGTAACAGTGCGGCCAGTAGCGTCAGTTTCATGCTGGTTTTTAGCTTAGCGGGATGCGTCGCCAGGAAGGTGCTGATCACCACTTTACCGTGCCCTGGGCCCAGCGCGTGCAGCACACCATAAGCCAGGCTAAAAAGCATTAAAGTCACGCCCGCCTGCTGAGGCTGGTCAGCCACTTGTTGCAGGAGTTGGGTCATTTCGCGATTGAGGACTTTCTGCCATAACACGCTTTGCAGCAAAATTTGCGACCAGTGCTGCCACAGGGTATATCCGGCAGCGAGCATCACTATGGCCAGCAACCACAGCGGCCACAGTCTGCGTGAACGAGAAGGCAGAGAAATCAATGACATGTCAGGGTTACCGTTTGCGCGAATTGCTGACCAAGATCCATGTCTTCCGGCGGCGCATCGGCTTTATCCAGCGACAGCGCATATTGCTTGAGCGAGTCATCCGGTTTGGGGGTGTGTAAGTCTATCTGGCAGTGTGCTTTTACGCCGTCGTCCATGGTTAATGCCTGTGGGTTATCGTAATACATATCAACAAAGTAGCTCGGATCGAAGGTCTGAATACGATACTGTTTCGCACTCAGCGACTGGGGTTCGCCAAACGGCACAATAAACTCCAGCACTGCTTTGTTGCCGTTGCGCGACAAATTGTACTCTTTGGGCAAATTCAGGAACTTCACCCGCGTTTTGTCCTGCCATACCTCTGAGAAGTAATGTTGCCCCAACACGTTCGCCATCACCTGCGCCGCCAGCTTTTTCCATACCACGTCACCGGGTTTCGCTTTGCCGGCATCGTAAAGCAGATCGGCTGAAGTAATTTCATCCATGGTCCACACCATTTTCATGCCTGTCAGGTGATCGTTTTCGCTGACAAACTCGTTTTTCATATTGATAAAGCTGTGCGGATGAGACCAGGCTGCAGCGCTGAACAACAGCGTAAAAGGAATGAGTGCAATTTTCATGTGTTATAAAGTAACAATTCTCAAGTGAAGATTATACTGGTCCAGAAAAACTGTGACCCGCCTAAAAGCTCTGAGCAAAAGTCACGACAAAGTGCAGGGTTACCGCGTGGAGTTAGCTATTCTTAGCTCAAAAATGACCCGCGGATAATACTATTGATGAGTTCTGCACCTTCATCTGCACCACTCTTCAGCCGTGCCCAGCGTCGTTGTCATCTGCTATTGCTACTGTTTCTGCCTGCTCCCGCGCTAACGCTTGAAAAGCTCTGCCAGTTAAATGGTGTTGATCCTGCCGTTGCCCGACAGGATATCGCGGATGTCGGTGATGAGATACAGCGCTTCCATCAACTGGAGTTACACCAGATGGTGGATGGCAGCTTCCGCATACACGGGACGGAACTGGACAGGCGGCTCTGCCTGCTCCATTGGCTGCGACGCGCGCTGCGCCTGTCGCAGGATTTCGTCTGCGAACATTTTGCTCCCGTGCTGCGTCAGCGCCTGAAAGTCCTCAATATCGAAAAGGCGCTGTGGGATGAAACCAATCTGCAGGCGTTAATTCAACATTGCAGTCTGCGACTAAGCCGCGATTTCACGCCGCGCGATCGCCTGTTCCTGCAAATCTTTATGAAGTACGCGCTTTGCCAACGGCAAAATGCACTGTTTAATGAAAAACAGCGGGCATGGCTGGCAGCAAAAACCGAGCGTGCTGCCGCAGATGATGTGATTCACCACTGGCAGAAACGCTGCCATTTAGCGCCGGACGTTAGCGAAACCGACTTCTGGACGCTGCTGTTCAGTTTGATTCATGCGCCGGATGGGAATCAGCTTGAAGACCACCAGGCACAGCAGCTCATGCTGGCCGTAGAAGCGTTAATCGCCCGTTTTGAACAGCTGGCGCAGACACGCGTCAAAAATCAGCACGAGCTGAAATTGCAATTATTCACGCATCTGGCGCAAGCGCTGGATCGCAGTCACTTTGCCATTGGGATTGATAACAGTGTGGCATTGGACGTGGCACGTCTTTATCCACGTTTACTGCGCACCACCGAACGCGCGCTCTATCACTTTAGCAGTGATTTCGGCACGGAATTCAGCGCGGAGGAAGTGAGTCTGGTGGCAGTGTTGTTCGGTGCCTGGCTGATGCAGGATAGCGCACTGCAGGAGAAGCAGGTACTGCTGTTGACCGGCGCGGATGCGGCAATGGAACAATTACTGGAGCAGCAAATCCGCGAGATAACGCTGCTGCCAATCAACATCACTTATCAGGATATGCTGCACTTTCAGCGAGAAGGTGCACCGCGTGACGTGGCGCTGGTGATCACACCTTACGCCACATCGTTACCGTTGTTTTCCCCCCCACTGATCCACGCCGAGCTGCCGCTAAGCTATCATCAGCAGCAACGCATTCGTCAACTGCTGGAAGCTTAAGCGGCGCGCGGACGAAGGAACAATGCAGGAAGCGCCACCAGTGCCATCACCCAGAACAGATGTCCCTGTAAATGGGTAAACAGCACACCGCTGATCATCGTCATCACGGCAATCCCGCCGCCCATCGCCAGTGCAGAGTAAAGCGACTGCAATCGAATCACCTCGGCCCCTTTGCGCGCGGCAATAAAGCGCATCGCTGCCAAATGGCATACGGTGAAGCTGCCACAATGCAAAATCTGAGCAGCAATGAGCAGCGGCAGCGCGGTGCTGGATCCCAGCATCACCCAGCGCACTAACGCACAGCAGCAAGAAAGCAGCAGCAAGTCGCGGGCACTCCAGCGACGGAACAGACGATTGCTCAGCGCGAAGATGACGATTTCCGCCACCACGCCCAACGACCATAGATAGCCAATCACCGATGCGGAATAACCTGCTTCCTGCCACCAGATAGCACTGAAGCTGTAATAGGCTGCATGTGCCCCCTGCATTAGCGTCACGCATAACATAAAGCGCCAGACCGCGTTCTCCCGTAGCATATCGCGCCACGCCGTCCAACCGCCGCTTGCCCCCTGCCGCACATCACCTTGTGGCCGGGTTTTGGGTACTAACATCATGCCGCTAAGCATGGCCAGCAAGCCCACACTCAGCAGTGCCAGAATCGCCTGTGATGACCAGGCACTCACCAGCATCCCCGTCAGCGCAGAGCTAATCACAAACGCCAGCGAACCCCATAGCCGCACCGGGCCATAAGCCAGACCAATTTGCTGCGTCCAGGTCGCTGCCAGCGCATCGCTGAGCGGCACCAACGGCGAGAAAAACAGGTTGAAGCCCACCATGACCAATAACAGCCATAACCATTGGCCGCCAAACCAGAAACCTAACGCAAACAGGCACGTCATCAATGCCAGCAGCCGCAACGCCAGAATCAGCTGAGAAGGGTTTTTAACCTGCGAGGCGATCAGCAGGCTACCGACAAATCGCGCCACCATGCCGCAACCGAGCAGTAAGCCGATTTTTTCAGCATCCAGGCCTATGCCTTTGAGCCAGACGCTCCAGAAAGGTAAGTAGATGCCGTAACAGAAGAAGTAGGTGAAGTAGCTGAGTCCCAGCCATCTGGCCGATCCGATGGTCATTTTGCCTCCCACAGGCATGTCAGCTGCGCCCGCAGCCCATTGGGCCGCTACTTTGTCAGAGGCTTGAACAAAAGTGAAATGAAAGGTCGGGGAATCGCTTTTTCTGCGACAGGCTTCGTATCGGAAATCGTACCTCAGACGCCGTAATAACAAGGTCTGCGTGAACGTTTCATGTGCGGTGTGTGTGGTGTGTGTGGTGTGTGCGGTGTGTGTTGACTCTATACAGCATGGGGCGCGTGCATAAAAAAGGATGGCAAGCGCCATCCTCTTTAATCACATCAGCATGGTGCCAAATCAGGCATACACAGGCAGACGCGCACAGATATCGAGTACCTTCTGCTTGGTGCGCTCGATGGTCGCTTCGTCGTTGATGTTGTCCAGCACGTCAGCGATCCAGCCAGCCAGCTCACGCACGTCTGCTTCTTTGAAGCCACGACGTGTCACTGCTGGCGTACCGATACGCACACCGGAGGTCACGAATGGGCTCTTCGGATCGTTAGGTACACTATTTTTGTTCACAGTGATGTTAGCACGGCCCAGCGCGGCATCCGCTTCTTTACCGGTCAGGTTTTTGCTCACCAGATCGATCAGGAACAGGTGGTTATAAGTACCGCCTGAAACGATGTTGTAGCCACGCTCCAACAGAACCTCAACCATTGCTTTGGCGTTTTTAGCCACTTGCTGCTGGTAAGATTTGAACTCTGGCTCCATTGCTTCTTTGAACGCCACCGCTTTACCCGCGATTACGTGCATCAATGGACCACCCTGACCACCCGGGAACACCGCGGAGTTCAGTTTTTTGTACAGATCTTCGTCGCCGTTTTTCGCCAGAATCAGGCCACCACGTGGACCCGCGAGGGTTTTGTGGGTGGTTGAGGTCACGATGTGAGCATGCGGAACCGGGTTCGGGTAGACATCAGCGGCGATCAGACCGGCAACGTGTGCCATGTCAACGAACAGGTAAGCGCCCACGCTATCAGCGATTTCGCGCATTTTTGCCCAGTCGCACACGCCAGAGTATGCAGAGAAACCACCGACGATCATTTTTGGCTTATGCGTTTTAGCCAGCTCAGCCAGTTCGTCGTAGTTAATTTTGCCGGTTTCGTCGATGCCGTAAGGGATGACGTTATACAGCTTGCCTGACAGGTTCACTGGTGAACCGTGCGTCAGGTGACCACCGTGCGCCAGGTTCATACCGAGGATGGTGTCGCCCGGCTGCAACAGCGCAGTGTAAACCGCGAAGTTGGCCTGTGAGCCAGAGTGCGGCTGTACGTTGGCAAAGTCTGCGCCAAACAGCGCTTTCGCGCGATCGATTGCCAGCTGCTCAACGATATCAACGTATTCACATCCGCCGTAGTAGCGTTTGCCCGGATATCCTTCAGCATATTTGTTGGTGAGCTGTGAACCTTGCGCCTGCATAACGCGTGGGCTGGTGTAGTTTTCAGAAGCAATCAGTTCGATGTGCTCTTCCTGACGCACCTTCTCTTGCTCCATAGCCTGCCACAACTCGGCATCATAATCGGCAATGTTCATATCACGCTTTAACATCCGGCATCTCCTGACTAGCTAACTTTTTTAACGGCAGTTTAGGCCCCGGCAAGGGGCGAAGGCCAACAGTGTAAACGGTTTTGACAGGTGACGGTAGCGCCAATCCCCTCTTTTTACGCAAACGATTGGCACGGCGCTGGAACGGGTTTTTTACGCCTTTTTGCAATCCTGTAAATCACGATATTTGCTCACGCTGGAGAGGAATATTTTTCAGGTTTGTGGGCCAGCTTCCAGCTTCAGCACCTAACCCGCAATCAAAACAGGGGATTTACAGGCTAGATGAACGATCATAAGATGCATTTAAAATACATGTTTAAATTCACTGTGAGGCATTCACCATGCTTGATGCGCAAACTATCGCTACCGTAAAGTCTTCCCTGCCCGCTATTGCTCAGCTTGGCCCGCAACTCACTGGCCACTTCTACCAACGTTTGTTAACGGCACATCCGGAACTGAAAAACGTCTTCAACATGAATAATCAGCGCAGTGGCAATCAGCGTGAGGCGCTGTTTAATGCCATTGTCGCGTACGGCAGCAACCTGGAGAACCTGGCGGTGCTGCTGCCGGCGGTAGAGAAAATTGCGCAGAAGCACACCAGCCTGAACATTCAGCCCGCGCAATATGCGGTAGTCGGTGAAACGTTGCTGGCCACCATCGAAGAGTTACTCAATCCCGGCGATGACGTCTTACAGGCGTGGGGCAAAGCTTACGGGGTGCTGGCGGATGTGTTTATCCAGCGTGAAGAGGCGATTTATTGCGCCTCAGAAGAGAAAGTCGGCGGCTGGCGTGGCGCGCGTGACTTCCGTATTCGCACCATCAACACTGAAAGCTCAGTAATTAAAAGTTTTGAGCTGGTACCTAACGATGGTCAGCCCGTCGCCGATTTCCTGCCCGGACAATATCTGGCTGTTAGTCTGCGACCTGAAGGAAGCGAAAATATCCAGCATCGCCAGTATTCACTCACCCATCTACCTAACGGTAAATCCTATCGTATCGCAGTGAAGCGCGAGGAACACGGCAGCGTTTCCGGTTGGCTGCACACCCATGCGAAGGTCGGTGATATTGTGCAATGTGCTGCACCGGCGGGTGATTTCTATTTGCAAACAAAGGGAACCGCGCCGATCACGCTGATTTCTGCCGGTGTGGGTCAAACTCCGATGCTGGCAATGTTAGCCAGCCTGGCTGAGGAGCAGTATGCGGGCGCGGTTAACTGGCTACATGCGGCCGAATGTGGTGCACAGCATGCTTTCGCGGATGAAGTGCAAGCCACAGGTGCTCGCCTGCCACATTTCACCAGCCATATCTGGTATCGCGAACCGGAAAGCGTGGACAGTGGCCGTTTTGATGCGCAGGGATTCATGGACCTCGCAGGCATCTCCAGCCAATTGAATCAGGCCGACCGCCAGTTCTGGCTCTGCGGCCCTCTGCCATTTATGCAGTTTGTCGCGCGGCAGCTGGTCGATGCCGGTATCAGTGCCGATCGTATCCATTATGAAGTTTTTGGCCCGCACAAAGTGCTGTAAACAAAAAAGCCTGCATCATGCAGGCTTTTTAACAGGCTAACGAAGGGGCTTAGATCGCCTCTTCGTCCTCTTCACCGGTACGGATTCGCACCACGCGCGCCACGTCGAACACAAAGATTTTGCCGTCGCCGATTTTGCCGGTCTGCGCGGTATTCATAATGGCTTCAACGCAGGTGTCGACGATGTCATCACCGACCACCATTTCGATTTTCACTTTTGGCAGAAAATCGACCATGTACTCCGCGCCACGATACAGCTCAGTGTGGCCTTTCTGGCGACCAAAGCCCTTCACTTCACTGACCGTCATCCCGGTGATGCCCACTTCAGCCAACGCTTCGCGCACATCATCGAGTTTGAATGGTTTAATAATTGCATCGATCTTTTTCATGACAGATCCTTTTTTCACTCCCTCCATGATGGACGGATAACAAGTAGTATATACCCGTCCTGCTTCAAGTTGCAGAGGGGTTGGCGGCTCTCTTTTCCCCAAATCGCTTGAAGAAGTAAGCTCATCGGGATGCTTTCGTTTGCCGTCTGACTGCAACTCAAATTATTTGGGGTAGTCAATGGATGAATCAATATGCCGCAGCAAGCTACTCTTTAAATTCACTGGCGTCCAGCTCATGGCGTGACAGCAGCTTATAGAATTCTGTACGGTTACGTCCAGCCAGACGCGCAGCGTTGGTGACATTTCCTTTGGTCATTTGCAGCAATTTGCGCAGATAGTTGAGCTCAAATTGATTACGTGCCTCAACAAAGGTCGGTAGCGCGGTGTTTTCACCCGCTAACGCCTGCTCAACCAGCGCATCCCCGATCACGGGTGACGTGCTCAGCGCGACACACTGCTCAATCACGTTGACCAGCTGCCGCACGTTGCCAGGCCAACTGGCCCCCACTAAACGTTTCATCGCATCCACAGAGAAGCTGCGCACGAAGGGTTTATGGCGTTCGGCCGATTGGCGCAAGAGATGGTTCGCCAACAGCGGAATATCCTCTGCACGTTCATGTAGTGCGGGAATCTTCAGATTCACCACATTGAGGCGATAGTAGAGATCCTCGCGGAAACTCTTTTTCTCCATAGCTTTGGGCAGATCGCGATGCGTGGCCGAGATGATGCGCACGTTGATATCGACATCCCGATTACTGCCCAGCGGACGCACTTTTCGCTCCTGCAAGACGCGCAGGAGTTTGACCTGCAACGCCTGTGGCATATCACCAATTTCATCAAGAAACAGCGTGCCACCCTCCGCCGCCTGAAACAGCCCTTCACGCGCACTCACGGCACCGGTGAAAGCCCCTTTGGCGTGACCAAACAGCTCAGACTCCAGCAGTTGCTCCGGTAGCGCACCACAGTTAATGGCAATAAACGGCTTGTTTGCACGCGGGCTGGCGGCGTGAATCGCCTGAGCCAGCACTTCTTTTCCGGTACCGCTCTGGCCATTGATTAACACGCTGACGTCGGATTGCGCCACCATGTGCGCTTGATCCAGCAAACGCAGCATCAGTGGATTGCGCGTCACTACCGCTTCACGCCAGGTATCATCACTGACGGGCGCGCGCTGTGCTAACGCTTCATCAATGGCTTTATACAGCGCGTCACGATCCACCGGTTTCGTCAGGAAACTGAATACGCCCTGCTGCGTGGCAGAAACCGCTTCGGGGATCGAGCCGTGCGCCGTAAGAATGATCACCGGCAAACCCGCATGGCGTTTCTGGATTTCGCCAAATAACGCCAGTCCGTCCATTTCATCCATACGCAGATCGCTGATCACCAGATCAACTTTCTCTTTCTGCAACTGGCGCAGCGCATCCGGGCCACTTGCGGCGGTGGTCACCTGATAGCCTTCACTGCTTAAGCGCATGCCAAGCAGTTTAAGCAGGCCGGGATCGTCATCCACCAGCAGTAAACGTGCAGACTGTTTCATGGTCACTGCTCCTCACTTTGTGCATCACTGGCGCCGTGCGATGTATCGCTGCTGTCCGCCGGTTTACGGGACGACAACTGGCGTTCGATGTCAGTTAAGCGCTCAAGCTTACGCTGAGTCTCCTCCAGTGATTGACGCAGTTTGGTTTGCTGCTGGCGCAGGCTATCCAGCTCAGTATCGTGGCTTTGCTGGAGTGCAGCATAGCGGCTGCGTTCACCGCTTAACGCCAGCTGCGCCGCCTGATTGCTACGCCACAACATTAATAACGGACGCACGGAGGTTGGATAGGAAGCGCTGTAACCGTCTAGCGTATCGACGAACTGACGGCGCTCAAAGGGCGTCACATTGCCATTTGCCAGCAGAATGCCTTGTTTAAAAGCACGCGACCAGCCTTGTACTGGCCAGCGTCGTGCCTCAGCCCGCGCTTCCGCTGGGGATAAACGCTCACCACAGTCGATAGCACGCTGCCAGTAAAGAGGGTTGCTCATGGCTGTTGGCGTTTCAATCTTCCACACGTTTTGACAATCGGTCGCCAGATAATCAGGCAGCCGCACTTCTGGCTCAGGAAGATTGGTGCCATCGTGTAACGCGCTGCCCGTGGACGGTGTCTGGCAGGCACTCAAGCCAAATGCCACCAACGCGCAGCTAAAAAGTTTAATCAGGGTGTGTTTCATTAATCAGGCATTCCCGGCGCTGGTCGTCAAAATGATTCGAAAACAGACATCCGCATCCTTGCGCGTTACCAATTGCAAATCGCCCTGCATCCTGCGCAGGCAATCTTTCGCGATGCTTAACCCCAGCCCGCTGCCTTTAACTGGCCCTTTGCGCTGCTGGCTGCCCTGAAAAAAGGGCTCAAAAATCATCGCCTGCTCTTCGGCCGGAATCGGTGTGCCGGTGTTCGCCACCTCAATCCACACCTGGTTGCCTTTCTGTTGGCTCTGCAGCCAGATGTTACCGGATTCGCTGCCGTAGTTCACGGCGTTCGAATAGAGGTTATCGATGACCCTTTGCAGCAAGGTTGCCTCTGCCAGACAGTGCGCCACCTGAAGATCAACATGGGTGGTGATCTGACGTGCACCGGCGGGCAATGAATGGATTTTAACGACCGCATCAACGATGTCATTGATTGCTACCGGCTCCAGTGCCATGGGGCCATCCGCCAGTTTGCGGTTGTAATCCAAAAGTTGTTCGATGAGACGCTGCAAATGGCGGCTGCTGGTATCAAGAATCGCGACCACTTCTTGCTGTTCCGCATTGAGCGGCCCAGCCACCTGATCGGCCAATAATTCCGTGCCCTCTCGTAAGCTGGCAAGCGGGGTTTTCAGTTCGTGTGAGAGATGACGCAGAAACTCATGTCGCTGCTCTTCCAGCCAACTTAGGCGCTCGCTCAGCCACACGATGCGCTGGCCAAGAGAGCGGATTTCACGCGGACCGCGAAAACTCACGCTATCGCCAAGCGCTTTGCCTTGCCCCAGTCGGTTAATCATCCGTTCTACGCGTTTAACCGGGCCGATGATCATGCCGGTAAACAGCAGCACCAGTGCCAGACTGATCAGAAACAGAATCAGCGCCTGCCAGCCGAAAAACTGGCCGCGATCGGCGATTTCGCGCTGAAGCTGCAAGCCACGCGAAAATACCACTTCACGCGTCGCCTGCACCATTTGCGCATTGGCATCAGAAAAATGTTCGAGGGCCGTTGCGGCTTTTGCCACTGGGTTACCGTTGTCGCACTGCACGCTGGCGAGCTGCGGCAAGGTTTCCTGCAACGCTTTGAAGGAAGGAAGATCCGGCAGGCTATCCGCATGGCTGGTGAGCATCTGACCGTACCGCGTCCACTGCGTCTGATAAAGCTTTTGCAAGGTGGCATCACCCAAGACGCAATATTGACGATAACTGCGTTCCAGCTCGAGCGCCGTGCGCGCCATCGCTTCGCTGCGGCGTACGTCGGTAAAGGTATTGCGATTGGTATCTGCGGCCTGATTACTGAGCGCAGACAAACTTTCCCAGGCTTGCCACGCCAGCACCAGCAATGGCAACAGGACCAGCAAAAAAGCCATCAAGACTAACTGCCGCAGGGATCGGGGAAACAGACGCCATCTCTTCACTACCGCGCATCCTTAAATGTGAGCTGCTGGCATGCTAACGAAGTATCAATAGGGAAGAAAGTACCGAAAGGAAAAACGGCAGCCCTTTTGGGCTGCCGTGAGAGCGACGCCGCAGCATCGCTTGCAAAATAGGTGGAGCCTAACTCAACGTTGCGTCCGATGCTTGATAACGTTGCAAAGCAAGCGATTATCGGTTGGGTGGACGGCAGGCTCCGTTTGGTGCGTCATTCGAATTTTATGAGCTCAACCGCAGTGCGGGGCAATCATAGACAGGAGAATGAGCAACGCAGTGAGTATAGCAACTATCGTGCCAGAAATGAAATAGCATTGATTATCAGAGTAATGCGAGGTGTGACGCAGTTTTTTTATGAAAAAGCGGACCGGCTGGTCTGGCGAAAGTGTCGCTGATCAGCAACGAGTTAGAGGATGAAAAATTGATCCAATATAAATCAACAATTTAAATGTCACCATTTAGCGACACATCAATATCGTGTTTGTCGCTAATTTCCGACAATTGTGCGAGCCAGCCAAAGTAGGTCATGGCGTAATGGATTGAGTGAGTGAGTGAGTGAGTGAGTGAGTGAGTGAGTGAGTGAGTGAGTGAGTGAGTGAGTGAGTGAGTGAGTGAGTGAGTGAGTGAGTGAGTCTGGACCAGCCGGCCAAAAGAAAGGCCGCCTTGCGGCGGCCTCTGATGCGACTGGCTAAATTAGCCCAGCTGCTTACGTGCGTTGCGGAAGATACGCATCCACGGGCTGTCTTCGCCCCACTCTGCTGGGTGCCAGGAGTTGCTCACGGTGCGGAACACACGCTCTGGGTGCGGCATCATAATGGTGACACGACCGCTTTCGTTGGTGACTGCAGTGATACCGTTCGGCGAGCCGTTCGGGTTGGCTGGGTAATTTTCGGTCACTTTACCGAAGTTGTCCACGAAGCGCAGCGCCACCAGACCTTTGCTTTCCAGCTGAGCCAGATGCGCACCGTCACGCACTTCCACGAAGCCTTCACCGTGCGACACGGCGATTGGCATATGAGAACCGGCCATGCCGTCCAGCAGCAACGATGGGCTCGCAGCCACTTCAACCAGGCTGAAACGTGCTTCAAACCGCTCTGACTGGTTACGTACAAAGCGTGGCCACAGTTCGCTGCCCGGAATCAGCTCACGCAGATTCGACATCATCTGGCAGCCGTTACATACGCCCAGCGCCAGCGTCTGTGGACGGTGGAAGAAGTTTTCGAACTCATCACGCACACGGCCGTTGAACAGAATCGACTTCGCCCAACCTTCACCGGCACCCAATACGTCACCGTAAGAGAAGCCACCGCACGCGACCAGCGCCTGGAACTCTTCCAGACCACGGCGGCCCGCCAGCAGATCGCTCATGTGCACATCGACTGCGGTGAAACCAGCACGGTGGAAGGCAGCTGCCATCTCAACGTGGGAGTTCACGCCCTGCTCACGCAGTACGGCAACACGAGGACGCGCGCCTGTGGCGATCATCGGCGCAGCAACATCTTCCTCTGGCTTGAAGGTCAGATGAACGTTCAGGCCAGGATCGTTGTCGTCTTTCTTCGCTTCGTGCTCCTGATCGGCACAGGCAGGGTTGTCACGCAGACGCTGCATCTGCCAGGTGGTCTCTGCCCACCAGGTACGCAGCGTGGTGCGGCTTTCGCTGTACACCGCGCTGTCGCCAGAGCGGATGACAAAGCGATCGCCCGTCAGCGCCTGACCAATCACATGCACATTGCTGCTCAGACCATGGTCGGCAAACACTTTCTCAACGGATGCACGATCAGCGGCATTAATCTGGATCACTGCACCCAACTCTTCGGTGAACAGTGCTGCCAGCGCATCGTTACCCAGCGCGGCGATATCGGCTTCGATACCGCAGTGACCGGTGAAAGCCATTTCTGCCAGTGTTACCAGCAGGCCGCCATCAGAACGGTCATGGTAAGCCAGCAGCTTCTGCTCGGCCACCAGCGCCTGAATGGCGTTGAAGAAACCTGCCAACTGCGATGCATCACGCACGTCGGCTGGTTTGTCGCCTAACTGACGATAAACCTGTGACAGCGCGGTAGCACCCAGGGTGTTTGCGCCGTTGCCCAAATCAATCAGCAACAGCAGGTTATCCTGGTCAGCTTGCAGTTGAGGCGTTACGGTGCGGCGCACGTCTTCCACACGCGCAAAGGCGGTAATGACCAGCGACAGCGGTGAGGTCATCTCACGCTCTTCGGTACCCTGCTGCCAGCGAGTTTTCATCGACATCGAGTCTTTGCCGACCGGGATAGTGATGCCCAGCGCCGGACACAGCTCTTCGCCAACCGCTTTCACTGCGGCATACAAACCGGCATCTTCGCCTGGGTGACCTGCTGCGGCCATCCAGTTTGCAGAGAGCTTCACGCGCTGCAGGGAACCAATGGAGGTGGCTGCCAGGTTGGTCAGCGCTTCACCGACCGCTAAACGGCCTGAGGCGGCGAAGTCCAGCAAGGCGACTGGCGCACGTTCGCCCAGTGAGAAGGCTTCACCGTGATAGCTATCCAGGCTGGCGGTGGTCACTGCACAGTTCGCTACCGGGATCTGCCATGGGCCGACCATCTGGTCACGCGCCACCATACCGGTTACCGAACGGTCACCGATGGTAATCAGGAAGGTTTTCTCTGCCACAGTTGGCAGATGCAGTACGCGATTAACGGCATCTGCCACGGTAATGCCGTCACGCACCAGCGCATCGCCTTTGGCCTGCTGAGTGGCAACATCACGCGTCATCTTCGGTGTTTTGCCCAACAGCACGTCCAGCGGCATGTCGATAGGGTTGTTATCGAAGTGGCTATCCGCCAGGTTCAGATGCAGCTCTTCGGTGGCTTCACCGATCACCGCATAAGGTGCACGCTCACGCTTACACAGCTCGTCAAACAGCGCCAGCTGAGCCGGTGCCACCGCCAGCACATAACGTTCCTGGGATTCATTACACCACACTTCCAGCGGGCTCATGCCTGGCTCATCGTTGAGGATGTCGCGCAGGTTGAAGTTACCGCCACGGCCACCATCACTCACCAGCTCTGGCATCGCGTTCGACAGACCGCCAGCACCGACGTCGTGGATGAACAGAATCGGGTTGGCTTCGCCCAGCTGCCAGCAACGGTCGATCACTTCCTGGCAGCGACGCTCCATTTCCGGGTTGTCACGCTGGACAGATGCAAAATCCAGATCCGCATCAGACTGACCAGAGGCCATTGAAGAGGCTGCTCCGCCGCCGAGGCCAATGTTCATAGCGGGCCCGCCGAGCACGATCAGTTTCGCGCCGACGACGATCTCACCCTTCTGCACGTGGTCAGCACGGATGTTACCAATACCGCCCGCCAGCATGATCGGCTTATGGTAGCCACGCAGTTCTGAGCCATTATGGCTGTTCACGCGCTCTTCATAAGTACGGAAGTATCCGTTCAGTGCAGGACGGCCAAATTCGTTGTTGAACGCTGCGCCGCCCAGTGGGCCTTCAGTCATGATATCCAGCGCGGTAACAATACGCTCCGGCTTACCAAAATCTTCTTCCCACGGCTGTTCAAAACCCGGAATACGCAGATTGGAAACGGAGAAACCGACCAGGCCCGCTTTCGGCTTCGCGCCACGTCCCGTTGCGCCTTCATCACGGATTTCACCACCGGAACCGGTCGCAGCACCTGGCCACGGCGAAATCGCGGTCGGGTGGTTATGGGTTTCCACCTTCATCAGGATATGTGCATCTTCCTGATGGAAGGTGTATTCGCCCTTCTGCGCATCGGCGTAGAAGCGGCCCACTTTTGAACCTTCCATCACCGCGGCGTTGTCTTTATAAGCAGACAGCACGTGCTCAGGATTGTGTTCAAAGGTGTTTTTGATCATTTTAAACAGCGACTTCGGCTGTTTTTCACCGTCGATAATCCAGTCGGCGTTGAAGATTTTATGACGGCAGTGCTCTGAGTTTGCCTGAGCAAACATATAGAGCTCGATGTCGTTCGGATTGCGGCCCAGTTTGGTGAAGGCATTCAGCAAATAGTCGATTTCGTCATCGGCTAGTGCCAGGCCCAGCGTGGTGTTGGCCTGTTCCAGTGCAATGCGACCGGTACCCAACACATCAACGCTTTTCAGCGGCTGTGGTTCATGGTGTGCGAACAACTGCTGCGCATCATTCAGGTCACCGAATACGGTCTCCATCATGCGGTCATGCAGCAGGCTAGCCAGCTGTTGCCATTGCGCTTCCGTCAGCTGCGGCGCCTGCACATAGAAAGCCATACCGCGTTCGAGGCGGATAACCTGGGGCAGATCGCAGTTGTGCGCGATATCGGTGGCTTTTGATGACCACGGAGAAATGGTGCCGGGACGCGGCGTCACCAGTAACAGACGCCCTTGTGGCGCGTGCTCGGCGAGAGAAGGACCGTATTTCAGCAGACGTTGCAGGCGGGCATGTTCATCCGCACTGAGCGGTGCACTGACATCGGCAAAATGGACGTACTCGGCGTAAATATCACTCACTGGCAGGTGAGCGTCCTGAAAGCGGGTCAGCAGTTTGTTTACACGAAATGCCGACAGAGCGGGCGAACCACGCAGAATTTCCATCATCAAAGATCTCTCGTCTTCGAAGCGCCGGGCGACGCTTCATTGGGCGCAACAGGGGAAAACGGGCGGTATTATAGAGAAACAGCACGGGTTACGAAACCGTTTGCGCATAAAATCTGGCACTCAGCATTTGGCTGAATTATGCACAATTCTTGCTATATAAGTTGCCCTGCTGCACTTTGTTGCGCAAAATGCCCCTCGCTCTGGGAGTAAAAACAACACAAATACTGCCTTTAAAAGACAGAGGCCTGTGAGCCATTACGAGACAACTATTTGAAACGCCTGAAAATAAACTATCTGTTTATCGGTCTGATCACCGTGCTGCTTGCGCTGGCACTGTGGCCTTCCATCCCCTGGTACGGGGGCGGAAAAGACGCGTTATCACAGATTAAATCACGTGGAGTGCTGCGCATCAGTACCGTCAACTCCCCGCTGACTTACTACACCATCAATAATGCACCAGCCGGTATGGATTACGAGCTGGCGAAACGCTTCGCCGATTATCTTGGCGTCAAACTTGAGGTTACGGTGCGTCCGAACCTCGGCGATCTGTTTGACGATCTGGATGATGGTAAGGCGGATTTGCTCGCAGCTGGGCTGATCTACAACGGTGAACGCCTTGCCCACTATCAAAGTGGACCGAGCTACTACTCTGTTTCGCAGCAGTTGGTGTACCGCATTGATAAGCCACGGCCGAAGAATCTCGGCGATTTGAAAGGCCGCCTGATTGTGCAGTCCGGTTCGGCATATCTGTCAACTTTACGTTCCGCAAAAGCTGACAGCTATCCCGATCTCGATTGGGCGATTTCTACCGATCAGGGACAGAAAGCGCTGCTGGAAGCCGTCGCCGACGGCAAGCTGGATTACACCGTGGGCGATTCGGTCACCATCGGCTTATTGCAGCGCATCCATCCGCAGCTGGCCGTAGCATTCGACATCACCGATGAAGAACCGGTCACCTGGTATCTGCCACGCAATGATGATGACAGTCTGAATGCGGCAATGCTCGACTTCTACAGCCAGATGGGCGAAGAAGGCACAATGGCGCGCCTCGAAGAGAAGTATCTCGGTCACGTTGGCACTTTTGATTACGTGGATACCCGCACCTTCCTGCGCGCGATTGATAACACGTTGCCGGATATCAAACCGCTGTTTGAGAAATACGCGGCGAGCATGGACTGGCGTCTGCTGGCAGCCATCTCTTATCAGGAGTCGCACTGGAATCCGCAGGCGACCTCACCGACCGGCGTGCGCGGCATGATGATGTTGACGCGTAACACCGCTGACAGCCTCGACGTCAGCGATCGCCTTGATCCTGAGCAGAGCATCCGTGGCGGCAGCGAATACCTGCAACGTATGATGGAGAAGGTGCCGGACACCATCCCTGATGATGAGCGCATCTGGTTTGCATTGGCGGCGTATAACATGGGCTATGCGCACATGCTGGATGCCCGCAAGCTGACGGCCAAACAAGGCGGTAATCCTGATAGCTGGGCCGATGTCAAACAGCGTCTGCCGATGCTGAGCCAGAAGCGTTATTACGCGCAAACCTCCTACGGTTACGCGCGCGGCCATGAAGCTTACAACTATGTCGAGAACATCCGTAAGTATCAGATCAGTCTGGTGGGATATCTGCAGGAGCAGGAGAAGCGTATCGCTCAGCAGTCGGCGCTGGAAGCGGAATTGGGCGCCGGTTACCCGGCGGTCGAGCCTAAGATTGCGATGAACTAACCTTCGCGCTGCGCCTGACGCAGCGCTTTCTTTTGCTCGCGGCGCATGCGGAAGAAGTCACTCAACATTCCGGCACACTCTTCTGCCAGCACACCGCAATCAATCTGAATCTGATGATTCATACCTGGATGACCAATCACGTCCATGAGCGAGCCCGCTGCGCCCGTTTTCTCATCCTTTGCGCCATATACAAGCCGCGTAATGCGACTGTGCACCATCGCACCGGCGCACATCACGCAGGGTTCCAGCGTCACATACAACGTGGTATCAAGCAGGCGATAGTTTTCGAGGATTTTGCCGCCCTGCCGCAGCGCCATGATTTCGGCATGCGCGGTCGGGTCGCACTGACCAATCGGTCGATTCCAGCCTTCGCCAATCACTTTATCACCCTGCACTAATACCGCGCCCACCGGCACTTCGCCCTGTTCCCACGCGCGACGCGCCAGCTCCAGCGCATGGCGCATCCAATATTCATCTGTTTGTGGGTTCACCGGGCAGCTCCTGCGGATTTAAAGGCGGCGCATTATAGACGGAATCGCCGCATGATTCACTCCAGCTGTTGCAGCTCACCGCGAGGTGTCACCCGCCAGCGATGCTGGCAGAAGAACAGCAGCGGGTTATCCTGTTTACTGTCGCTGTAACCGCTGTAGAGTTGCAATGGTGTACCAATCTTCTCTTCGAGTTGAGCGACCTTCTCATGCCCGAGGCAACGCATGGCCAGCACGCGCCCCCCTAAACCGGGTTGCATCTGACTGGCAATCAGCTGTACGCGCGGCAGAAAGGCCGAATCGAAATAGACCTGCTCCACCAGTGATTGTGGTGAACCAGTGATCAGCCACACATCCGCATCATCGCTGCTGAGATAATCGGTCAGACGTTGTTGCACCACCGGAAAAGCGGTGACGCGCTCGCGGAACCATGTCGCGAACGCGGCCTCACGCTGACGCAGGCGCAGCTCACTGTGGCCAAAAGTAATGGCCCACAGCAGTAAACTCATTGGCCAGCGTGCGGCGCGTCCTTTAAACAGCATTCCCAGGCCAATCACCGGCAACAGCGGCACCACCAGCAACAGGTTGATCGGCTGGCGTCGCAGCAGATAACGCATAAAGGTGCCAAACATGTCCTGCTGATGCAGCGTGCCATCCAGATCGAAAAACACCACGCGGCGTTGCGTACCCTTTGTCAAACTCCTCTCCTTATCTTTCCTTTCTACGGCTTGCCCTACAGTGTAGCCAGCTTCAACGGCGGGGGCGAAAGCGGTCATTTTTAATTCCTAGCGCCACATTGCCAGCTGAATAGTTTATTCTTTGTATCGGCGTGCTGTCATTAAAACCTGACGGTGCGAAAAGAGACTAAGCTCAAGCGGGATTAGATGGATTAAGGATCGAACATGAGTTCATTGCTGCGAATTCGCCAGCTCTACCCTCGACTGGCGCTAAATGAGCGTCGGCTGGCGGATTTTTTGCTGTCGCAGCCGGATCGGGCACGGCATCTGAGTTCACAAAAACTGGCTGAGGAATCGGGCGTCAGCCAGTCGAGCGTGGTGAAGTTTGCCCAGAAACTGGGCTATAAGGGATTTCCGGCGCTGAAACTGGCACTGAGTGAATCGCTGGCGGATCGCGACGCCATCACCGTGCACAATCATATTCTTAGCGACGATCCCCTCAAAGTGGTCGGCGAAAAATTACTGACTGAGAAGATTTCCGCTATCCGCGCCACGCTGGATATCAACAGCGAAGAGAAATTGCTGCAAACCCTGCAATTGCTGAAAAACGCCAACCGCATTTTGTTAGTGGGCATCGGTGCGTCGGGGTTGGTGGCGAAAGATTTCTCATGGAAGCTGATGAAGATTGGCATCAACGCGGTAGCCGAGCAGGATATGCATGCTTTACTGGCGAGCGTGCAGGCGATGGCACCGGGGGATGTGCTGCTGGCGATTTCCTATACCGGGGAGCGGCGTGAGATTAACCTTGCGGCACAGGAAGCCGCACAGCTGGGGGTCGACGTGCTGGCGTTTACCGGCTTTACCCCCAACTCGCTGCAACAGTGCGCTTCCATATGCTTGTACACCGTTGCCGAGGAGCAAAGCACGCGCAGTGCCGCAATCTCCTCAACCAGTGCACAGCTGGCGCTGACGGATCTGCTGTTTATGGCATTGGTGCAGCACGATCCTGAACGCGCCTCAAGCCACATTCGACACAGCGAAGAGCTGGTGAAAAAACTGGTGTGATACAAAAAAGGCCGTTATTCGGCCTTTTTACTTTGCGATGCAGAATCGTGACGACAGGCCTGGCGGCTCGCATGCTGCAGGTTATGCAGGCACTCATCGCATAAAGAGGCATCATCAGACATCCTACGCGCCAGCCACCCTCGCGCAACTCCACACTGAGTGCATTGCTGCTTTAAAAACATTTCTTTCAACGAGTTAATTTTTATCATGGTGCTTACGACAAACATTTATGCGGATAATTACCGCACAAAATGATAACTCGGAGTACTCCTAATTCCTATCTAACCTTTGATGAATTTTGCTTGAGTGACGCAATCCTCGCTTTGTTTGATCCCGCGCAATAAACCATGCGACCTTATAAGCCGGTTTTATGATAAGGTGCGCGCCTTCTTTCTCAGGCTAACGGCGATCATGGCTTTACTCATTACGGCGAAATGCATCAATTGCGATATGTGCGAACCTGAATGCCCGAACCAGGCCATCAGTTTAGGTGAGGCGATCTATGAGATTGATGTCGACCGCTGCACCGAATGCGTGGGCCATTATGATGTGCCGACCTGCCAAAGCGTCTGCCCGATTGATAACACCATCATTTCTGACCCACAGCACCCGGAAACCCGTGAGGCGCTGTGGGAGAAATTTGTCGTGTTGCACCCTTAGTCTTCGATGATCACCGTTGCGCAGGCGTAGTGCCGCTCATCGGCCAGCGTGACATGCACATGTTTCACGCCCAACTGGCTGGCAATCACTTTTGCCTGTTCGAAAAAGCGTAAGCCCGGTTTGCCAAGCGCGTCGTTGTACACTTCGAATTGATTAAAGGCCAGACCACCGCGAATGCCTGTACCAAAGGCTTTGGCCGCCGCTTCTTTCACCGCAAAACGTTTGGCAAGAAAGCGCACCGGTTGCTGGTGCGCCTGATATTGCTGCCACTCGGCTTCGCTCAAGACGCGACGCGCCAGACGATCGCCGGATCGCTCAATCACACCGGCAATACGTTCGATTTCAACGATGTCGCTGCCGAGTCCGAGAATCGCCATTAACGACGCGCTTCCCGCATCAGCTGCTTCATCTCTGACACCGCATCCGCCAGGCCACTGAACAGCGCACGGCCAATGATGGCGTGACCAATGTTTAGCTCATGCATCTCCGGCAGTTCAGCGATGGGTTGCACGTTGTGATACGTCAGACCGTGACCGGCGTTAACCTTCAAACCGAGGCTGGCTGCAAATGTGGCTGCTTTGCGAATACGCGATAATTCGGCTTCACGCTCCAGCCCTTCCGGTGCTTCCGCATAGGCGCCAGTGTGGATCTCAATGTAAGGCGCGCCGCTGGCAACGGCCGCTTCAATCTGGCGGTGGTCGGCATCGATGAACAGCGACACCAGAATACCCGCTTCGCTCAGCAGGCGAACCGCAGCATTGATTTTGTCCTGCTGACCCGCCACATCTAATCCGCCTTCAGTGGTCACTTCCTGGCGCTTTTCCGGCACCAGACACACGAAGTGCGGCTTGATATCACAGGCAATGTCGATCATCTCATCGGTCACCGCCATCTCCAGATTCATACGTGTCTGGATGGTGTCGCGCAGAATACGCACATCGCGATCGGTGATATGACGACGATCTTCACGCAGGTGCACAGTGATGCCATCTGCGCCCGCCTGTTCAGAAACAAACGCCGCCTGGACTGGATCGGGATAATTCGTGCCACGTGCGTTACGTACGGTGGCGATGTGGTCAATGTTGACCCCTAACAGCAACTCAGCCATGACAATCCTTAAATAGGTTCAGTGTGTTTGCAGTGTACCGTGCTGAGCATATCAGGCGGTACGACCAGCGCTAGTCGTTTGCCACATCGGGCTTCTTTTTGGGCACAAACTGGCGAAACAGTTCCTGGCTCTTCAGCGGTTTACCGCCCAGATAAGGCTTGAGCGCCATACGCGTGAAGCGCTTGGCAGCACGCAGGCTGTCAGCATCGGGAAACTCGCGTTCCCACAGCGCACGCAACTGGCGACCGGTAAAACTGCGTTGGTTCACCACCAGGCTGGCGATAAACCCCTTCTCTTCACGATAACTGTACGTCATGCCGTCATCGATCTCTTCACCACTGCCCGCACAGTGCAGGAAATCCACGCCGTAACCCAGGTGGCCCAGCAGCGCCAGTTCAAAGCGACGCAGCGCCGGTTCAGGCGTGCCACTGCCTGCGGCCAGCATCTGGATGCAATGGAGATAGTCAAAGAAGAGGTCGGAGAAAGGAATTTCCTGCTCAAGCACGCGAGACAGCAGTTCGTTAACGTACAGCCCGCAGTAGAGCGTGATGCCACTGAGCGGCAAGGCCAGCGACACCGCTTCGGCACTGCGCAGCGTTTTAACTTCGCCACGTCCACCCCAGCGCACCAGCAGCGGCGTGAAGGGTTGGAGTGCACCTTTGAGTTGCGAACGGCGCGAGCGTGCGCCTTTGGCGAGGACGCGGACGCGCCCTTCGCTTTCGCTGAACAGATCGAGCAGGAGGCTGGTTTCGCTGTAAGGGCGACTATGCAGCACAAAGGCGCGTTGCCAGCCTTCCATCAATTATTCGTCTGTATAGCCCAGGCTGCGCAGTGCACGTTCGTCATCCGCCCAACCCGATTTCACTTTAACCCACAGTTCGAGATGCACTTTTGCCTCAAACATCTCTTCCATGTCTTTACGCGCTTCAATACCGATGGTTTTAATCTTGGCGCCTTTGTTGCCAATCACCATCTTCTTCTGCCCTTCGCGCTCGACGAGGATCAGACCGTTGATGTCATAGCCACCACGATCGTTAGAGACGAATTGTTCGATTTCCACGGTCACTGAGTAAGGCAGTTCCGCACCGAGGAACCGCATCAGTTTTTCACGGATGATCTCAGACGCCATGAAGCGCTGTGAACGATCGGTGATGTAATCTTCCGGGAAGTGATGGTCAGATTTCGGCAGGCATTTACGCGCGATAGCGGCAATGGCATCAACGTTCTTACCGCTTTCTGCCGAGATCGGTACAATCTCAAGGAAATTCATTTGCTGGCTCAGGAACTGCAGGTGTGGCAGCAGAATGGTTTTATCCTGAATGTTATCGACCTTGTTAACCGCCAGCACCACCGGCACTTTGCCGTCGCGCAGCTTGTTCAAGACCATTTCGTCGTCCGGCGTCCAGCGGGTGCCCTCAACAACAAAAATCACCAGCTCCACATCACCAATTGAGCTGCTGGCAGCACGGTTCATCAGGCGGTTAATCGCCCGCTTCTCTTCCATGTGCAGCCCGGGAGTATCCACGTAAATCGCCTGATAAGCGCCTTCAGTGTGAATACCCATGATGCGGTGACGCGTGGTTTGCGGTTTACGCGAGGTGATCGACACTTTCTGCCCCAGTAATTGGTTCAGTAAGGTGGATTTGCCAACGTTAGGTCGGCCAACAATCGCGATAAAGCCGCTGTGTGTTTCGATTTCGCTCATTCGAGTCCTGACTTGAGCAGCGTCGCTGTCGACGCTGCGATATGACTATGTATTTTATTCGAGACCAAGCTTAATTAATGCCTGTTCAGCGGCAGCTTGCTCTGCTTTACGGCGGCTGGAACCTACACCCACCACCGGTTCTGCCATGCCACTCACCTGACAGTGAATGGTGAATTCCTGATCGTGGGCTTCGCCACGCACCTGCACCACCAGATAAGAAGGCAGCGGCAGGTGACGCCCTTGCAGAAACTCCTGCAGACGCGTTTTTGGATCTTTTTGCTTATCACCCGGGCTGATTTCATCAAGGCGATTTTGGTACCAATCGAGAATCAGTTTCTCAACGGTTTGAATGTTGCTGTCGAGGAAGATACCGCCAATCAGCGCTTCAACCGTATCAGCAAGAATCGATTCGCGACGGAAACCGCCACTCTTCAACTCGCCCGGTCCAAGACGTAAACATTCGCCAAGTTCAAACTCACGCGCCATCTCTGCCAGGGTATTGCCCCGCACCAGCGTAGCGCGCATGCGGCTCATGTCACCTTCATCCACACGTGGGAAGCGGTGATAAAGCGCATTGGCAATCACATAGCTGAGAATGGAATCGCCAAGAAACTCAAGACGTTCATTGTGCTTACTGCTGGCACTGCGGTGAGTCAATGCTTGCTGCAGTAGTTCCGGATGAGTAAAAGTGTAGCCCAGTTTGCGCTGCAGCTTGTTAATAAGGATGGGGTTCATGCGATTCCAGTTATTCTGTGCGTCTGTAACTCTGCATACGAAACAGGGCTGAGGTTCCAACACGTTCTGTTTCGTTTGCAGTGGCCCCCCGAAAGAGGCCAACCGTGTTGCCCACCGCAGTGGGCATAGTGCTTAGTGGATTCCGCCGATGCGACTTAAGCGCACGCCCGTTGGCCACTGTCCTTCTTGTTTCTCAAAGCTCATCCAGATAGCCACCGCTTTACCGACCAGATTCTTCTCAGGCACAAAGCCCCAGTAGCGGCTGTCGGCGCTGTTATCGCGGTTATCACCCATCATGAAATATTGCCCTTCCGGCACGATCCACGTGGATTGCGGCTGACCCGGCTGCTGATAATACATGCTTGCCTGGCTCTGCGCTTCGTTTACTAACAGGATATCGTGCGTCACCGTGCCCAACGTCTCTTTACGTGTTCCCAGACGCAGGCCGCCCTTCATGGTTTCGCCCTGTGGTGCTTCAAAGAAGCCGTTACCGGTTTCATTGCCATCAAAGCCGCTGAAGGTTTGAATGAAGCGGCTTGGCTCCACGTTGGTATAGGTGATCGGCAACGCGGTATCGCATTTGCCCGTGCCACAACCCGGGTTAACCGTCAGCGTTTTACTGTAAGGATCAAACACCACTTTGTCGCCCGGCAGACCGATCACACGTTTAATGTAATCGACGCTCGGATCTTTCGGGTATTTAAACACCGCCACATCACCACGCTGCGGATGACCCGTTGGGATCAGCGTGGTTTGAGTAATCGGATCTTTGATTCCGTAAGCAAACTTCTCCACCAGAATAAAATCACCAATCAGCAACGTCGGCATCATGGAACCTGATGGGATCTGGAACGGCTCAAAAATAAATGAGCGAACGATCAGTACCACTGCCAGCACCGGGAACACCGATGCCGCCGTTTCTACCCAGCCTGGCTGAGCCGCCACTTTGGCCAGCGTTTTGCCGTCCAATGTGTTGCCCGCCTGCGCTTGTGCAGCTGCCTGCTTAGCACGACGCGCCGGAGCCCACTTAAAGCGATCGATACACCAGATAACACCCGTTATAAGCGTGGCGATCACCAGAATCAGGGCGAACATATTAGCCATTAAAGTTCCTTATTTGCTGTCTTTACCGACATGCAGAATGGCAAGGAATGCTTCCTGCGGCAGCTCAACGTTGCCGACCTGCTTCATTCGCTTCTTACCGTCTTTCTGCTTCTGCAACAGTTTCTTCTTACGGCTCACGTCACCGCCATAGCATTTCGCCAGGACGTTTTTACGCAGCTGCTTGACCGTTGAGCGAGCGATAATGTGGTTGCCGATTGCCGCCTGAATCGCAATATCGAACTGCTGACGTGGGATCAGATCTTTCATCTTCTCCACGAGGTCGCGGCCACGATACTGAGAGTTATCACGGTGGGTAATCAGCGCCAGCGCATCAACACGTTCTGAGTTAATCATCACGTCGACACGCACCATGTCAGAGGCCTGGAAACGTTTAAAGTTATAGTCCAGCGATGCATAGCCGCGAGACGTTGATTTCAGACGGTCGAAGAAGTCGAGTACCACTTCTGCCATCGGGATTTCATAGGTCAGCGCAACCTGTTTACCGTGGTAAACCATGTTGGTCTGCACACCGCGTTTCTCAATACACAGGGTGATGACGTTGCCGAGGAATTCCTGCGGCAGCAGCATATGACACTCGGCGATCGGTTCGCGCAGTTCTTCAATATTGTTCAGCGGTGGCAGCTTCGAAGGGCTGTCAACATAGACTGTCTGGCCGTCGGTGGTGATGACTTCATAAACTACCGTTGGCGCTGTAGTAATCAGGTCGAGATCGTATTCACGCTCCAGACGTTCCTGAATGATCTCCATGTGCAGCAGACCGAGGAAGCCGATGCGGAAGCCGAAGCCCAGCGCCGTTGAGCTTTCTGGCTCATAGAACAGTGAGGCATCGTTGAGGCTCAGTTTGCCCAGCGCATCACGGAACGCTTCATAGTCATCAGAGCTGATCGGGAACAGGCCAGCATATACCTGTGGCTTCACTTTCTTAAAGCCTGGCAGGACATGTTCAGCAGGATTGCGTTGCAGCGTCAGGGTGTCACCGACAGGCGCGCCCATGATGTCTTTGATAGCGCAAACCAACCAGCCTACTTCACCGCAGTTCAGTTCATTACGGTCAACCTGTTTCGGTGTAAAGATGCCTAAGCGATCAGCGTTATAGGTCTGACCGGTGCTCATCACCTTCACTTTGTCGCCTTTACGCAGCGTACCGTTCTTGATACGAATCAGTGACACAACGCCCAGGTAGTTATCGAACCATGAGTCGATGATCAGCGCCTGCAGTGGGCCTTCCGGATCACCTTCCGGTGGTGGGATATCACGCACCAGACGCTCAAGCACATCCGGAACGCCAACGCCGGTTTTCGCCGAGCAGCGCACGGCATCAGCCGCATCAATACCGACGATATCTTCAATCTCTTCCGCCACGCGCTCAGGATCGGCCGCAGGCAAGTCGATTTTGTTCAGAACCGGTACCACTTCCAGATCCATTTCCATTGCGGTGTAGCAGTTCGCCAGCGTCTGTGCTTCAACGCCCTGACCTGCATCGACCACCAGCAAAGCCCCTTCACAAGCCGCTAAAGAGCGGGAAACTTCATAGGAGAAGTCAACGTGGCCGGGAGTATCGATAAAATTGAGCTGGTAAGTTTCACCGTTCAGCGCTTTGTAATCGAGCGTGACGCTTTGCGCTTTGATGGTAATGCCGCGCTCGCGCTCCAGATCCATAGAATCCAGAACCTGCGCCGCCATCTCACGATCGCTGAGGCCACCACAAATCTGAATCAAGCGGTCAGAGAGCGTTGATTTGCCGTGGTCGATGTGTGCGATGATGGAGAAATTTCGTATGTGCTTCATTTATATGAATATCTTCACGTAAAAAATCAGTGGAAAACTTGAGCACAGACACATTCAGGAAAGTGAGCTTTACCCGGAATCCTGTCAGCCTCATTAATGACGACGCATATTACACTGTTAACGCCGCGCGTTAAAGAATGGAACTGTGGGGAATCGCAACAGATTTCAGCGGGTAAGCCTAAATGAAAAAGCCGCGCATTGCGCGGCCCTGGCAGGGATCAACCTTCATTTTCTACGCGCATGGCATCGGGCGGTAACGCAACGCTGAGGATGATCGGCTGAAAGGCTTCCCGATGACCGAACACGCTGGAAACCCCTTTAGCCACAATAAAGCCACCGATGCCGCCTAACAGTGCACCGCAGGCCGCCGCCAGATCGCTGTGGAACAGCATCTGAAACAGACCTGCGACTAAAAACAGGCCAAACAGCGGCGTCATGTAAACCAGCAGCGCTGAACCCAGCAGACTGCTTTCACGGATACCCAATTCAA
This sequence comes from Pantoea sp. USMM079, assembly GCF_037153115.1. Lineage (NCBI taxonomy): Bacteria > Pseudomonadati > Pseudomonadota > Gammaproteobacteria > Enterobacterales > Erwiniaceae > Pantoea > Pantoea sp. USMM079. Next base: position 61,187 of record NZ_JBBCKX010000016.1, read on the forward strand.
TGCGCTGTCCGGGCTGTAAAGGCTCCGGGCTGGCAATGGTCATGACATGAGCATTTTTCGGCCCAAGTTGATTGAGCGCGTGGCTGCCGCAGCCTTTGCGGGCTGAACAGCTGTTACAGGAGGTTTTCGCTTCCGAGTGCAGCGTGGCAATGCCTTTTTCCCACGCCACCACGGTGGCCCATTCTCTCATCATTTTTGTGCACCTGAATCTATGCTGTCCGCGATACGTTTGGCCGTTGCAGGCGGTAATTCGCCCACCACGGTGATTTCACGATTATCGCGCACTTCTGTCTGCACCGTACGACGCCCAGTGCGCAATGACTGCGGCACACTGCTTTTATCGGCAGGCGTAATGTTGATAGCAAAGCTAAATAAGCCATCGCTGTACAGACGGGATTCTACGGTTTTATTCATGGCTGGCATATCGCGGCGACTCTGCGAAATCAGTGTCATACCCGCTGGCAACCAGCCTGGCTGCCAGCTGAGCTGCACTTTATCGCCCGCCGGTAATGACAGCGTGGGCGGCAGATTGGCTTTTTCCAGCCCCTGCATCAGATTACGCACGCCTTCATCCACCGCAAAGCTGATGACACGGAACTGCTCCAGCGTTTCACCATCACGATCCAGCAAATCAATGCGTAGCGGCAATTTAGTATCAACATCCAGCCACACGACATAGCTGTAGCGCGTGCCATCACGCGACACGATGCGCACCACTTCGCACATTTGATCGGCCATACGTGAACGTCCTACCGGAATAAAATCGTAGGCATCACCAAGGCGGGAGAAATCAGCAAACATCAATGCAGGCAGCGCATCAATAATGTGATTGCCCGGTAGTGAGAAAGGATCAAGTCCAGGCTCGAAGTAGCTGATGTCATTGCCACGTTGAATCACTTCACGACGCGGCCCATCCATCTGCAACAGTTGGGCAAAGATACGATTATCGATAACTGCATGACGATAGCGCAGAGATTCAATGCCAAGACGAGAGACATTGATGTAGGCGAATTCGTAGTTGAGGTTCTGGCTTGCCTGCTCCATCTGCTGTAACAACGCCCCGGAAGCAGATGTCTGCGCCGGGGCGGTGGAGGACCAAAGCAGGCTGCCTGCCAGCAGGCTAACGGCACACCAAAGTTGCTTCATTACTGCTGTTGAGTTCCTAACGACTGATTTCCGGGAACGTTAGCTTGCGCCTGCTGAGGATCATTCTTTTCATCGAACTGGACCTGATCAGCATGCAGACGGCGTTGCAGTTCATAGTCCTGCAGCATGGCATTCACACGACGACGCTGTTCCTGTACCTGCTGGTTAGAGCTATTGGTGTCAAACGCGTCAGAAGGGACGCCAAGACTGACAGGAGAAGCTTTACCCATCATCGGCAGCGTATTAAACGCTGGAGAATCTGAGGTTTCCGTTGCACTGCTGCCAGGCTGAGTATTGTAGTGCTGAACACCCACAATCACGGCCAGCGAGACACAGGCAGCCACACCAATCTGCGCCAGTTGTGCAGTCCAGGTGCCGCCACGACGCCAGAACGGCATTTTCTCCCAGCGTGATGGCTCAGGCTGCGCTTCAGTAATCAGCGGAGTCACTTTACGCAATGGCTCATTTTCAATGGCCGCTGCTACGCGTGCGGAGATATCAAAATGCAGCACTTCACCGACATCACCTCGTAAGGTGTCGCGGATTAGATGGTAGCTCTCCCAGCTTTTTTGAAGATCTGCATCCTTCGACAACGACGCCAGCAGCTCGTTATCGAGAGTTTCACCATCCATTAAAGCGGAAAGTTTTTCTTTCTGCATGCTTTGGTACCCTTCCAGTAGCCGTTATCACTGACGTTGGATAAGCGGTTGAACTTTATTATCAATGGCCTCTCGGGCACGGAAGATACGCGAACGAACCGTACCCACCGGGCAATCCATAATGGCGGCAATCTCTTCGTAACTTAAACCATCCAACTCCCTGAGGGTGATGGCCATACGCAGATCTTCGGGAAGCGCCTCAATGGTCCGAAAAACAATTTGTTTCAGTTCCTCTGACAACATTAAGTTCTCAGGGTTCGAAATTTCTTTTAATGCTCCCGCACTTTCGAAATTTTCTGCATCGATAGCATCCACATCGCTGGATGGCGGACGACGCCCCTGAGCCACTAAATAGTTTTTTGCTGTATTCACCGCAATGCGGTACAGCCATGTATAAAAGGCGCTATCGCCACGGAAAGATTCCAGTGCGCGATACGCTTTAATAAAGGATTCCTGAACCACATCAGGCACATCGCCTGAAGGGACATAACGTGAAACCAGGCTCGCCACTTTATGCTGGTATCGAATCACCAGTAAATTAAATGACTTTTGATCTCCCTTCTGAACCCGCTCAACGAGAACCTGATCCGTTAACTGCTCGCTCATCCGAGGTAATGTCTCCCCAAATCTCTTTTTATGCGTAAGTGAACTGCCAGCACATCTCATTGTTCTGAGCAAGCATGCGCTTAGAGTCATATGTTGGCCTGAAGTTCACCACGACCAGATATTTTCCGTATCGGAACCACGACATCATTGTTGTTGATTGTCTTTCAGTGTAGCGACTGGCTACGCCGTTGGCGTCATTTGCGGCACCGATAATCGCTGGGAGAGTACCCTATGACGCCCTAATTTTCACCTTTATTACCTGAATTTTCAGAGTGTTTGGTATAAAAAACACGATGTGCTTATTTTCGGACATAACTTACTGATATCGCGTGATTATGTCGCCGCTCTGGATAATTTTACCGCGTAATTTGTTCAAAATACTTCACAGGACCGGCTTCCAGGCTTATGCTCGGGAAACCTTTTGTTTAGTAAATTAAACACCATGACATCGAATCCTGATTACCAATGTGATGTGTTAATTGTGGGTAGCGGTGCTGCAGGCCTCTCTCTGGCACTGCGACTGGCACCCTATTACCAGGTGACCGTGTTAAGCAAAGCACAGGTGAACGAAGGTTCGACGCTGTATGCCCAGGGCGGTATCGCCGCGGTGTTTGATGAAACAGACAGCATTGAATCTCACGTCGAAGACACATTAATTGCCGGTGCAGGCTTGTGTGAGCGCGAAACCGTTAGCTTCATCGCCAGCAATGCGCGCCATTGCGTGCAGTGGTTGATTGATAACGGCGTGGCCTTCGACAAGGAACCACAAGGTGACGGCGAAGCGCGTTACCATCTGACGCGCGAAGGTGGTCACAGCCATCGTCGAATCCTGCACAGCGCCGATGCCACTGGCCGCGCGGTGGAAACCACGCTGGTGAGCCAGGCGCTAAGCCATCCCAACATCCGTATTATTGAACGCACTAACGCCGTTGATTTAATTCTTTCCGACAAACTGGGGCTGCCGGGCAAGCGTCGGGTGGTGGGCGCGTGGATCTGGAACCGCAATCGCGAACAGGTGGAAACCTGTCGTGCTCGTGCGGTGGTACTGGCCACTGGCGGTGCAGCAAAAGTGTATCAGTACACCACCAACCCGGATGTGGCCTCTGGCGATGGTATTGCGATGGCATGGCGTGCTGGCTGCCGTGTCGCCAATCTGGAATTCAATCAGTTCCACCCCACCTGTTTATTCCATCCTCAGGCACAGAACTTTTTGCTCACGGAAGCGTTGCGCGGCGAAGGCGCATGGTTGCTGCGCCCGGATGGTACCCGTTTTATGCCTGATTTTGACGAGCGCGCTGAACTGGCCCCGCGCGATATCGTGGCGCGCGCTATCGATCATGAAATGAAACGTCTGGGTGTCGATTGCATGTATCTGGATATCAGCCATCAGCCAGAGAGTTTTGTCCGCGCGCACTTCCCGATGATCTACGAGAAATTGCTGACCTTCGGACTGGACCTGACCAAACAGCCCATTCCCATCGTACCTGCCGCCCACTACACCTGCGGCGGCGTGATGGTGGATCAGCAGGGCCGCACCGATGTTGATGGGCTGTATGCCATTGGTGAGGTGAGCTATACCGGCCTGCACGGCGCCAATCGTATGGCATCGAATTCTTTGCTGGAGTGTCTGGTGTATGGCTGGTCTGCGGCAGAAGACATGATTCGCCGCTTGCCGGATGTTGCCGCCGTCGAGCAACTGCCGGCCTGGGATGAAAGCCGGGTCGATGACGCGGACGAACGCGTAGTGATTCAGCACAACTGGCATGAACTGCGCCTGTTCATGTGGGATTACATGGGAATTGTGCGCACCACCAAAAGGCTTGAGCGCGCACTGCGCAGAATTAATTTACTACAGCAGGAGATCGATGAGTATTACGCGCATTTCCGCCTCTCCAATAACCTGCTGGAGTTACGCAATCTGGTACAGGTGGCGGAGTTGATGGTGCGCTGTGCGCTGGAACGCAAAGAGAGCCGCGGCCTGCACTATACGCCTGATTATCCCGATCAACTCCCGGAAGCTTTACCGACTCAACTCCAGCCAGAGCATTATCGGAACAGATAGAAATCACTCACCAGACTCAGCCAGTCAGCCGAATAGCTCTTATCTTCATCACGAATGGCGAGACGTTCCAGCAACGTTTCGCCTGCCGTGGGCGAGAAACCTAACACCAGACGATTCGGCGGACGATGCGCGTAAGCCGCCACGTCGTAGCGATACCGCAGATGCCAGCCTTCAGCCAGCGCCAGTGGAATAAGATTTTCTCCCGCATCTTCGGGCAGCACCACGCAAAAAATCCCCTCTTCTTCAATTAGCTGAGCGGCACAACGCAATAGCGTGGGATGATCCAGGGTGGTGGTACTGCGCGCGCTATCACGCTCTGCGCTGGCTGACGCCGTTCCCGGCGCAAAAAAAGGCGGATTGCTGACGATCAGGGAGTAGCGTTTTTCCGATTGCTCGCTCCAGCTGACGATGTCCTGTTGATGTACAGTGATGCGATCGGCCCAGGGAGAAGCCTGCACGTTTTCCTCAGCCTGGCTAGCCGCACTGGCTTCCAGCTCGACGGCATCCAGCATCACCTGTTGTGGCGTACGCTGTGCCAGCATCAGCGCAATCAATCCGCTGCCGCAGCCAATATCCAGAATTCGTCGCGCGCCTGCCACTGGCGCCCAGGCACCCAGTAACACGCCATCGGTGCCGACTTTCATCGCGCAGCGGTCATGCGCCACGAAAAATTGCTTAAAGGTAAAACCATCTTTTCTTAACATTGCCCGCGTCTGCGGCTGGTCCTGAGACATACTTCACTACCGTTGAATTATCTACTGCGGGGAGTGTAACGTGGTCGTGAGGGGAATTCACCTTCACCTGCTGCACACAAACAGATGAAGATTATGTCTGTTCTGTCTATAATCAGCGCCCCAAACTGAGGTAGACCATGACCGTAACCACATTCTCCGAACTCGAACTCGACGAAAGCCTGCTGCAAGCGCTGCAGGAAAAAGGCTTCACGCGCCCCACTGCCATTCAGGCTGAGACCATTCCTGCCGCGCTGGAAGGCCGTGACGTTCTGGGTTCGGCGCCAACCGGAACGGGGAAAACCGCTGCTTTTCTGCTGCCCGCTTTACAGCATCTGCTCGACTTCCCACGCAAAAAATCGGGCCCGCCACGTATTTTGATCCTCACGCCAACCCGCGAACTGGCGATGCAGGTTGCCGATCACGCACGTGAGTTGGCTAAACACACGCACCTGGATATCGCTACCATCACCGGTGGTGTGGCTTATATGAACCACGCCGAAGTGTTCAGCGAAAACCAGGACATCGTGGTGGCCACCACCGGTCGCCTGCTGCAGTACATCAAAGAAGAAAACTTTGACTGCCGCGCAGTAGAAACGCTGATTCTGGATGAAGCCGACCGCATGGTCGACATGGGCTTCGCGCAGGATATTGAAACCATCGCTGCGGAAACCCGCTGGCGCAAACAGACGCTGCTGTTCTCCGCCACGCTGGAAGGCGAGAACATCAAAGATTTTGCCGAGCGTCTGCTGAACGATCCGGTATCAATTGAAGCGGATCCCAGCAAAAGCGAACGCAAGAAGATTCAACAGTGGTTTTATCGTGCTGACAACCTTGAGCACAAAACCAAGCTGCTGGTGCACCTGTTAAAACAGCCTGAAGCCAAGCGCGTGGTGGTGTTTGTGCGTAAGCGTGAGCGCCTGCATGAGCTGGTGACCTGGCTGCACGAAGCCGGCATTCGTACCAGCTATCTTGAAGGTGAGATGGTGCAGGTAAACCGCAATGAAGCGATTAAGCGTATCAATGAAAATCGCGTCAATGTAATGATTGCGACGGATGTTGCGGCACGCGGTATCGACATTGATGACGTTACTCACGTCATCAACTATGACCTGCCTCTTACTGCCGATATCTACTTACACCGCATTGGTCGTACTGCGCGTGCTGGCCGTAAAGGCACGGCGATTTCGTTGGTTGAGGCACATGATCATGTGCTGCTGGGTAAAATTACCCGCTATATCAACGAGCCGATCAAAGCGCGCATCATTGAAGAACTGCGCCCGGAATCACGTGCACCGAGTGCTAAAGTCACGGGTAAACCATCGAAAAAAGCCCTTGCGAAGCGTAAAGAGCGCAAAGAGAAAGAAGCTGAAAAACCGCGTGTTAAACAACGTCATCGTGACACCAAAAATGTCGGTAAACGTCGTAAGGCAAGCGGCAGCAGCACACCAGAGAGCGGTGCAGAATAAATCAGCACGCACTCAATAAAGCGCCTCGGATGAGGCGTTTTTTTTATCTTTAGCCTGCCAAAATAACGCTTCGGTTATATTTTTGCTGTGAATCCCCTTTCCGGCATTCCCTTTTAGGATCGATAAAGACAAAAAAGCCGCACCAAAGAGTATCGGCGCGGCCTGTATTGCTGTGTGACTTTTCGTCAGCCGATCAATTACAGACTTTCAGTGAAAGTACGGGTAATCACATCGCGCTGCTGTTCAGGGGTAAGCGCATTAAAGCGCACCGCATAACCAGACACACGAATGGTCAGCTGCGGATATTTTTCCGGATGCTTAACCGCATCTTCTAAGGTTTCGCGGCGCAGCACGTTGACGTTCAGGTGCTGGCCCCCTTCAATACGCACCTCGGGTTTCTGCTCCAGCGGGATTTCACGGTAAGCAATGTCGCCCAGATCGCTGATCGCAACGATCTGATCTTCCGTGAAATCGCCTTTTGCACACAGGCAGCGAGCTTCCGCTTTCTCATCATCCAGCAACCAGAATGAGTTCAGCAGTTGTGGGTTATTGGCCTGAGTAATTTGAATACCGGTAATCATAGTGACCTCCAGGGCTTTAGTGCGCGATGTTTCCTATCACGCGGTGTATCCATTGATCTGACACATTGATATACCACTGAGGATTTGCCGCCGTTTTGACCTGTATCAATTATGCTGGCAAGCGAAGTGCGCTTTATCGCTAACACATTGATTTACAACCATTACGTATGAAAACTTTTTCTGTATTTTTTCAAATTATTTTTACCCTTCTGCTGCCGTGTCCGACACGTTAAGCTAGGCGCAAAATTTTGCAGGGAGTTAACGATGGCTGAGAAGCTGACCTGGCACGACGTGCTGGCTGAAGAGAAAGAAAAACCTTACTTCGTCGAAACCTTAAAAGCGGTAGCTAACGAACGTGCCGCAGGTGTGACCGTATATCCGCCGCAAAAAGACGTGTTCAATGCCTTCCGTCTGACGGAACTGGGCGACATTAAGGTGGTGATTCTGGGCCAGGATCCCTATCACGGCCCGAATCAGGCGCACGGTCTGGCGTTCTCCGTGCTTCCCGGCGTGCCCACGCCTCCTTCACTGCTGAATATGTACAAAGAATTGGAGCAGGATATTGCGGGCTTTACGCGCCCACAGCACGGCTTCCTCGAAAGCTGGGCCACACAAGGTGTGATGCTGCTGAACACGGTGCTCACGGTAGAAGCCAGTAAAGCGCATTCCCACGCGCGATTCGGCTGGGAAACCTTTACGGACAATGTGATAAGCGCGATCAATCAACATCGTGAAGGCGTGATTTTCCTGCTGTGGGGTTCGCATGCGCAGAAGAAAGGCAGCATTATCGATACGCAACGTCACCATGTTTTGAAAGCGCCGCATCCCTCACCGCTTTCCGCCCATCGCGGCTTTTTTGGCAGTAAGCACTTCTCGCAGGCGAACGCGCTGTTAATCCAGTCGGGCCAGACGCCCATCGACTGGATGCCTGTCCTGCCTTAGAAATAAAAACGGCCGCAATCAGCGGCCGTTTTTGTATTCAGCAGGGTAATCAGCCCTTGGCTTTGGTTACTGCCACCATCGCTGGGCGCAACAGGCGACCATTGAGGGTATAACCACGCTGCATCACCATCAGTACATGGTTCGGTGCCATGTCTTCTGATTCAATCATCGACATCGCCTGATGCACATCCGGGTTGAATGGCACGTTGGTTTCCCCGACCACTTCAACACCATACTTACGCACGGCACCCAGCAGGGATTTCAGCGTTAGTTCGATGCCTTCAATCATCGAAGCCAGTTCGGTGTTCTCTTTATCAGCCACTTCCAGCGCGCGCTCGAGGCTATCAATCACTGGCAGCAGTTCGTTGGCAAATTTTTCCAGCGCAAACTTGTGCGCTTTTTCCACATCCATTTCGGCACGGCGACGGATGTTCTCAATCTCCGCCTGAGCGCGCAGCTGTGCTTCACGCACGCCACCTTGCGACTGGGCTAATTCCGCTTCCAGTTGCGCGATACGCTCATCACGCGGATCCACCTCAGTTGCCGTCTCTGCGTCCACGTGCTGCTGATCCTGTTGAATTTCGTCTGAGACTTGCTCGTTAGGGGTGTTCTGTTCTTTACTACTCATGAATTTCTCCGCGTTTTGCACATTCATCTCGCTGGTTGGCTTATTATGGGGATCAGTTTGACGGTTTCAAGTGAACCCATCACATTGCCTGGCCGTTTTGGCTTATGAGGAACACGCGCTAAATGAACAAACACTTTAACTGCATTGGGATTGTCGGCCATCCGCGCCATCCTACTGCGTTAACCACCCATGAAATGCTCTGGCGCTGGCTGACAGCAAAAGGCTATGAGGTGATCGTCGAGCAGCAGATTGCGCGCGAACTGAACCTGAAAGATGTGGAAACCGGCAGCCTGGCGGAAATCGGCCAACGTGCAGATTTAGCCGTGGTAGTGGGCGGTGATGGCAATATGCTGGGCGCCGCACGCGTGCTGGCACGTTATGACATCAAAGTGATTGGGATTAACCGCGGTAATCTCGGTTTTCTCACCGATCTCGATCCCGATAACGCACAGCAACAGCTGGATGATGTGCTGCAAGGCGAATACTTTGTCGAAAGCCGTTTCCTGCTGGAGGCGCAGGTGTGCAAAGAAGCGTGCTCACCGCGGATTGGAAGTGCCATTAATGAAGTGGTGCTGCATCCAGGAAAAGTGGCACACATGATTGAATTCGAGGTGTATATCGATGAAGTTTTTGCCTTTTCCCAGCGTTCGGATGGCTTAATCATCTCGACGCCCACCGGTTCTACCGCCTATTCCCTCTCAGCGGGCGGCCCGATTCTGACGCCATCACTGGATGCCATCGCCATTGTGCCCATGTTCCCGCACACACTTTCTGCCCGCCCGCTGGTGATCAACAGCAGCAGCACCATTCGACTGCGTTTCTCATCTCTGCGTAGCGACCTGGAGATCAGCTGCGATAGCCAGATTGCGTTACCTATCCAGGAAGGAGAAGATGTGTTGATTCGCCGCAGCGCGCATCATCTCAACCTAATCCATCCTAAAAATTACAATTATTTTAATACGTTAAGCTCAAAACTGGGCTGGTCAAAAAAATTGTTCTGAAAATCACCGCCAGCCACTTTACTGTATAAAAAACCAGTTTATACTGTATGAAAAACCATATCTGTTTTTACATACAGGTGATTTCATGCTGGCACAACTGACCATCAGTAACTTTGCTATCGTTCGTGAACTGGAGATCGACTTTCATCGTGGGATGACAGCGATCACGGGGGAAACCGGCGCAGGTAAATCCATCGCAATTGATGCGCTGGGCCTGTGCCTGGGCGGCCGCTCTGAAGCAGATATGGTGCGTCAGGGTGCCAGTCGTGCCGATATCTGCGCGCGTTTCCAGCTCAAAGCCTCACCTTCTGCACAGCGCTGGCTGATGGAGAATCAGCTCGATGAAGGTAACGAATGCCTGCTGCGCCGCGTGATCAGTGCCGATGGCCGCTCTCGTGGCTTCATCAATGGCACTTCGGTGCCGCTGTCACAACTGCGTGAACTCGGACAGCTGCTGATTCAAATTCACGGCCAGCATGCGCACCAGCTGCTGCTCAAGCCAGACCACCAAAAACATCTGCTGGATGCTTATGCGGCTCATGATGACCTGCTTGATGAGATGCGTCAGCACTACCAGCGCTGGCATCAAAGCTGTCGTGCGCTGGCTCAGCATCAGCAGCTGTCACAGGAGCGTGAAGCACGCCGTGAACTGCTGCAATATCAGCTGAAAGAACTTAATGAGTTTGCCCCGCAGCCGGGCGAATTTGAGCAGATTGATGAAGAGTACAAACGCCTCGCCAACAGCGGCCAACTGCTCTCTACGAGTCAGCAGGCACTGCAAATTCTCGCCGATAGCGATGACACTAACCTGCAAAGCTTGCTGTATAGCGCGCGCAATTTGCTCGGCGAATTAGTATCGCTGGATGACAAAGTGAGCAGCGTGTTCAATTTGCTGGAAGAGGCAGCGATTCAACTGAGCGAAGCCAGCGACGAACTGCGCCACTATTGTGAACGTCTGGATCTCGATCCCAATCGTCTGCATGAACTGGAACAACGTTTGTCACGCCAGATTGCCCTCTCACGTAAACATCACGTGTCACCTGAAACCTTGCCGGTGCTGTATCAGCAGTTGCTGGACGAAGCAGAACAACTGTCGCAGCAAGAGAGCGACCAGGAAACATTACAAAACGAAGTGGGTTCACACCATCTGGCGGCTGTGGCCTGCGCGGAAAAACTGCATCAGTTGCGTGAGCAGGCAGCGCATGAACTCAGCCAGCTGATCACCCAGAGCATGCGTACCCTGTCGATGCCGCACGGTCAATTTGCCATTGAACTGGAGTTCAAAGCCGATCAACTCACGGCAGATGGTGCTACACGCATTGATTTCCGAGTGACCACCAACCCTGGCCAGCCGTTGCAACCACTCGGCAAAGTGGCATCAGGGGGTGAGCTGTCGCGTATTGCGCTGGCGATTCAGGTGATCACCGCACAGAAAATGGAAACGCCGGCCATGATCTTCGATGAAGTGGATGTCGGTATCAGCGGCCCAACGGCAGCGGTGGTCGGTCAGATGCTGCGTCAACTGGGCGAATCTACCCAGGTGATGTGTGTGACGCACTTGCCGCAGGTTGCCGGTTGTGGACATCAGCACTTCTACGTCAGCAAAGAGACCGATGGCGAGATGACCGAAACCCATATGCAGCCGCTGGATAAACGAGCCCGCCTGCAGGAACTGGCACGTTTGTTAGGCGGTAGCGAAGTCACGCGCAACACGCTGGCTAACGCAAAAGAACTTTTAGCAGCCTGATTCCGCACTTTTTTCTGGCCTGGTGGTCATATGCTTGCTCTGTAGAGGTTTCCAATAGGACAAAGGTTTATTATCATCGGCAGTTATATCGCCATAATAAAGCCTGCCGTAAGCAGAGTTCAGAATTTGATGGCAACAAAACAGCCTGACAAAAGGCGTTTGGCCCCAGAAAAGGAATGTATAGATGCGCTGTAAAACGCTGACTGCCGCGGCAGTGGTAATGTTGATGATGACCGCCGGATGTTCCACCCTTGAGCGCGTTGTATATCGTCCGGATATCAATCAGGGGAATTACCTGGTCGCCAACGATGTTTCGAAGATTCACACCGGCATGACGCAGCAGCAGGTTGCCTACACTCTCGGCACACCGATGATGCATGATCCGTTTGGCAGCAATGTCTGGTATTACGTGTTCCGTCAGGAACCAGGCCATGAAGGCGTGAAGCAGCAAACCCTGACGCTGACCTTTGACAGCAACGGTACGCTGACCAATATCGATAACAAACCGAAACTCACTGGCAAAGAAGGCTAAGTGAGCGGCAACAAAAAAGGCGCTTAAGCGCCTTTTTTGTGTCTGCGATTCCGCTATTTGTTGCTCGCCGAGCGTTCTGCTCGCTGGCGACGCATCTCTTTGGGATCCGCAATCAATGGGCGGTAAATCTCCACACGATCGCCATCCTGAACCGCATCACCCAACTTTACTGGCCGGCTGAAAATACCCACCTTGTTGCTGGAAAGGTCGATGTCTTTGCGCAGTGATAACAAGCCCGAGGCTTTAATCGCCTGCTCTACGGTCGCACCCTCTTCCAGGGTTACCGAACGCAAATACTGCTTTTCAGGCAGCGCATAAACGATCTCAACGGTGATATCAGGCACGATAAACCTCTTTCGCGCGCTGACTGAACGCTTGCACCATGCTATTCGCTAATTCTTTGAAGATACGACCAAAGGCCATTTCAACCAGCATGTTGGTGAATTCGAAGTCGAGACTCAGCTCCACTTTGCAGGCATCATCACCCAGAGACGTGAAGTGCCATCCACCGGTCAGCTTGCGGAACGGACCATCAACCAGCTGCATTAAAATGCTCTGATTGCTGATCAGGGTATTACGTGTGGTAAAGGTTTTACTGATGCCCGCTTTCGAGACATCTACCGCTGCCGTCATCTGATTTCCGCTGTTATCCAGCACGCGGCTGCCGGTGCAGCCCGGAAGAAACTGAGGATAAGCGTCCACATCATTCACGAGCTGATACATCTGCTCAGCGCTATAGGGGACCAACGCCGAACGGCTAATCTGGGCCATAATGGTTCCTGTTCATCACAAAACCGTTGAATAATACCATTTTCGGACACCAAACAAAATTCACGGGTTTGCCAGCTGTGCTAAAATAGTGTGTTTTTTACCGCCCCCAGGACAGGGGGATGCGCCCACAGACTGAGTGATGTAGACTACGCCGCACTATGACAAAGAAAAAAGCTAACAAACCCGGTTCAGCCACTATTGCCCTCAACAAACGCGCTCGCCACGAATACTTCATTGAAGAAGAGTTCGAAGCGGGGATGTCGCTACAGGGATGGGAAGTTAAATCACTCCGCGCCGGTAAAGCCAATATCAGCGACAGCTACATTTTGCTGCGCGATGGCGAAGCCTATCTGTTCGGTTCTACTTTCCAGCCGCTGGCGGTTGCCTCTACGCACGTGGTGTGTGACCCCACGCGTAGCCGCAAGCTGTTGCTTAAGCAGCGCGAACTCGATTCGCTTTACGGTCGTGTCAACCGCGAAGGTTTCACGGTGGTTGCACTATCGATGTACTGGAAAAACGCCTGGGCCAAGCTGAAGATCGGTGTGGCGCGCGGTAAGAAAGAACACGACAAGCGTAACGATGTGAAAGATCGCGAATGGCAGATGGATAAAGCACGTATTATGAAGAATTCAAAGCGTTAAGCACTGGATTCATCCGTCACTATTCTGTAGTATAAGAAGTTCTTGGGGCTGATTCTGGACTCGACGGGATTGTGAAGCCTTAGGTGCATGTCGAGGGGCGGTTTGCCTCGTTAAAAGCCGCAAAAAAATAGTCGCAAACGACGAAAACTACGCTTTAGCAGCTTAATAACCTGCCAAGAGCCCTCTCTCCCTAGCTTCCGCTCTTAAGACGGGGATCAAGAGAGGTCAAACCCAAAAGAGATCGTGTGGATGCCTTGCCTGGGGTTGAAGCACTAAATCTAATCAGGCTAGTTTGTCAGTGGCGTGTCTGTCCGCAGCTGGCCGGCGAATGTAAAGACTGACTAAGCATGTAGTACCGACGGTGTAGTAATTTCGGACGCGGGTTCAACTCCCGCCAGCTCCACCAAAATTCTTTCGCGGCGATACCAGAATCGTCCGCTGAAGTCCTGAAAGCCCGCACGGCGCAAGCCTTGCGGGCTTTTTTATGCCCAGTATTCATGCTGCCGCTAATCAGATTATCGTGGGCAGAAATACCCGAACGGCAACGTACAAAGCAGCTGAAGCAATTGCAAAATCCTTTGGCGCGGATGACGAAACTGCGATGAAAATCGGCCTGACTGTCGACATCGCTGTTCCACCAGGATTTGCATTTGGTATTGGTGCAACCCGGATAGCATCGGTGAGAGCGGGTCGCATCAAACTGATTGAGCATGAATCGATGACGGGTTTAAAACCCGGAGGGCATACGCTTTCCACACACGTTGGCAAAAGCGATGCAGAGTTGTTATCCCGTTTTGAAACCAATAAGCGTTTAACGTTCTCTACCACCTTTACTAACCTGCAGATTGCTGAGGAAGCAATATCGAGAGCGCTTTTTGCTAATAGAGCCGTCATAAAGTCTGTTCTCTCAGGTGGTAAGAAAGGTGTCAGATTGACTATTCGTAATGCAGCAGGGAAAACTATTGGCTACGGCTTCAAACGAGGAGACAGCCAGCGGACAGCCATGACAAATGTGAGAGTGGTCATTGAATTTCAACAATTTAATGGGAAACCCTACTACATTCTTACCGCGTTCCCGTCTCTTTAAGGTGCAAAATGCAAAATTTCCATTTTCTTGATCAACTGATTTTCGGTTATTTCAACCAGGATGCCGACATCATTAATGATGGTGAAGACACAGTTGAAGGCATAGTCAGGCTCTTCAAAAAAACAGCCCCAGATTGGATGCTCAAAGATCTCGTCGAAGAAGTCGATGATTTTATCTCCGCCTATGATAATGGCGTAGAGGAGGAGTTCAAGCGACGCTATGAGTTTGATTTCTCGCCTGAGCTTTGGGACACCACCGCGCGTGAATTCCTGATAACAGTACGTCAAATCTCGCTTGAGAAATGAGAGTTATGGTGATACTGAATCCATCCCCTGCTCATAATGCCATGCGTCTGGCTTTTCTTATGTTAAGCCCCATGTTCTTAATGCGTGAGTCCCCTGAAATGCGGTATAAAGCCGCATGAAAATTCCAAACCGAATCCAACCGCTGGTCGATGACGGCCTGATCGATAACGTGCTTCAGCGCTTGAAGAGCGGCAAAGAAGCTGACGTTTACACTGTCATGTGCGGCGGCAAAGTCCAGTGCGCTAAAGTCTACAAAGAAGCTTCTCAGCGCAGCTTTAAGCAGGCCGTGCAATACCAGGAGGGGCGCAAAGTTCGCAACTCCCGCAGTGCGCGTGCAATGCAAAAAGGCTCCAAATTCGGACGCAAGCAGCAAGAGGAAGTCTGGCATACTGCAGAAGTCGATGCGCTGTTCCGCCTGGCCAAAGCCGGCGTTCGCGTGCCTGAACCCTATATGTGCCTCGACGGTGTACTGTTGATGGAGCTGGTCACTGATGCAGATGGCGCAGTAGCACCACGTCTGAGCGATGTGATTTTGTCGCAAGAGGAAGCTCTGACTGATTTCGCCACCATGATTCGCAATATCGTACGCATGTTGTGTGCCGGCATTGTGCATGGCGATCTGTCAGAGTTTAACGTGTTGCAAGATGAGCATGGCCCAGTGATCATCGACCTGCCTCAAGCGGTGGATGCTTCAGCAAACAATCACGCCGAATCAATGTTTGAGCGCGATGTGAATAATATCACCGAATATTACGGTCAGTTTGCCCCACAGATTTTAGAAACGCGTTATGCGAAAGAAATCTGGCAGCTATTTGAAGACGGCAAGTTAACGCCTGAAACCGTTTTAACCGGTCTGTTTGTGGAAGAAGTTCATGCTGTAGATATGGACTCCCTGCTGGATGAAATCATTTCTGCGGAAGATGAGTATTACAATCGCCAGCGAGCGGCTAAAGAGCGGGATGAAGAATAGTCAGCCAGCCTGATTCGCTGGCTTTAAGTTATAGTAAAACCACTCTTCAAATTTCACCTGCTAAACAGATACATGTGCAGCCCGTCACTCTCATTGCCAGGCTAAAAAGCTGTTTCTCATCTCATCAATTGCGCTGGGTGAAAGCAGCAGCACAGATTTAAGACTCACCTCAATACGTTCAATGATGGCTTCTCTCGGCCCTGAACGCCACGCCTCGCTGGCATAAAATGCTTCCAGAACATCGTGCATTTCCTCTTCATTTTCAAATGCTCGAAGAAGAAAATAGCTATCAGCATCATGGAGAGAACAACCGTAAGCGACGACATCAATTCCCTGCTCGACGTGCAGAGGAACACTGATATCTCGCATGATTCGATGGAAGGTTCTGCCTGTATCTGTTTTCAACCGATATTGCAGGATTTCAACAACTCTACTTTTCATCTCTCATCCTTAAGACATTTTTTGTGGTTATGGCGGCACTAAAATTACCCTTTACCAGAAAAAGATACAGTGTCAGATCCACTAAAGCTGAGGCGACTCACAACTTTCATCGGCTTGCCTGAAGTGCCTTCAGGCTGAGCACATAGCAGCATGGCTTAAAATGCTCATTTCTCGCACCGGGCAAACCCGATGATTCAATTAAGGTTATTCCTGGAGCCAATTCTGGCTGAGCGTGCCATTGTTAACTACGCTCATAACTCATAGAGCGATTGATGAGGGAATATTCATGAAAAAGACAATTATTGCTGTATCTGCCCTGCTGCTGGCTTCTTCGGCTTTTGCCGCTACCACACATGCAACTGACGACACCGTCGCGAACGCACAAGCGGGCGCAAACACCGCCAAAGAGAAGCTGCATCAGGCGCAGCATCAGGGCGAAGAGCAGAAGCTGAAAGCCAAACATGCTGTTGAAGGTAAGAGCGACAGCACCAGCAGCAAAGTGAGCGAAGGCGCACAGAAAGGCTGGAACAAAACCAAAGAAGGCTCTGAAAAAGGGTGGGATGCCACCAAAGAAGGTGCGACTAAAGGCTGGAATAAAACCAAAGAAGGTGCCAGCGATCTGAAGAAGAAAGTGACTGAATAAGTTCTTCTGACAGAATCCCGAAAGGCCGCGATTGCGGCCTTTTTCGTTTTTGCCGCTTTGCGTCCGGCTCGATATCGACTTACACTTCGCTCAACACTCATTAACCATTTTTTCTTATGTCTGACACCTTCAAACGCCAGCCCTTGCCTTTACCCAACGGTCACAACAAAGTGCTGTTGCACTCCTGCTGCGCACCCTGCTCGGGTGAGGTGATGGAAGCGATGCTGGCTTCCGGAATCGATTACACCATCTTCTTTTACAACCCAAACATTCATCCGCTGAAAGAGTACGAGCTGCGCAAAGAAGAAAATATCCGCTTTGCTGAGCAGTTCGGTGTGCCTTTCGTGGATGCCGATTACGATAAAGATAACTGGTTTGATCGGGCGCGCGG
The DNA here is from genome assembly GCF_037153115.1 of Pantoea sp. USMM079. Classification (NCBI taxonomy): domain Bacteria; kingdom Pseudomonadati; phylum Pseudomonadota; class Gammaproteobacteria; order Enterobacterales; family Erwiniaceae; genus Pantoea; species Pantoea sp. USMM079. Next base: position 78,540 of record NZ_JBBCKX010000016.1, read on the forward strand.
CATGGAGTGGGAACCGGAGCGTGGCGTACGCTGCACCATGTGTTTCGACATGCGCTTTGAACGTACTGCGCTGTATGCACATGAAAATGGCTTCCCGGTGATCACCAGTTCGTTGGGTATTTCGCGCTGGAAGGACATGAAGCAGATTAATGACTGCGGTGTGCGTGCAGCAGCGCACTATCCTGACATGCTGTATTGGGAGTTTAACTGGCGTAAAGGCGGTGGATCATCACGCATGATTGAGATCAGCAAGCGCGAGCGTTTCTATCAGCAGGAGTACTGCGGCTGCATCTACTCGCTGCGCGACAGCAATCGCCATCGCGTGGCCAGCGGGCGCGAACGTATTGAGATTGGTGTGCAGTACTACCAGCCAGACGAATAAGGCTATCACCTGCTGGCATCGGTCAGCAGGCGCTTACTATCACCAGGCTAATTGCCTGCCGCTGTAATCGACGTAATGATGTCCGCCCTGACCGGAAAAACGGTTCAGTTGCGCCACTAATCCCTGAGCACTTTCCACCGCAGTAATATCCGCATCATCACCGCCCATATCGGTTTTCACCCAGCCCGGATGCAGTGACAGCAAGGTTGTTCCACGCTGCTCCATCTGCTGAAGCAGCGCACGGCTCAGCATATTCAGCGCCACCTTACTGGCAGAGTAATACGGACGAATCGCCTCGGCATTCTCCGTCAGGCTGCCGAGACGCGATGTCGTGATGCCAAGCACACCCTGCTTTTCCGTCAGCAGCGGTAACAGACCTTCCGCCATGCGCACGGGCGCAATGCTATTGGTCATAAACAGCTGCATCAATTCATCATCGGAAGTGGCGATCAGCTCCATTGAATCCGGGCCGAGAATCCCGGCATTGATCAGCGCGCGGTCAAATTGCTCACCTTTGAGCTGCTGAAGTAATTGCTCACGCTGTGTGGCAACGGTGATATCCAGCGGCAGCCAGCGCAGTTTTTCATGCTGATAGGAAACGGCAGTGCTGCGATAAGTGGCCGTGACGTCCCAGCCATCGGCCAGCAGTTGCTGCACCACCGCCAGTCCAATCCCCTTTGAAGCACCGATAATTAACGCGCGTTTTGTTTGGCTCATTTGTCCCTTCCCGCAGTTAAAAGGCAAAAAGGGCAGGATAACCTGCCCTTGGTTTGACTAACGAAACACCAACGTTAGCACAACAATCACCACCATCATTATCAGCAGATGGCACACCACCTTATTAAGATTTCGATTCCGCATAGCGCCTCCATATGATTAGAACCACTGGCCGAAGCGTTTGATGTAGAGCATTTTCATACCCTGTGCGACCACGCAGTAACCTAACAAGGTCGCGACCAGCCATGGGAAGTAAGCCCAAGGCAACGGGGTCAATCCCACCATGTGTCCCAACGGGGAGAATGGCAGCAGAATGCCTGCAATCATCACACACGCCGTAGTCAGCATCACCGGCAGTGCAGCACGGCTTTGAATGAACGGAATTTTCTGGGTGCGCAGCATATGCACTACCAACGTCTGCGACAGCAACCCTTCTACAAACCAACCGGACTGGAACAGTGACTGCATTTCCGGCGTGTTGGCGGCAAACACGTACCACATCACAGCAAAAGTCGTGATATCAAAGATTGATGATGTAGGCCCAATCCACAGCATAAAGCGTTTGATATTACGCGCGTCCCATTTGCGCGGTTTGCGCAGGAACTCACGGTCCATTTTGTCCCATGGCAGCGCCAGCTGAGACAGGTCATACATCAGGTTCTGAATCAGCAAATGAATCGCCAGCATTGGCAGGAACGGAATAAAGGCGCTCGCCACCAGCACAGAGAACACGTTGCCAAAGTTGGAACTGGCGGTCATGTTCAGATACTTGATGATGTTGCCGAAGGTTTCGCGTCCTTTCATCACCCCCTCTTCCAGCACCATCAGATCTTTTTCCAGCAGGATGATGTCAGAAGACTCTTTGGCGATGTCTGCTGCACTATCCACTGAAATCCCGACATCGGCATCACGCAGGGCTGGCGCATCGTTAATTCCGTCACCGAGGAAACCGACGGTGTGTCCTTGCTGCTGCAATGCACGCAAGATGCGAGATTTCTGCAGCGGCGTCAGTTTGGCAAACACCGCGCTGTGCGCTGCCGCCTCTGCCAGTTGCTCATCGCTCATCATCGCGATCTGATCGCCAGTCACGATATCGCCACTGTCGATACCGACTTGCTGGCAAATACGTGCGGTGACCACCGGGTTGTCGCCGGTCAGCACTTTGACGCTGACGCCGTTTTCACGCAGCGCGTTAATGGCTTTGGCGGCACTCTCTTTAGGTGGATCGAGGAAAGTGAGCAACCCTTCCACGGTTAACCCTTGTTCATCCGCCACACTCAATGCCTGCTGCAAGCCCGGCTCTTCCAGTACACGACTCGCCACCAGCAATACACGGAAACCTTGCTCGTTGTACTGATGTGCCAGAGCTAACAATTCTGCACGGCGTTTTTCATCCAGCGGCTGAACCAGTTTTCCTTCACGCTCAGCCGTAGCGATGCTCAGCATCTCTTCTACCGCGCCTTTACAGATCAGCATCTGTTGATTGAGGCGGCGATCGCGCACCACCACCGACACGCGACGACGCACGAAATCAAACGGCAGCTCATCCACTTTGGCGTAATAGTCGCCCATGTCCGCCGTTACACGATCCTTGCCGTAGCGCAGAATCGCACGATCCATCAGATTCGGCGTGCTGCTCTGATAGTGGCTGTTGAGCCAGCTCAGCATCAGTACGCGAGAGTTTTCCACCCCGGCGCAATCCAGATGATGCTCAAGAATGATGTTGTCCTGGGTCAGCGTGCCGGTTTTATCGGTACACAGGATGTCCATCGCGCCGAGGTTTTGAATCGCGTTCAGCCGTTTCACAATAACTTTGCGGCGTGACATGGCAATCGCGCCTTTCGCCAGATTCGAGCTGACAATCATCGGCAGCATTTCCGGCGTCAGACCCACCGCTACCGCCAGCGCAAACAGCGAGGCATCCAGCCAGTCGCCTTTGGTTAGCCCGTTAATCAGCAGCACCACCGGTACCATCACCAGCATGAAGCGGATCAGCAGCCAGCTGACGCTGTTCACACCGCGATCAAAAGCAGTTTGCGAGCGATTACCGACAATCGATTTCGCCAGGCTGCCAAAGTAGGTTTCGCCGCCGGTTGCCACTACCACCGCTTTGGCGCTGCCGCTGGAGACGTTGGTGCCCATCAGACACACGCTACCGAGTTCCAGCAGTGAAGCCCCGTGATCGCTCGCTCCCGCGCCTTTGCTGGTGACGTGGCCCGTGACGTCATATTTCTCCACCGGCAGTGATTCACCGGTCAGGATCGCCTGGCTGATAAACAGGTCACGCGAATCCAGCAAACGTACGTCGGCAGGCACCAGATCGCCAGCCGATAGATAGATAATGTCGCCGGGGACTAAAGTGGCAATATCCACTTCCTGTCTAGCCGGGGGCTGTTGGGCAGATTCCCGACGCAGTACGGTAGCGGTAGTGCGCACCATGGATTTCAACGCCTGCGCGGCTTTATTGGTGCGGAACTCCTGCCAGAAGCGCAGCAAACCGCTGAGCGTTACCATCGTCACAATGATGATGACACCGGTCAGGTCGGTCTCCTCGCCTTTACGTAATGGCAGCAGGTAGTCAGTGAAAAAACTCACCGCTGCCAGCGCCATTAATACGTAGATGAAGGGGTTATTGAATGCCTGGATCAGCTGAATCAGCGCGTGCGGCGCTTTATCATGCGCCACCTGATTGCGGCCATAGACTTCCAGACGCGCTTCGGCTTCGCGTTCGCTCAGGCCCAGCGCATCACTGCGCAGGCGAACCAGGGTTTCATCGGCGGTGAAACCGGCTTCATCTTCAATCAGATAGCGCGGCGTTTTCTGACGCTGCGGGCGGGCGTTGCTCCAGGATTTTTTTTCCTGGTTGAGTTTCATGTCAGTCATGATGACATTCCTCTATTTTCTACGGCAATAAAAGTCCCTGTGCATGGAGCACATAGTTCGGGATAAATTAAATTAACGACGCTGCGTTAGATGATTAAAAATAACCTATCGGGAATTTCCATATGACCTCCCGTAAATAAAAGACGAAGAAATTCGCTCGTTAAAATAACGAGAAATAGCGATGACGATGTCAATGATGCCGCTGAAAGCGATCTTCAGTCAGTCCAGATTTGCCAGGTAGCCTGAGCACGGACGTGCCAAAACGCGCTAAAACAGCGGTTAATTATGCACGCTGAAAATCAGCGCGCGCATCGAGGTGGAGGAAAAAGTGCGTTTAAAATCATGTGCATGATGAAATCCCCACGGGCATCAACCCGCTACTGTCGTTTAAAGGGGAACAATCATCAGAGAGAAGAGAGGATTGCTGCCCGCCGTGTTGGCAAGCAGCCACAAAAGAATTCGCGCGTCAGCTTGCCTTGTGTTGCCATCTAAAAGGGTGACTGTCCAACTGAATTCTCCTGTTTGAAGTTGGCGCCATTATATTCCTGAAGACTTCGAAGTAAAGTTAATTATTTCCGTTCAGCAACGAGTTTAAATTCCGTTGTAATTTGGTTGATGAAAGGACAAAAATTAGCGAGTCTCTAGCACAGCGCGGTGCGATAACAATAACAGCATATTTAACAGGCTTATAACCAATCCGTCGTGCTTAGAACCGTAAAGCATATGTATAGCCATAAATTGACTATTCTTCATTACGGCGCTCTCGTACACTCGCGTTACTTTTTTAAGGCAAGGAAACAACATGAAAAAAATCATTCCCTCACTGCTGGCGTTATCGCTGGTAGCCGCCTTCTCCTCTCAGGCCGCAACACCAAAAGATACGCTGGTGATTGCGCAGTCGACTGATGATGCTGATAGCTTCGATCCGGCGCAGGGCTTTGAACTCACCACGGTGCAAGCGTTTACTAACATCTATCAACGTCTGGTTCAGTCGGATCCAACTAACCCTACCGATTTGAAGCCAACGCTGGCCACCTCCTGGACGCCAGGCAGTGACAACCGCAGCCTGACTTTTGAACTGCGCAAAGGCGCGCAATTCGCCAGTGGTAATCCGCTGCGTCCGGAAGATGTGATCTTCTCGCTGGGTCGCGTGGTGAAACTTAACCTCGATCCCTCCTTTATTCTGACGCAGCTCGGCTGGAATAAAGACAACGTCGATACCTTCCTGAAAAAAGTCGATGACAACCATGTGCAGATTAGCTGGAGCGCCAACGTCAGCCCGGCCTATGTGCTGAGCCTGCTGTCTGCGCCGGTCTCTTCAATTGTGGATGAGAAAACTGCGCAGGCGAATGCCAAAAACGGCGACTTCGGCCATGCATGGTTAGGCACCAACTCCGCGGGTAGCGGCCCTTATCAGATTCGTAAAGTGGTGCTGCATGAAGTGGTATTGCTGACCGCCAACCCGACCTCACCGGCGGGCGCACCGAAGCTGAAGAACATCCTGATCAAGAACGTGCCGGAACCTGCTGCGCGTCGTCTGCTACTGGAACAGGGCGATGTGGATATTGCTCGTAACCTCGGCGCAGACCAAATTGCGGCGCTGAAAGGCAAAATGGGCGTGAAGACCGAAGCGATTCCGATGGCCTCGCTCTACTACATTCAGTTCAACGTCGGTGAGAATCCAGTGTTGAAGAACCCGGCACTGTGGGAAGCGGCGCGTTACCTGTTCGACTACAAAGGTATTGCTAACGACCTGCTGAAAGGCCAGTTCGAAGTACATCAAACCTTCCTGCCTAAAGGTTTCCTCGGTGCGTTGAATGACACGCCGTACACCTACGATCCGGAGAAAGCCAAAGCGATTTTGAAGAAAGCCGGCTTGACCAACGTCAGCTTTAAACTCTCGACCAGCAACCAACCGCCGTATCTCGACATCGCGCAGGCGCTGCAGGGCAGCTTCGCTAAAGGTGGCGTGAAGGTGGAAGTGCAACCGGGTCTGAGTTCTGAAGTCTCTACCCGCGTGAAAGCGCATCAGTACGAAGCCACGCTGAACGCCTGGGGCGCGGATTACTTCGATCCGAATACCAACGCCGCCTCCTTTGCTTACAACCCTGAAGATGGCAGCAAAACCATTGCTTACCGTTCAGACTGGCACATTCCAGAGCTGAGTAAACAGACGCTGGCCGCCACCGCTGAAGCGGATAGCAACAAGCGTGTTGAACTGTACCAGGCGATGCAGCGCGAAGTGCTGAAGAACTCGCCCTACGTGATCGGCTTGCAGGCGCGCAACCTGATTGCGCTGCGCGATAACCTGAAAGGCTATGTGCAGGGGATTAACCCAGACATGGTGTATTACTCGCAGGTTTCTAAGTAATGGCAGTGTCTGCTTCACAGGCCGGGTTCGCCCGGCCACTCTGGCAACGCGTTAGCCGCCTGGTCACCAGCCTGTTGTCGCTGCTGGTGACGCTGATCGGTTTGTTAGCGTTCACTTTCATGTTGTCGCACCTGTCGCCGGTTGATCCGGTGCAGCAAATCGCCGGCGATCACGCCAGCGAAGCCACCTATGCACAGGTGCGCCACGATCTCGGCCTCGACCAGCCGGTGCTGGTACAGTTCTGGCGTTATATCAGCCATCTGGCGCAGGGTAATTTAGGGCTTTCGCATCTGACTAATCAGCCTGTCAGCGCTGATCTGATGCGCACCTTCCCCGCCACTATTGAACTCGCCACCTGTGCGATGATCTTTGCCGCCGTGTTTGGCATCACTTTAGCCTTGCTGGCCGCGTGGAAGCCGGGCAGCGTGATCGATAACGTAGCGCGCTTTATCTCGCTGCTCGGCTATTCCGTTCCGGTATTCTGGCTGGGTCTGCTGGGTCTGCTGCTGTTTTACGCGGTGTTGCATTGGTCTGCCGGGCCGGGACAGTTGGATGATATCTGGATCTACACGCTGGAGCCGAAAACCGGCTTTGTGCTGATTGATAGCTGGCTATCTGGCGATCCAGAGATGTTCCGCAATGCGATTGCCCACCTGTGGCTGCCGGTGGTGATTCTTGGCTTACTGGCGATGGCCGGTATTACACGCTTATTGCGTGCCGCGCTGTTAGAAGAGAGCAGCAAAGAGTATGTGATTCTGGCACGCGCCAAAGGTGCAGGACGGACTCGCATCCTGCTGCGACACATCTTCCCCAACGTGCTGGGGACGCTGATCACTGTGATTGCCCTCTCCTACGCCACCCTGCTGGAAGGTTCGGTGTTAACCGAAACCGTCTTCGCCTGGCCCGGTGTCGGACGCTACATGACCAACGCGCTGTTTTCCTCTGATACACCAGCGATTCTCGGCTCGACCCTGCTGATTGGCAGTTGCTTTATTCTGCTTAATGCCGTGGCCGATGCCCTCACCTGGTTAACCGATCCGAGAACCCGATGACTCAACAACTCTCTGAACTGGAGACAGTTCGTCCGCGCCGCCGTCGTGCGCGCGTGACTTCACTGACCATCGGTCTGACGCTGGTGGTGATTGTGGTGGCGATGGCGCTGTTTGCCCCGCTGCTGGCACCCTTTGATCCTAACGCCCAGGTGATCGCCCAGCGTTTGCAGGCCCCTTCCGCGCTGCACTGGTTTGGCACCGATGGCTTTGGCCGTGATTTGCTGTCACGCGTGATTTATGGTGCACGTCCTACGCTGTTGCTGGTGTCACTGATTCTGGTACTGACCATTCCGGTGGGACTGCTGGTCGGGATTACTGCCGGCTATGTGGGCGGCTGGACCGAGCGAGTGCTGATGCGCATCACGGATATCTTCCTGTCGCTGCCGAATCTGGTGATTGCTTTGGCGCTGGTGGCCATGCTCGGCCCGGGATTGATGAACGGCGCGCTGGCGCTGGCCTTAACCAGTTGGCCACCCTTTGCCCGTCAGGCGCGTGCGGAAACCCTGGCACTGCGCCGCAGTGATTATCTGGCTGCCGCACGTATGCAGGGTATTACCGGTTTGCGCTTAATGTTCGGGCACATTTTACCGCTGTGTTTGCCCACCGCAGTAGTGCGTGCGGCGCTGAGCCTCGGCGGCATCATTCTCTCCGCTGCGGGCTTGGGCTTCCTGGGCATGGGCGTGCAACCGCCAACCGCCGAATGGGGTTCGATGGTGGCGGAAGGCAGTAAAGTGATTTTCGACCAATGGTGGGTGGCTGCCGCCCCCGGCGGTGCGATTCTGTTCGCCAGTCTGGCGTTTAATCTGACAGGCGATGGCCTGCGCGACCGACTGGATACCCGTCATGCCAAATGATCTGTTAATTGATGTGCAGGGGCTGACCATCCGCAGCGAAGATACGCTGTTAGTGGATAATATCGCCTTTCAAATTGGCCGTGAGCGCGTGGCGCTGGTGGGTGAATCCGGTTCGGGCAAATCACTGACGGCCCGCTCGCTGATGGGGCTGCTCTCTCCTTCATTGCACCTGCAGGCCGATCGCTTACAGGTGGTGGGTGCCGATGCGCTCAACCTGCGCGAACGCGACTGGATCGCCCTGCGCGGCGGCAAAGTCGCGATGGTGATGCAGGATCCGAAATACGCCCTCAACCCGACTCGCACTATTGGCTGGCAGGTCGAAGAACCGCTGGTGCTACACCGCAAACTGAGCCGTGCCGAACGTAAAGAGAAAGTGTGCGAGATGCTGGATGCGGTCGGTCTTCCGGATCCCCGTCAGTTGATGAAGCGTTATCCGCATCAGCTTTCCGGCGGCATGGGGCAGCGTGTGATGCTGGCGATCGCTTTGATCACCGATCCCGATCTGCTGATTGCCGATGAACCGACCTCGGCGCTTGATCATGCGATGCGCGATCAGGTGCTGGCACTGATTCGTCGTTTGGTGGAGCAGCGTAATATGGGCTTACTGCTGATCAGCCACGATCTGCAGCAGGTCTCTGAGCACTGCGATCGCGTGATGGTGATGTACAAAGGCAAATTGCTGGATACGTTGCCTGCGGCAGAGCTATCTAATGCGACTCATCCTTACACACGCACGCTATGGTCCTGTCGTCCGAGCAAAGCCACGCACGGTGAACGCTTGCCGGTGCTGGATCGCGCTGCGCTGGAGGCAGACCATGATTGAGTTAAACAATCTGAGCGTATCGCATAAGCAGGGTTATGAACTGCGCACCGTGGTGCATGACATATCCTTGCAGGTGGCGGCGGGAGAATGTTTCGGTCTGGTGGGGCCATCGGGCTGCGGCAAGTCTTCACTGCTGTGGGTGATGGCCGGACTGAATCCCTTCTGGAGCGGCAGCATGCAACTGGCCGGCACCGACGTGCGACCGGGTAAAGCCTTTACCGGCCCGCTGCGTCGTGATGTGCAGATGGTGTTTCAGGATCCGTATGCCTCACTGCATCCACGCCATCGTCTGCGCCGCACCCTGGCCGAACCGTTGAAGATGCTGAAGCGCGATAATATCGACGACCGCATCAATCAGGGTTTTCGCCATGTCGGGCTGGATCCAGCGCTGGCGGATCGTTATCCGCATCAGCTGTCCGGCGGCCAGCGACAGCGCGTGGCGATTGTGCGCGCCCTGCTGCTGGAGCCAAAGATACTGTTGCTGGATGAGCCAACATCAGCACTGGATATGTCGGTGCAGGCGGAGATCCTGAATCTGCTGAATGATTTGAAGCAGAATGATGGGTTGACCATGGTGCTGGTAAGTCACGATCCCGATGTGATTGATCATATGTGCGACCGCGCGGCGCATATGGCATTGGGTCGGATTGTCGGTTAACGCATTTTCACTCAACCGTTGCGGCGCGATTTTTCATCCGCATCTAAAGCGATCATATCGCAAACAGATGCATGCTCCATCGTGCCGCCACGGACAAGCGTAAATCGATGCGCCATTCAATTTACGCTAAATGTGATCTCTGCTTAATGCGCCATCGCCTGCATCGTTTCGCTACGAATCGACTCGGTCACTTCGGCCTTTAACGCCATAAACTCGGGTGAGGTTTTAATGGTGTAATCGCGCCCATTATTGAAATTCACTGCTACCTCCTGCTTGATGCGGCCCGGTCGGGCGCTGAAAATCGCCACCTTGTTAGCCATGAAAATTGCTTCATCGATATCGTGGGTGACGAACAGCACAGTCTTGCGCGACTGCTCCCACACCGACAGCAACAGCTCCTGCATCATCACGCGCGTCTGATTATCCAGTGCGCCAAACGGCTCATCCATCAACAGCACTTAGGGATCGTTGGCCAGCGCACGGGCGATCGCAGTACGTTGCTGCATGCCGCCCGAGAGTTGGCGCGGATAGTGCTGCGCAAAGCCGCGTAATCCCACCTGCTGGATGTAGTAGTCGCTGCGCTCTTTCTGCTGCGCTGCACTGATGCCACGCTCCTGCAGGCCAAAGCGGATGTTCTCCTCCACCGTCAGCCACGGAAACAACGTATAGCTTTGGAACACCATGCCGCGATCGGCACCCGGCCCTTCCACGCTTTTACCGTCCAGCCAGATTTCCCCGCGCGTGGGCGTATCCAGTCCGGCGATGATGCGCAGCAGCGTGGATTTACCGCAGCCTGAGGGACCGAGGATAGTGATGAAATCATTCTCCTCCACCTGATAGTGGATCGGCTGCAGCGCCTGGGTCTGTTCCCCTTTCGGTCCGGTAAAAATGCGTTCCACGCCGCGCACGTTGAGTTTGATGTGTTTCATTACAGGGTGCTCCATGCAAACAAGCGCCGATTGAGCACTTTGAACAGGTAGTCAGAGATCAAGCCAATGCAGCCGATCACAATGATGCCGAAAATGATCTGCCCGGTATTCAGCAATGCCTGACTGTCGACGATCATATGGCCGATGCCGCTTTCCGATCCGATCAATTCAGCGACGATGACGTAAGTCCACGCCCAGCCGAGCACCAGACGCAGCAGTTCGGCAATACCCGGTGCTGCGCCGGGGATCAGCACGCGACGCACGATCGAGCGGTTGCTGCAGCCTAGCGTGTAGGCCGCCTCCACCAGATCGCGACGTGCGCCGCTCACCGTGACCGCCACCATCAAGACGATTTGGAAGAAGGAGCCAATAAAGATCACCAGGATTTTCTGGGTTTCACCGATACCGGCCCACAGAATCAGCAACGGCACAAACGCCGAGGCCGGTAAATAACGGCAAAAGGAGACGAAGGGTTCAAGAAACGCTTCCCAGGTTTTGTAAGCGCCCATCATGATGCCCAGCGGCACACCTATCACGGCCGCCAGCAGGAAGCCCGACAGAACGCGCATCACCGTCATGCCGATATCCAGCGAGAAGTTGTACTCGGTGAACAGCACCACACCTTGCTGCAGCATGGTGAGAGGATCGGCGAGGAAAGTAGGCGACACCATGCCGCCCAGCGTTACCAGCGTCCATACCGCGATAAACAGCACAAAGAACGCCACGCCGAGCGCGACACGTAAGCGCAGCGAAATCGCTTTCAGCGGCACCATCAACGGATTGTGCCAGCGCTGCGGCGCCTCCGGCAGCGCTGCTGGCGGAGTCACGGGTTGGCTTTTACTCATCTCCATCTCCTTTCTCCTGCTTACTGCACAAAGCTGGCGTCGTACAGGCTTTTCACATCCGGCATTTTCTTGATCACCCCTGCACGCAGCAGCAGTTTGCCGGCTTCATCACTGAAGGTTTCAATTTCGCCATTGAAGAATTTCTTGTTCTCTTCCGGCCCTTGCCAACGCAAATAACTGGCCGATTCCGCAAACTCCTTGCCAGTGGATTTTACTGCTGCACCCATGATCTCGTTGGATTTATCCGGCTGCTGTTTGATCATCTCCAGCGCATCGTAATAGCTGGCCACCAGCGCTTTCGCGGCCTGAGGATGTTCTTTCAGGAACGTTGGCGTACAGCCGAGCGTGTCCATGACCATCGGATAATCCAGCGTGGTGGCGAGGATCTTGCCTGCCTTAGGCTGGTTGCGGATCACCGAGAGATAAGGTTCATAGGTCACGGCCGCATCGTTTTGACCCGCTGCAAAAGATTGTGCCGCCGCCTGCGGTGCCATGGTCGCGAGACGCACGTCTTTCATCGTCATGCCGTTTTTATCCAGCATCCACGCCAGCAGGAAATAAGGTGAGGTGCCGGGCGCATCCACTGCGATGGTTTTGCCTTTAAGATCTTTGATGCTAGTGATATCACTGCGGGCGGCGAGGCCATCCGCACCGTAAGATTTGTCCAGCTGAACGATCTGCTTGATCGGCACGCCTGCGGCGTTCCAGGAGATGTAGGTTTCTACCGTGGTCGCCGCGCACTGAATGGTGCCGGAAGCCACCGCCAGATGTCGGCTGCTCTGCGGGATCATCTTCACATCGACATCAAGGCCGTGCTTTTTGAAAATCCCAGCTTTATCGGCCAGCGTCAGCGGGGCAAATCCGGTCCAGCCGGAAATACCGATGGCGACTTTGGTGTCGGCCGCCTGTGCCCCTAAAGCACTGGCGCACAGGACTGCGGCGGTTAATGCACGAATAACGAGTTTCACTGGCTTGCCCATCTTCCACTCCTGATAAAGGTGATGAAAAACAACGGTTGTATAGTCTTATCTATACAAGCCAAGCAATGGCTGTGCCAGATTGTGAAAGCCCATTGTGATGGGGAGAGGGGGTTGAGATCGCGCACTGAAACGGTGCATAAACCCTATGCCGATGATCACACTGGTGCGAAAGCAACCTTCGGCGGATGGCGCTATAATCACGCCAATTTTTCAACAGAAGGAACACCGTATGACGGTGAAATTGCGTCCGCTTGAGCGAGAAGATCTGCACTTTGTGCACCAGTTAGACAACAACGCCAGCGTGATGCGTTATTGGTTTGAGGAGCCGTACGAAGCTTTTGTCGAGCTCTCGGATCTCTACGACAAGCATATCCACGATCAAACAGAGCGTCGTTTTGTCGTTGAACACGATGAGCAAAAAGCGGGATTGGTGGAACTGGTCGAGATCAATCACGTGCATCGTCGCGCTGAGTTTCAGATCATCATTGATCCAGGGCATCAGGGCAAAGGCTTAGCCAGTCAGGCGGCTAAACTGGCGATGGATTATGGCTTTTCGGTGCTCAATCTCTACAAACTCTACCTGATTGTTGATCAGGAGAATGAGAAAGCGATTCACATCTACACCAAACTGGGATTTGAAGTGGAAGGCGTGCTGAAGCACGAATTTTTCATCAATGGTGAATACCGCAATACCATTCGCATGTGCATTTTCCAGCAGCAGTATCTGGCGCAGCATAAATCCGGTCATGCCATGGTGAAGCCGACAGCACAATAGCTTGAAATCGGCTCTCATTGTCGCTGCCGTCTTGAATATCAAACGGCAGCTATGTGATTTATCGCTTTTAACCAAAAAGATGATGCTGAACCTTAGCAGCGCGGTGTATCGCTCATCTCTCAGCGACATACCTGCTTCGGAGATGCACAAAAAATTGCGCCGCGACCACGCCATGCGGTTTAACCGCCGCGCGCACCCACCACGTTGAGACGTGGCTGCGGATGTTCAGGTTTCAGGTCGTACATGCCGCCATAGAACGGATCCACCAGCAGCCAGCCGGGGAAGCCCAGTAACGGGATATTACCCAGCAGATACCACAGGTTGGCACTGGCCTCGATCGGCAGCGTCACCGGCACGTAGCCCGGACTCTCCAGCATCACCTGATAGTGTTTTTTACCAAAATAATTACCAGTGGATTTTGCCAGCTCGACGGTTTGTGGCGTGTAGCCCTGCGCCACTGCGCGGCCGGTCTCATCCTGCACGGTGAAACGCGCGCCTTGCGGGACAGAGTCGATTTTTACCGGCTGCGTTTCCGTGCCGACAATGGTGGCACAGCCGCTCAGCAGCAATGCAGTGGCGGGAAGAAGGTGTCGCAGGTTCATGGCAGGTCCGCTATAGAATCAGATAGGACAGTCTAAACTGCCCTATCCTGCTTTTCACTCGCCTCAATCGCCCTATCAGTGCTGCTTTTCTGGCCTTTATTGCGGTTGACAACAGGCGGCAATCGCCGCGATATCCTGCGGTGTGGTGCGGCAACAGCCACCAATCAACCGTGCGCCCGCTTGTTGCCACTCAGGGAATTTATCCTGCAGCGTGCAGCCCGATGGCGCCGAGTGCCAGGTTTTGCTGCTCGCATCGTACTGTTCACCGGAATTGGGGTAAACCAGCAGCGGCTTCGCACACAGCGCCTGCAGGGCTTGCAGCGCCGGTGTCACGCTCTCCAGTGCTACGCAGTTGATGCCCATCGCCACCACTTGCGGTGCCGCATTCACTAGCTCAGCCACCTGACTCAGCGGCGTGCCGTCGCTGATGTGCTGCGCATCACGCAGGGTGAAGGAGAACCAGGCGCTGCTGTTTGGGTACTCTGCCAGCAAACTCTCCAGCGCCTGCGCTTCGGCAAACGACGGCAGGGTTTCACATGCCAGCAAATCCACACCTGCGTCCAACAGCGCCTTGACGCGCGGGCGATGGAAATCTTTCATCTCAGTTTCTGGCAGGGCGTAATCACCGCGATACTCAGCACCATTAGCAAGGTAAGCGCCATAAGGCCCAACGGAACCGGCCACCAGCAAAGCGGCTTCACTGCCTGATGCCGCACGATAATCATCACGCGCACGTTGTGCCAGTTTCACACTTTGGTCGATCAATGTGAGCGCTTGCGCCTCATCCAGCCCACGCGCCGCAAAGCCCTGCGGCGTGGCCTGATAGCTGGCGGTGATCGCCACATTGGCGCCGGCCGCAAAATAGTCGTAATGCACCTGATAAATCAGCTCAGGGTTTTCCATCAGCACTTTGGCAGACCAGAGCGCATCGGCGAGATTGCAACCGCGCGCCTCCAGTTCGGTGGCCAGCGCGCCATCCAGAATCAGTGTGTCATGTTGTGTTAAGGCTTCTGCGACAGGATTACGCGACATCATTGGCCTCCCCGGCCTTCAGGTTACGTCGATGCGTGACATGGTATGCGGCATAGCAGAACAGCACAAATGGAATGCCACACCACAGCGCAATACGCTGTGAAGGATCGAAGGCCAGCCCTACACACGCCAGCAGGCACAGCAGGAAACCGAGAATCGGCGTTAGAGGATAGAGTGGCGCGCGATAGGCGAGTTGTTGCAGCGAACCGCCTGCGGCCAAGTGGCGACGACGGAACACATAGTGCGAGGCACAGATACTCAGCCACACCGCCACCACCGCAAAACCTGAAATGGCTGACAGCGCCACAAATACGGTATCCGGCGCGATCACGCTGGAGAACAGCGCCAGCAGGCCGCCGAGCATACTGACGGTTATCGCCAACACTGGAATACCGCGACGATTTACCCCGGCAAAACAGCGTGGCAGCGTGTTTTCGTTTGCCAGCGACCACAGCATACGGCCCGAGGCATACAACCCGGAGTTGGCCGCTGACAGGATGGCGGTGAGGATCACAAAGTTAAAGATATCGGCTGCATAGGGAATGCCGATTTTCTCGAACACCAAAACAAACGGACTTTTGACGATGCCCGCTTGATCCATCGGGATCAGCGCCGCCAGCACAAATACCGTGCCAATGAAGAAGATGATCAATCGCGCGACGGTAGTGCGGATCGCCAAGGGTAAGGCTTTCTGTGGCTGTTCCGTTTCCCCAGCGGCGATACCAATCAATTCCGTACCGGAGAAGGCGAAGTTCACCGCCACCATGGTCATCAGAATCGGCAAGGTGCCGTGCGGTAACCAGCCTGAAGCCGTCAGGTTACTCAATCCCGGTGCGGCACTGCCATCCTTCATCGGGATAAAACCAAACATCGCGCCCGCGCCAAGAATGATAAAGGCAATGATGGTGACCACTTTGATGATGGAGAACCAGAACTCCCCTTCCGCGAAGAAGCGCGTGGAGACGATATTCAGCAGATAGATGGCGATGCAGAACACCAAACACCACAGCCACACCGGCGTGGTGGGGAACCAATACTGCATACAGAATCCGGCGGCGGTCAGGCTGGAGCCGAGCGCCACCGTCCACGTCAGCCAGTAGAGCCATGCCACAGTATAGCCAGTTGCCGGGCTGAGATAGCGCGCCGCATAGACATGGAAAGCGCCGGTTTCCGGCATCGCTACGGCCAGTTCGCCGAGACATACCATCACCAGCCACACCACCAGCGCGCCGATCAGATATGCCAGTAGCGTGCCCGCCGCGCCGGTGGTTGAGATGATATAGCCGGTGTTGAAGAAGAGTCCGGTGCCAATCACGCCGCCCAGTGACAGCATGACCAGATGCCGCACTTTCATGGTGCGCTTAAAGTTTTCCTGCGAAGAAGTATCCTGCGTTTGCATTATTTTTATCCGTATGGACGTCTGAACATCTATATGGACACAGGGTTATACGCGCCAGCGTGTCAATTTGCAACGTGGCAAAGGGGAAGGGTTTTAAAAAGTCGGGGGTGGCCCCGCGTCAACGGGGCCCCACATCAGGCGCCAAATACGCCTTGCAGATAGCGCTCAAGCGCAATGCGCGAGCTAAAACCGTGCGGAATACCGTAGTGTTCCTGGGATTCACCCATCAGATAAAGCGGGAACTGGGTGTAATGATCGCAGGTTTTCATTTCTGAGGCGGGCTCGGCAAAGTGCTGACTTTTCTCTTTCAGCGTGGGGTGAATGATCAATGCGGTGCGGCCCATGCGCGCTTCGCGATTGACGTAGACATAATTTTCACCACGACGATAACCGTAGATTTTTGGCGTCAGGGTGTCCATTTCGAACCCTGCTTTTTCCAGTACGCGCGCTACCTCATCCGGACGTAAATACATGCTTGCTCCTCTCTTCTCACAGCCCCGCAACCTTACAACAGCCCGACATACAGGACATTCGGAATTTCCCTAAAGCCTGGCATACGCCTGCGTTTAGTCACGTTTCGTCTACACTCAGTATTACTTGTTAAATCAAAGGGAGCGAAAAAATGTTTAATCGCGTAAGCAAAAACGATGACATTGATATCAATCAGGATGTAAACGAGCTGGCAGATTCGCTCGAAGCATTACTTAAATCTTACAGCAGCGAAGCCAAAGATGAAGTGGATAGCGCACGCAGTAAAGCACAGTCGTTGCTGAAGCAGACCCGCGCAAAACTGAACGGTGGCAACAGCCGCGTTTCTCAGGCAGCGCGTGACGCCAGTTATCAGGTTGATGCCTACGTGCATGACAAACCCTGGCACGGCGTGGGTGTCGGTGCAGCCGTGGGTCTGGTGTTAGGTGCGCTGTTGATGTCACGCCGTTAACCGTCATTAGCGTTTAAAGAGAGCCTCGCGATTGCGGGGCTTTTTTGTGCCTGTAGTGAATGAATACGCGCAAAATTTGACCTAAATTTCATACCCTCCGCCTTTACAAAATATTTTTTCGGCCGGGAAGGCGCATGATCTCTGGTGTTAGCGATTATCCGAAGATCAAAATAACAAAACCCTATATCTGGTGGGCTTGACCACCGCGAGCACTACATCTAGTATTCAACCCATCAACTCGCTACCAGATGTCGTCAAGGACGAAGTTCGCTGCAAATAGGATTTTGCTTCGTATCTCGCATCCAGACCGCAATCAAAGGGAAATACGAATCATGCGCATTATTATTTACACTAAAAACAACTGTGTCCAGTGCAACGCGACAAAAAATGCCATGGACCGTAAAGGTATCGACTATCAGCTGATCAACCTCGATACCCAACCGGAAGCCATTGATAACCTCAAATCCCTCGGCTATCGCCAGGTGCCCGTTGTCATGACCCATGATGACCACTGGAGCGGCTTCCGCCCTGACAAGATTGCCAGCCTGCGCCAGCTCGCTGCTGTCGGGGGATAAGCGATGTTCCCACTGGTGTACTTCTCTAGCCAGTCGGAAAACACGCACCGATTTATCACTCGTCTGGGACTGCCTGCTTGCCGCATACCGATTGATGGCAAGCAGCGCCTGCATATCGACCAACCCTTTATTTTAGTGGTGCCGAGCTACGGCGGCGGCAGTGCGCGGGGGGCGGTGCCCAGACAAGTGATTCAATTCCTCAATGATGACGCCAACCGACGCGGTATCCGCGGGGTGATTGCTGCCGGTAACCGCAACTTCGGTGAAGGCTATTGCCTGGCAGGCGACATCATTGCGCAGAAATGTCAGGTTCCTTATCTCTACCGCTTTGAGCTGATGGGAACCCCCGACGATATCGCTAATGTAAAAGCGGGAGTAACCCAATTTTGGCAACGACAGACACCCTGAACAGCACGCAGCTGGATTATCACGCGCTCAACGCGATGCTGAACCTGTATGACGCCGATGGCCGCATTCAGTTCGAGAAAGATCACGAGGCTACGCGCCAGTTCTTCCTGCAGCATGTAGAGCCGAATACCGTACAGTTCGCCTCGGCGGCCGATCGCCTGCGCTATCTGGTTGAGGAAGGCTACTATGAAGCCACGGTACTGAATCAGTACGACTTCAGTTTCCTGTGCCAGCTGCACGATGAAGCCGATGCCTGGGGTTTCCGTTTCCACACCTTCCTCGGTGCGTGGAAGTTTTACACCAGCTACACGCTGAAAACCTTCGACGGTAAACGCTATCTCGAAACTTTCGAGCAGCGCGCCTGCATGGTGGCGCTGACGCTGGCACGCGGCAACGAATCGCTGTCACGCGAATTGCTGGCAGAAATGCTCAGCGGCCGCTTCCAGCCAGCCACCCCAACCTTCCTCAACTGCGGTAAACAGCAGCGCGGCGAGTTAGTCTCGTGCTTCCTGCTGCGCATCGAAGACAATATGGAATCGATTGGGCGTGCGGTGAACTCGGCGCTGCAGTTGTCAAAACGCGGCGGCGGCGTGGCCTTCCTGCTCTCTAACCTGCGTGAATCCGGTGCGCCGATTAAGCGCATCGAAAACCAGTCGTCTGGCGTGATTCCGGTAATGAAGATGCTGGAAGATGCGTTCTCTTACGCCAATCAGCTTGGTGCACGCCAGGGCGCGGGCGCGGTGTGGCTGAACGCTCACCACCCTGATATTTTCCGCTTTCTTGATACCAAACGCGAAAACGCTGACGAGAAGATCCGTATCAAAACGCTGTCGCTGGGCGTGGTGATCCCCGATATCACCTTCCAGCTGGCGAAAGAGAATCGCGATATGGCCCTGTTCTCGCCGTATGACGTTGAGCGCATTTACGGCAAAGCGTTTGGTGATATCAGCATCAGCGAGCTATACGAGGAAATGCTGGCGGACGATCGCATCCGCAAGACCTACATTAAACCGCGTGATTTCTTCCAGACGCTCGCAGAGATTCAGTTTGAATCGGGCTATCCGTACATCATGTACGAAGACAGCGTGAACCGCAGCAATCCGATTGCCGGCCGCATCAATATGAGCAACCTGTGTTCGGAGATTCTTCAAGTCAACAGCGCCAGCGAGTTCCATGACGATCTCAGCTATCGTCGCGTCGGCAAAGATATCTCCTGTAACCTCGGCTCGCTGAACATCGCGCATGCTATGGATTCCCGCAATCTGGCGCAGACCGTTGAAACCGCCGTGCGCGCATTGACGGCGGTTTCTGAGATGAGCGAAATCAACTCGGTGCCGTCGGTGGCGGAAGGCAATCGCCGCTCACATGCAGTGGGCCTGGGTCAGATGAACCTGCACGGCTATCTGGCACGTGAAGGCATGGCTTATGGCTCGGAAGAGGCACTGGATTTCACCAATCTCTACTTCTTCTGCGTCACCTATCACGCGGTGCGCACGTCGAACCTGCTGGCTCAAGAGCGCAATCAGAGTTTTGATGGCTTTGAACAATCGCAGTACGCCAACGGCCACTACTTCGATAAGTATGTGGATCGTGCCTGGCTGCCACGCACCGCGCGTGTTGCCCAGATTTTTGCCGATGCAGGCATTGCGTTACCGACGCAGGCAGACTGGCAGGCATTGCGCGAATCAGTGATGCAACACGGCTTGTTTAACCAGAACTTACAGGCGGTGCCGCCAACCGGTTCGATCTCGTATATCAATCACGCGACATCGAGTATTCACCCGATCGTGTCGCGCATTGAGATCCGTAAAGAAGGTAAAACCGGCCGCGTTTACTATCCGGCGCCATTTATGACCAACGAGAATCTGGATCTCTATCAGGATGCGTACCAGATTGGTCCGGAAGCGATTATTGATACCTACGCCGAAGCCACGCAGCACGTCGATCAGGGCTTGTCGTTGACGCTGTTCTTCCGCGATGACGTCACCACGCGTGACATCAACAAAGCGCAAATTTATGCGTGGAAGAAAGGCATCAAAACGCTCTATTACATTCGTCTGCGCCAGATGGCGCTGCAAGGCACCGAAGTCCAGGGCTGCGTCTCCTGCTCATTGTGATGAAAACTATGCAACTTAAACAAATTCAAGCGATTAACTGGAACCGAATCCAGGACGAAAAAGACCTCGAAGTGTGGAACCGTCTGACCAGCAACTTCTGGCTGCCGGAAAAAGTGCCATTGTCCAACGACCTGCCAGCCTGGCAGTCGCTGGACCACCAGCAACAGCAGCTGACCATCCGCGTGTTTACCGGTTTGACGCTGCTCGACACTATCCAGAACGTCATCGGCGCGCCGGGCCTGATGGAAGACGCCATCACGCCGCATGAAGAAGCGGTGCTGTCGAATATCAGCTTTATGGAAGCGGTGCATGCGCGTTCATACAGCTCGATTTTCTCCACCCTGTGCAACACCGCCGATGTCGATGCGGCGTATCGCTGGAGTGAGGAGAACGAAGCGTTGCAGAACAAGGCGAAGATTGTGCTGGAGCACTATCGGGCCGAGGACCCGCTGAAGAAGAAAATCGCCAGCGTGTTCCTGGAATCGTTCCTGTTCTACTCCGGTTTCTGGCTGCCGATGTACTGGTCAAGCCGTGGCAAATTGACCAACACCGCTGACCTGATTCGTTTGATTATTCGCGATGAAGCGGTGCACGGATATTACATCGGCTACAAGTACCAGAAGGCACTGGAAAAAGTTGACGATGCACGCCGCGAAGAGCTGCAGCAATTTGCCATCGATTTGCTGCTGGCGCTGTATGAAAACGAAGTGGTATACACCGAAGCGCTGTATGCGGATGTGGGTTGGGCAGAGGAGGTTAAAACCTTCCTGCACTACAACGCTAACAAGGCGTTGATGAATCTGGGATATGAGGCGTTGTTCCCGTCAGAGCTGACGACGGTGAATCCGGCCATTCTCTCAGCTTTGTCACCGAATGCCGATGAAAACCACGATTTCTTCTCCGGTTCAGGTTCTTCCTACGTGATGGGAAAAGCCGTGGAAACCGAAGACGAGGACTGGAATTTCTAGCCTCTGGCATGTAGCACAGGGCGCGCCACAGCGCGCCCTTTCAGCGCCTTGATATTTCCCGTTCAGATTACCAAATATTCTCTCGTTATTTCCGTTTCTCACCTTCATTATTTTGTCATTTTAGCGCCATTAATTCGTCCATTATATCACCTACATAAGCGCAATTTATTCGTGTTTCACTGAGCATTTGCCGTGAAAGCGGGTTAATTTCATAAAAAATTCAGAAAAAAATGATTCGCTCTCATCCCTTGTGAGCACTGGAATTATCGCCAATCTGCACGCGCTTGCTCAGCCAAATATCCGAATCAAGGGTTGTCAGATATTCTCACTATGCTAGGTTATAGGGCGCTTAAATTTAATCGAGATCACTACAAGAAATAGCTAAACATTTAACCGGGAAATTAATTACTGCATGGCAATTAAACTCGAAGTAAAGAATTTATATAAGGTATTTGGGGATCACCCCGAAAAGGCATTTAAGCTGATTGAGAAAGGCGAAAGCAAAGAGAGTATTCTGGCGAAAACCGGTCTCTCCGTCGGCGTAAAAGATGCCAGTCTGGCCATTGAAGAAGGCGAGATCTTCGTCATCATGGGGCTCTCCGGTTCAGGGAAATCCACCATGGTTCGCCTTCTCAATCGTCTGATCGAGCCCACTCGCGGCCAGGTGATCATTGACGGTGTCGATATTGCGAAAATATCGGATGCTGAACTGCGTGAAGTGCGCAGAAATAAGATCAGCATGGTATTCCAGTCCTTCGCATTAATGCCCCATATGACGGTGCTGAATAATACCGCCTTCGGCATGGAATTAGCGGGCGTGCCGTTACAGGAACGTCAGGAAAAAGCGCTGGAAGCATTGCGTCAGGTGGGACTGGATAATTATGCTCACTCCTATCCAGATGAACTCTCCGGCGGTATGCGTCAACGTGTCGGATTAGCGCGCGCGCTGGCGATCAATCCCGATATTTTACTGATGGATGAAGCCTTCTCCGCCCTCGATCCGCTTATTCGTACCGAAATGCAGGATGAGCTGGTCAAACTGCAGGCGAAACATCAGCGTACCATTGTGTTTATCTCTCACGATCTCGACGAAGCGATGCGTATTGGCGATCGCATCGCCATCATGCAGGGTGGCGAAGTGGTACAGGTCGGTACGCCGGATGAAATCCTGAATAATCCCGCTAACGATTATGTGCGCACCTTCTTCCGGGGTGTCGATATTAGCCATGTGTTTAGCGCCAGGGATATTGCCCGTCGTAGCGCCGGCGCACTGATTCGTAAAGCGGCCGGTTTTGGCCCACGTTCCGCCATTAAACTGCTTCAGGATGAAGACCGCGAATATGGCTATGTGCTGGAGAAACAGAAATTTGTCGGCGTAGTTTCAACCGATTCACTTAAAGCGGCACTGGCTGCGGGTGAAGGTCTGGATAGCGCCCTGCTTGAGACGCCGTTAGCGGTTCCTGCGGATACCTCCCTGAACGATTTGCTCTCCCACGTTGCACAAGCGCCCTGCGCGGTGCCGGTGGTCGGCGAAGAAAATCAGTACGTCGGTATTATTTCCAAAAGCATGCTATTGCGCGCTTTAGATCGTGAAGGAGCCCAGTCATGAGTGAACAAACCAGCAATCCGTGGGATAGCGCCAGCCAGACCACGCAGCAACCCGCGACCACAGATTCGAGCGCGGCAGCCAGCAGTAGCGATCCCTGGGGCGGAAGTAGCAGCAGCGCACCCGCCGACAGCACGTCCAGCAGCGGTTCCGCCGATGCATGGGGCGATCCTTCAGCGGCGAGCGGTGGACATGATGCTGCCAGCAGCGCAGCCAGTAGCAGTGGTTCAGCCGATGCATGGGGTGATCCCTCGGCGGCGAGCGGCGGACATGATGCCGCCAGCAGCGCCGCCAGTAGCAGTGACTGGCTCAACAGCGCGCCCGCTCCAGCTCCCGAACATTTCAATATCATGGATCCGTTCCACAAGACCTGGATCCCACTCGACAGCTGGGTGACCGAAGGCATCGACTGGGTCGTTAGCCATTTCCGCCCGGTGTTCCAGGGCATTCGCGTGCCGGTCGACTATATCCTCAGCGCATTCCAGCAGTTGCTGCTGGGCATGCCCGCGCCCGTGGCGATTGTGGTATTTGCGTTGATTGCCTGGCAAATTGCCAGCCCGGCCATGGGAATCGCGACTCTCATTTCCTTGATTGCGATTGGTGCCATTGGCGCGTGGTCGCAAGCGATGGTGACACTGGCGCTGGTACTGACCGCCCTGCTGTTCTGCATCATCATCGGCCTCCCGCTGGGGATTTGGCTGGCACGCAGTGAACGTGCGGCACGCATTATCCGACCGTTGCTGGATGCGATGCAGACCACACCGGCCTTCGTGTATTTGGTGCCGATCGTGATGCTGTTCGGTATCGGTAACGTGCCGGGCGTGGTGGTGACCATCATCTTTGCGCTACCGCCGATGGTGCGTCTGACCATTCTTGGCATTAAGCAGGTACCTGCCGATTTGATCGAAGCGAGCGAATCCTTTGGTGCCAGCCCACGTCAGATGCTATTTAAAGTGCAGCTGCCGCTGGCGATGCCGACCATTATGGCCGGTGTGAACCAGACGCTGATGCTGGCGCTGTCGATGGTGGTTATCGCTTCGATGATCGCTGTGGGTGGTTTAGGCCAGATGGTGCTGCGCGGTATCGGTCGTTTAGATATGGGTCTGGCAACTGTCGGCGGCGTGGGTATCGTGATTCTGGCGATTATCCTTGATCGCCTGACTCAGTCGGTCGCCCGTGATAGCCGCAGCCGTGGCAACCGTCACTGGTACAGCACCGGTCCAATTGGCCTGCTGCTGCGCCCCTTCAGTAAAAAAGCCTGATTTCTATGGACGGCCCAGCGTGGCCGTCCGTCTCCGACGCAACACGTAAAATAAGGAATGACTATGCGCAAGACAGCTCTGTTCGCTGCCGTCCTGACGACGTTCGCCGCGACGCACGTGTCCGCCGCCGACCTGCCGGGTAAAGGCATCACTGTTAAACCTCTGCAAAGCACCATCGCAGAAGAAACTTTCCAGACGCTGATTGTCAGCCGCGCACTGGAAAAACTGGGCTACACCGTTGAGAAGCCGGGCGAAGTCGATTACAACGTAGCCTACACCACCATCGCGGCAGGTGATGCCACCTTTATAGCCACTAACTGGAAACCGCTGCATGACGACATGTATAAAGCGGCAGGCGGTGATAACAAGTTTTACCGTGAAGGCACTTACGTTGGCGGCGCTGCTCAGGGTTATCTGATCGATAAGAAAACCGCCGAGCAGTATCACATCACCAACATCGAACAGCTTAAAGATCCGAAAATCGCCAAACTGTTCGACAGCAACGGTGACGGCAAAGCCGACATGACGGGCTGTACGCCGGGCTGGGGCTGTGAAGCGGTGATTAACCACCAGAATAAAGCCTATGGCCTCGCTGATACGGTCACGGCCAACATGGGTAACTATTCAGCAATGGTGGCTGACACCCTGGCACGCTACAAGCAGGGCAAACCTATCCTTTATTACACCTGGACACCTTACTGGCTGAGCGACGTGCTCAAACCGGGTAAAGATGTGGTTTGGCTGCAGGTGCCATTCTCTTCCCTGCCAGGCGAGCAGAGCAAAGTGGACACCAAACTGCCTAATGGTAAAAATTACGGTTTCCCGGTCAACACTATGCACATTGTGGCCAACAAAGCCTGGGCTGAGAAAAACCCGGCGGCGGCAAAATTGTTTGCTGAAATGAAATTGCCGATTGGCGATATCAACGCCGAAAACGCGGCGATGCATGCGGGTCAGGCTTCTGAAGCTGACATCAATCGCCACGTAGATGGCTGGATCAAAGGCCATCAGGCCGAGTTTGATAAGTGGATTTCTGACGCACAAGCGGCGGCAAAGTAATCCTCTTCCCTTAAAAGCGGCCTTTTGGCCGCTTTTGTTCTCAATCCCCGCACAGTTCGTGCGTTATAGCGCACTGGTACGTCCTGTCAATTAACACACCATTGAAATAATTTTTTGGGTTACTATTAACCACAAATGATTATCTACGCCTTTCTTCCGCCATGAATGCTGCTAAGCCGAGACTTATCTCTGCGCTGCCTGAGGTTAAATTCTCTCAACGAATGCAATTCATCATTTTAGCTGGTACGGTATTGGTACCGGAATTGTTACGATTAAGTTAATTAACCCATTGATTTCGTGATGTAATGCGTTCAGCTAAAGTGTTTAGAAAGCGTAAAGACCAACCCAATCACGTGAGTGAGACTATTCATTGATGATTGAGTTTGTTATGGTTAGCAGCACAGTTATTCACCAGGGTTATTTTTTCTCGCGAAATTATTTTTTCTTAAAAATATTTCACGATGTGAATTGATGACAATGTAACCATCCTGCGTGGCACGTTGTCAGGGCGAAGCGCCCAGGGTTATGGAACGACCTGGAACGCCAGATGTTGACAATGTGATCGTGCGAACAATCACTGGCGGAAAATATGACTACGCTTAATCTGTCACCATCCTTACTATACCAGTTGCAACTAAGAGGTTTTTTTTAAAATGGAAAGTTCGTTTACTCCCATTGAACAGATGCTGAACATCCGTGCTAACCGCCATAAAGATTTTCCGTTGCAGGAAATCATCCTGACTCGTCTGTGCATGCATATGCAGGGAAAACTGCTGGATAACCGCAACAAGATGTTGAAGGCGCAGGGAATTAACGAGACCTTATTCATGGCGCTGATTACACTTGATGCGCAAGAAAACCAGAGCATCCAGCCTTCAGAACTGAGTTCTGCGCTGGGTTCCTCACGCACTAATGCAACACGTATTGCCGATGAGCTGGAAAAACGCGGCTGGATCGAGCGCCGCGAGAGCGATAATGACCGTCGCTGCCTGCATCTGCACCTGACAGAGAAAGGTAACGAATTCTTACGTCAGCTGCTGCCACCGCAGCATCAGAGTCTGCAGTATCTGTGGTCTTCGCTCTCTACATCCGAGCAGGATCAGCTGGAAGCGATTACGCGCAAGTTGCTTAACCGTCTTGATAAAATGGATGAAGATCAGGTTATCGCTTCCCTGTCGCGCTAATAGCAAGAAGTGCGACACAATCACCTTCCGAAATCGCTATTTTAATCCCCTTTTATCCGGCCAGCGTCTTATACGCTGGCTTTTTCGACTCGGGAAACCGTGTTGAAGGATCAACACAGCCCGGCTAAATGGAAAACGTGGAGAACAACATGAGTGCGACCGCGGAAGCGCAAAGCCCGCAACAGCCAGCGAATAAAAAGAAGAAGCGCAAAGGTGTGCTGATCCTGCTGGCTATCGTGTTTGTATTGATTGGGGTGGCGTATCTGGCCTACTGGTATTTGGTGCTGCGCCATTTCCAGGAAACCGATGACGCCTATGTGTCAGGTAATCAGGTGCAGGTGATGGCACAGGTTTCCGGCAGCGTGAATAAAGTCTGGTTCGATGACACTGACTTCGTGAAAAAAGGCGACATTCTGGTGTCGCTGGATAAAACCGATGCGGAGCAGGCGTTTGAAAAAGCGCAGACTGCACTGGCCACCAGCGTCCGCCAGACGCATCAATTGATGATCAACGGCAAGCAGTATCAGGCCACCATCAAGCTGCAACAGACCGCGCTGGATCAGGCTGAAGCCGATCTGAAACGTCGTGAGCCGCTGGGTGCATCAAACCTGATTGGTCGTGAAGAACTGCAGCACTCACGTGATGCCGTGGCCACGGCGAAAGCGCAACTTGATGTCGCCGTGCAGCAGTACAACGCGAACCAGGCGATGATCCTGAACACCGATCTGGAACAGCAACCCGCCGTCAAACAAAGCGCGGCTGAACTGCGTGATGCCTGGCTGGCGCTGCAGCGCACCGATATCCGTAGTCCAATGGATGGCTATATTTCGCGTCGTAGTGTTCAGGTCGGTTCGCAGATCTCCACCAGCACGCCGCTGCTGGCGGTAGTGCCTGCCACGAATTTGTGGATTGATGCCAACTTCAAAGAAACGCAGCTTTCCGGTGTGCGCATCGGTCAGCCCGCTACTGTGATCAGCGATATTTACGGTGATGACGTGGAGTATCACGGCAAAGTTGTCGGTCTGGATATGGGCACCGGCAGCGCCTTCTCTCTGCTGCCGGCGCAGAATGCGACAGGTAACTGGATCAAAGTGGTTCAGCGTTTACCGGTGCGTATTGAGCTGGACCCGCAACAGGTGGCCGAACACCCGCTGCGTATTGGTCTCTCCACCTTAGTCAAAGTGGATACCCAGAACAAAGACGGGGCCACACTGGCCAGTAGCGTGCGTCCACAAGCGGCTTATGAAAGTAACGCATTGGCAATCGACCTCGCGCCGGTTAACAAGCTGATTACTGATATCGTCCGTGCCAACGCCGATTAATTCCGCGGGAGGCTGTGATGGCACAAAAACCGCTTGAAGGTGCGCCGTTAGTCCTGATGACCATCGCCTTATCATTGGCGACGTTTATGCAGGTTCTCGACTCCACCATTGCTAACGTGGCGATCCCAACGATCGCCGGTAACCTTGGTGCCTCGAACTCACAGGGCACCTGGGTGATTACCTCATTCGGGGTGGCAAACGCCATCTCGATACCGATTACCGGTTGGTTAGCCAAACGTATCGGTGAAGTGAAGCTGTTTACCTGGTCGACCATTCTGTTTGTACTGGCCTCATGGGCGTGCGGCATGTCAGAGAGTCTGGAGATGCTGATCTTCTTCCGTATCATTCAGGGTGTGGTTGCCGGTCCATTGATTCCGCTGTCGCAAAGTTTGCTACTGAACAACTACCCGCCGGCCAAGCGCAGCGTGGCGCTCTCGCTGTGGGCGATGACGGTGATCGTTGCGCCGATCTGCGGCCCGATTCTCGGCGGCTGGATCAGTGATAACTATCACTGGGGTTGGATCTTCTTTATCAACGTGCCGATTGGGGTTGTGGTTGTGGCCCTGACCTTGCAGACTTTGCGTGGACGTGAAACCAAAACCGAGATCCGCCCGATTGACATCGTCGGTCTGGTGCTGTTGGTCGTGGGGATTGGTTCGCTGCAGGTGATGCTCGACCGGGGTAAAGAACTCGACTGGTTTGGCTCCACGGAAATCATCGTACTCACGGTAGTCGCCGTGGTGGCGCTGGCAGTGCTGTTGGTGTGGGAGCTAACGGACGACCATCCGATTGTCGATTTGTCGCTGTTTAAAAAGCGCAACTTCACCATCGGCTGTTTGTCGATCAGCCTGGCTTACATGCTTTACTTCGGCTCGATCGTGTTGCTGCCGCAGCTGCTGCAGGAGGTATACGGCTACACCGCCACCTGGGCAGGTTTGGCGTCAGCGCCGGTCGGCATCATTCCGGTGATCCTGTCGCCCATCATTGGTCGCTTTGCCCACAAGCTGGATATGCGGCGGTTGGTGACCTTCAGCTTTATTATGTACGCGGTGTGCTTCTACTGGCGTGCGTATACGTTTGAGCCGGGGATGGATTTTGGTGCGTCGGCATGGCCGCAGTTTATTCAGGGCTTTGCCGTGGCGTGCTTCTTTATGCCACTGACCACCATTACGCTGTCAGGGTTGCCGCCAGAGCGTATGGCAGCAGCATCAAGCCTGTCGAACTTTGTGCGTACGCTGGCCGGTTCAATCGGTACGTCGATCACCACCACCATGTGGACGGATCGCGAATCGATGCACCACAGCTATCTGTCTGAATCGGTGAATCCATTCAACCCGAATTCGCAGCAGATGTATGACCAACTGCAAAGCATGGGCATGACGCAGCAGCAAGCTTCAGCCTACATTGCACAGCAAATTACCAATCAGGGCCTGATTATCTCAGCGAATGAGATCTTCTGGGCATCAGCGGGAGTATTTTTGATCTTGCTGGTTCTGGTGTGGTTTGCACGTCCGCCATTTGGCGCGGGCGGCGGTGGTGGTGGCGCGCACTAAACAGTAGAAACAAAAACGGGCCTTTCGGCCTAATGCCGATCAGTTAAGGATCAGTTGAACGATCCAGTGGCTGTGTAAGAATCCGGAAACGCTTCGTTTCCGGATTTTTTTATGCAGCTCAGTCAGGCCCTTGATATCG
>NZ_JBBCKX010000017.1:0-104250 GCF_037153115.1 Pantoea sp. USMM079
TTGAGAAGATGCAGAACGGCCTGTTTTTTAAATTCCGGTGAATGCTTACGACTGCTCATTGTAGTTCCCCCTACTCGTTGGAATGGTGTCCAACTTTCGGGGTTCACTTCACATTCGGAGCCGCTAATCGTCCTTAAGATTGTAGACCTTGGGGACATCATACCTTCCTGCAACGGCTACGAACCTCATTGGCCATCTGATAATCTCCTTGTCTACTTCGTTACAAAACCACAATGTACCGATTGTTAGAAGATAAGTCGCGTAAGGGGTATTATTCCTACAAACGCTATACGCTAGAAGTTATTGTGCGTGAAAAAGATTGGACGATAACGCATTTCCTATATAAGTGATGGGGTTTTAAATGATTGAAATTGTCAGCGGTGCCAGAATTTTGAGGCTTTCACCTTTCGAAAGGGAAAATACGCCTGATACGCCAGAGTACGACTGGATCAACACCTATATTGAATACCAACTCCCTGAGTTAAAAACACAATTTCAAGCATCGTTTACAGCAGGAGAACTGGCGGATTTAAAAAGTGATCTCAGCGTCATGTATCAATGCTTACTCGACGAAACTGACCATCAAGATATTGTGTTCGAGAGCATGGAAAACCAACTGAATATTCATTTTATTAATATTCGCCATGGTTCTGTCGCTTTGGAACTAACTTTGCGACCTGAGAACTCAGCTGAAAGCGTGATAGTTAAAGATTCGTTTGGAATTGACCAAAGTTATTTTCCCGCACTGTTATCCGGTTTGGATGAAATGATTCATTGGGGAAAATAAGGTTATTTGCAAATTGAGTACATATATATCGGTAGTGTGAATGCGCATTGGCGCTGTTAGATTGACGTGCTGCATTATTGTTCACTGAAGCCATCTTCAATCCCTTCGAAACACCCCCCATTCTTACTATCAGTTGTCGTCATTTACCTGTTATGGGAACCGAGATGAAAACCCCATCGCGGATACAGTTAGGGTGTAGACAGCAAAGTCACTAGCTGATCCCAAAATTTGGGAAAGGCGACTTGCTGGTTAAAAACCATTCAACTTAATTCACTGAAAAACAGAATAATTGGCATCATTGAGTTGTGGTTTAACAAGAATGCTAATAATTATCATTTCTATTAATTTTAAGTTACTTGTCGATGAACTCTGCTCATACTTCTCAGCATCGGGGCGCGGCTCAAGCCGTCTTCGCTCAACAGGCTTCTTCTGTATTTACCTCTTTTGTCTCAACGGCCTCAGTACCCCGGCTTAATTCTCACTGGCTAATGGCCTCTGCACTGATGGCGAGCGTTTTCGCGCCTTCACAGGCATTAGCAAACATGGTGGGTGACAGCCAACTCGATCTCACCGCACGCACGCTGTACTACAACAATGACACGCGGGGCGAAGCCAAAAATCAGCCGACCGGCGAGCAGCTGGGGCAGGGATTCATTCTCAATGGCCGCTCAGGCTATACCGATGGCCCTGTTGGGCTGGGTGCGGATGCGATCGGCATGCTCGGACTCAAGCTCTCCGGACGGGATGGATATAACACGGCAACCGGATTGTTTCCGCAGCACAGCGATAACAGTGCACCGGGTAGTTTCGCTTCAGCGCGTTTTGCATTGAAGGCCAAGGTGAGCAAGACCGAGGCAAAAGCGGGCTTTCAGTCATTGAACCTGCCGGTGATAAAAACCAATGATGGCAGGCTGCTGCCGTCGCTTTACCGTGGCTATACGCTGCATTCAACCGATGTTGAAAACCTGGTTCTGGATGCCGGATTTATCGATCGTGTTCAAGGGCGAAACCAAACTCACTACCAGCCGTTAAAGGCCACCGGCAAAGCGAGCGGATTCAGTTCTGGATTAACCTATGCTGGTGGCCGCTACACGCCAGTCAAAGCGCTGGAACTCAGCTATTACTTCGCGCAACTAAATGACTTCTACCAACAGAATTTTGTGGGTGTGACGAAGACGTTACCAATCGGCCCCGGCATGCTGAAAGCAGATCTGCGCTATTTCAGCAGCCGTGGTAATGGAAATGAGTATGGGGGAA
The DNA here is from genome assembly GCF_037153115.1 of Pantoea sp. USMM079. Lineage (NCBI taxonomy): Bacteria > Pseudomonadati > Pseudomonadota > Gammaproteobacteria > Enterobacterales > Erwiniaceae > Pantoea > Pantoea sp. USMM079. The sequence goes on from NZ_JBBCKX010000017.1 coordinate 2,045, forward strand.
GTGTCGATAACAATGCCTACGGAGGGATAGTCTCCTGGTCAGCGTGGGGCAATACTTTGGGGTTAGGTTATCAGCAACTGACGGGGTCGAGCGGTTTTCCTTACCTCGATCCAGGTCAGACGGTGGACGGTGTCTCAACCGATACGTCCGGAGGCTCGACGGGGTTGATCAGTGAGTCACCGCTCTCGAAGTTCAAGACCGCCCATGAGCGTGCACTGGTGGTGCGTTACAGTGCAAAACTCGATGCGCTGGGCTTACCAGGCCTTAGTTTTAACAGTAGCTATGTGTCAGGCAGTCATGCGCGTGCGTCCAGCACCAGCGGTAACCAGAATGAGTGGGTGCGTACGTTGGGTTTAAGTTACCAACTCCCGGAACGCGTGGCGAAAGGGGTCACTGTGGCGTGGAAAAATGTGACTTATCGTACCAACATTACCGGTACGCGTAGCCAGGATCAGAATATGCTGGTCGTGAATTGGAAGTTTGGCTTGCTGTAATTTTTTCGAACCCATACGCAGCCTTTACCTATGAGCGTCGAGTGAATGACAGGCAACTTTTAGGTTGCCTGAGTTTTTAGGTTTCGGTGCAACACTTTTACTCTAATCAGATCTCGCAGATTGCTTCGTCAGCTCTAAAAGAGTAATCCGTCGATTATTATCGGACGATTTATTTAATACTCCGCCTCTCACTTTGGTACTCTTCATTGCTGAAATTGAGCCATGGAGCGAATGATGAGTAACGATTCCGGAGTCATTATAGCGGTGTCACCTGTGCAGATGGCCGCAGTGATGTCTGGCAAGACCGTCAGCGAGGGCGAGACGCTCAGTAACCGGATATATGGAGGCCTTGGCTTACTTGGTGCCGGTGACTTAATAACATTCTGACCGCATTTCTGGAGCCATGACATGGACAGAATCAATATCAGTGCACTTGATGATCTTATTGCTATCTATTTCGGTCAGGATTATGACCTGTTCGACGACAGTGAAGAGATTGAGCCAAAAATCGATGCTTTCCTGGCTGCATCACATAAAGGTATGCAACATGCAGTCATCGATGACATCGATCTGTTCCTGCATGAGTGTGACGACGTCGAGGAAGATTTTCGGGCACACTATCATCGCTCGTTCGTGCCGGAAAATTGGGGCACAACGCCGGCTAAATTTCTGAGTATTGTTAAAACCCGAATTCAAATCGCCTTGCAAGAGATGGATAATCGCTGAGCTTAGCGAGTCGTACTACTATCACAAGGGAGTGTTTATATGTTTGGTAAATATCAATGCCAGACAAAAGTATGTGTAAAGTGTCCAAAGTTTTAGAGCAAAAAATTTAGTCAAAATCTCCCCTCATAAAAACCGTCACCCCCTGCGAATAAACTCTGTCAGCGCTCTCAGCGCGGGTGGCACCAGCCGATGGCCTGGATAATAGAGACAGAGCGCCCCCAGATTGACATGCCAGTCCGGCAGCAATCGCACCAGCCTTCCAGCCTGCACATCCTCCGCAATATGTCGTTCCGACAAACAGGCAATCCCTAATCCGGCTAGCGCCGCTTTGTGCATTGACGCTAAATCGCTGGCGGCAAAACGGGGTTCACCCTGCAATTTGTAGGATTGCTGCTGATGGCTCAACTCCCAGCGATAAAGACTGCCGTCGGACATGCGCATACACAAGGTTGCGTGTTCGCTGAGTTGCTCTGGCTGCGTGGGTGCCTGGACACGATCAAGATAATCCGGCGCAGCGACCACAATCATCCGCAAATCTGGCGTCAGCTTGACCGCAATCATATCGGCGGGAATGTCTTCCGCCAGACGAATTCCGGCATCAAATCCCTCGGCCACAACATCCACCCGTTCTCTCTGGCTGCAGATATCGACACGGATACGCGGATAGCGCTGCAAAAAGGGGATGAGCACCGACTCGTACCAGAGTGAACAGCTCTCCGGGGGCACATTAAGACGCAGAATACCGGCCGGATCGTGATGCTCGCTGCTGACCTCCTCCGATGCGCTACGAATAATTTCCAATGCTGGTGCGATCTTCTGCATAAAGCGGCGCCCCGCATCCGTCAGCGCCACGCTGCGCGTGGTGCGGTTGAACAGGCGCACGCTTAAACGTTTCTCTAACGCGGCTATGGCGTTGGTGACAGCAGATGGGGACATTTCCAGCTCGCTGGCAGCGGCTTTAAAGGTGCCACGCCGCGCGACAGCCAGCATGACTTCCAGTTCAGTGATACCTGTTCGGCTCATTGATTATTCCGTTTAACGTAATACCCCTTGCAGGGTTTCGCGGATTATTCTCGCGCAAAGGACATGATAATTTTCCTGCTAATTTATCTCAGGAGCAGCGTCATGCACATTATCGAACACATCTACATTAATGGCCGTTTTGTTACCCCTGTCGGCGACGAGTGGCTGGACATTATCAAGCCTGCCGATGGCAGCGTTATTGGCAAAGCGCGTCTGGCAAACGAACAGGATGCCGAACGCGCCATTGCTGCTGCGCATGCAGCGTTTCCCGCTTTTTCCCGCACTTCGGTGACGGAGCGTATCACGCTGCTGGAGCAGATGTATGACGCCGTAAAAAGTTGTGAAGCGGATCTGCACGCCGCCATCCTGGAGGAGTATGGCGCACCCTCATCACGATCGCAGTGGATGGCAAGCTATCCCGCGGATGTCATTCTCCAGGTGATGGAAGAACTGAAAACCTATCCATTTATACAGCAAGCCGGGCGCGCACGTGTTCAGATGCTGCCACTCGGTGTCGCCGGACTCATTACCCCCTGGAATAGCAACGCGGGCTTTATCTGCCATAAGCTGGCGACTGCGCTGGCAGCAGGTTGCACGACAGTGATTAAGCCCAGTGAGTTTAGCCTGTTACAAACCGAGGTGATCACTCAAGTGCTACATCGCGCCGGATTGCCTGATGGCCTGTTCAACATCGTCACCGGACGTGGCGCTCAGGTCGGTGATGCCATCAGCCGCAGTGAAAAGGTGGCAAAAATTTCCTTCACCGGTTCAACCGCCACAGGCAAAGCCATTTTGCGCACGGCCGCCGACACATTCAAACGCGTCACGCTCGAGTTGGGCGGTAAATCACCGACGCTGATCCTGCCGGATGCCGATGCCTCCACCGCAGCAAGACTTGCCGTTCAGGCCGGATTTATCAATAGCGGACAAGCCTGTATTGCCGGCACGCGAATTCTGGTGCCTGAAGCCCGCAAAGCCGAGTTCGAACGTGCATTGGCGGCAGAAGTTGAGGCACAGCATTCTGGCGATCCCGCCGATGCCAGCACCACCATCGGCCCGATGATCAATGAAAAGCAGTGGCAGCGGGTACAGCACTATATTGGGCTCGGCGAGCAGGAAGGGGCGCGCCTGTTGAGCGGGGGCGCGGGACGACCGGATGGGTTAACTCACGGTTGGTATATCAAGCCCACGCTGTTCAGCGACGTAAACCCGCAGATGCGCATTGCCCGAGAAGAGATCTTTGGGCCGGTGCTCAGCCTCATCAGCTATCGCGATGAAGCTGAAGCGATTGCGATCGCTAACGATACGGAATATGGCCTGTCCGCGCTGGTGATCGGCGCAGATGAGCAGCATGCGCGTGACGTGGGCGAGCAGATTATGGCGGGTCGGGTGATGATCAATACGCTGGCGCACGAACCCCGCGCGCCTTTTGGTGGCTTTGGCCATTCCGGAATCGGTCGGGAAATGGGGCAATGGGGTATCAGTGCCTTTCTGGAACCGCGCGCGGTGACGATTGCTTAAACCGATCAGGATGCGCAGAAATGCGCACCCTGCGATCATCGCGACGGTACAAGCAAGGTCGCCAGCAATGGCGACCTGCATTTACGTCCTTGCCTCTTTGAGCAACTGCTGAATCACGCGTTCCTGCTCCGCATAATTACCTTCACCAAAGGCGGTGTACCGCAACTGACCATGCGCATCGAAAATATAATGTGCGGGCCAGTATTGATTACCAAAGCGATTCCAGATGCTGTAGTTATTGTCCGCTACCACGGTATACGGCAGTTGCCACTGTTTGATCGCGCGGTTCACCGCTTTCTCATCCCGTTCCCACGGATATTCCGGGGTGTGAACGCCGATGACCGCTAATCCCTGAGACTGATACTCGTTGGCCCAGTCACGTACGTGCGGCAAGGTGTGTTGGCAGTTAATACAGTCGTAGGTCCAGAAATCCACCAACACCACTTTGCCTTTTAGCGTCTCAGGGGTAACAGGTGTACCGTTCAGCCATGCAGTGCCGCCTTCCAGCGAGGGCAGCGTACTGCGGGTTTGTGGCATCGCGACGGGTTCGAGGCGAGGTGTCGTTGCGGGCCGAGGTGTCCACTCACTGAGACGCTGCTCCAGATGCTGTGCAAACGCAGGGCCACTCTGTAACTGACCTTGTGTTCCGCTAGCGATCAGCGCGACCGCTGCCAGCATGAATATCCCCGCCACCTGGCGCAAACGTGTAGTGAATGCCAAACCCGGCCGCAATCGTGTGACTAATCCCCGTCCTGCCACGTAAAGCAGTGCCAGCATCAGTGCCGCACCGCTGCCATAGGCTGCCAGCAAAAGGCCAACCGAGACAGGATCCTTCCCCACCACGGCCAGGCTGAGAATCGCACCCAACACCGGCCCGGCGCAGGGTGACCACAACATACCGGTTGCCAACCCCGCTAAAAATGCTGCCGTTAAACCGCGACGGCGATGACTGGCATCATTCATGCGATTACCCAACGCCACAAAGGGTTGGGCAACATGCTGAGCAATGCGCGGTGACAGTAAGGTCAGTGCGGTTACCGCCAGAAAGGCCAGCGCGAACCAACGTCCAGCCGCCGTGACACTGGCAACCCAATCACTGGCTACTGTCACCAGCAATGCCACGGCGGTAAACATCACCACCATACCGCTCAACAGTGCCAGCAACTGCCCTTTTTGACCGCGCACGCTGGCAAACACAAACGGAATCACAGGCAAGGTACAAGGGCTGAGTAACGTCAACATGCCTGCAAAGAAAGCAATAATGAAAGACATACGGCCTCCTTAATGGGCGTTAACTGCAGCGGTGATTACACGCACCACGCTATCCGGCTGGCTCAACATCGACACATGGCTTGCCGCGACGACACTCACGTGCGCGTGAATTTTTTTCGCCATCGCTCGCTCAAGATCGGGGTTGATCATGCGATCCTGGCTGCTGACCAAATACCAGCTCGGTTTTTCCCCCCAGGCGGCTTGCGTCACTTTGTCGCCAAAGGCAGCGGCACGGATGGGGCCTTGCGTCACGGCGAGCAGCCGTTGCTGTGTGGGTTTCACATCTGGCGCGAAGTCCTGCGCTACCACATTGGCTGGGAGCGTGAGAAATCCCTGTGCCGTATTGCTGATCCCGGCGCTGCCTGGGGGAGCCGGATAGCTGTCGGCCAGTTCAGCCGTGGATTCCCCCTTATCCGGCGCAAAGGCCGCAACATATACCAGCGCTTTGACTTTATCGTTATTACCGGCTTCGGTGATCACCGTACCGCCCCAGGAGTGACCGACCAGCACCACGTCGCCATGCGCCTGCGCAATGGCGCGTTGCGTGGCGGCAACATCATCTTGCAGGGAGGTGAGCGGCAGCTGTACGGCAATCACTTCATCATGTTTGGCCTGCAGTTGTTCAATGACGCGATTCCAGCTACTTCCATCAGCGAAGGCGCCGTGGACAAGTACCACCGAGTGCAGATTATCGGCCTGCGCGAAGGGGGTAACTGAAAGTGCCAGCAGGGTAGTGGCGAAGAGTTGAGACAATGCTTTCATAGGAACCTCGTGACAGTGGTTAAAAGGCTGCGTGCTTTAGCAGTGCGCTCATTTAACCAGGCTGATGTGTTCACGAAGTGTCTGATACCGCCCGTATTGTCAGTCTGTATGTGTACGGGCGGCGCAGATACAAAAGGCTACAAATCGGTTTGTTGCAGAGTGATGTGTGCGTCGAGCCCGCCTTCAGATCGATTGGATAGATGCAGCGTGCCGGACATCTGACCCACCAACTGCGTGGCAATAGCCAAACCCAATCCAGTGCCGCCGGTGTGTCGATTGCGCGAACTCTCAACGCGATAGAAGGGTTCCAGCACCGCCTGCAGTTCCGCTTCAGGAATGCCCGGTCCGTTATCCAGTACGTGAATCTCTACCCGATCCCCTTGCGGCGCGCTCAGCAGCATGCAAGCCTCGCTACCAAACTTCAACGCGTTATCAATCAGGTTGGTCATGATGCGGCGCAGCGCCTGAGGCCTGACGGCAAAATTATCTCTGCCATGACAGGGCGCGAAACTGACCGCTTTGCCGATGTCCTGATAGTCGCAGGCGATACTGTCGAGGAAGGCGTTGAGACTGACGACCTGCCGCGCTTCCTCCAGCACTTCCGAAGAGCGCGCATAGGCAATGCCTTCCCGCACTAAGCGGCTCATGTTATCGAGATCGCCGAGTAATTTATCGCGCAATTCCGGCTGTTCCGACATCTCCACGCGCAGCTTCATGCGGGTAATTGGCGTTTGCAGATCGTGGGAGATCGCCGCCAGAATCTGGGCTCGCTCTTTTAGATGATCCTGAATGCGCGTCTGCATGGCGTTAAACGCACGCGCCGCCTGTTGCACTTCTTCCGGACCACTCTCTGGCATCAGTTGCGCGCTGTTTGACGCGGGTTTCAGCCCTTCGACGGCCTGGGTGAATCGCATGAAGGGTCGCACCACCTGACGTACCGCCAGCCAGGCACAACACAGCAACAGCAACAGTTCGCCGATTAATACCGCTGGCAGCCAGCGCGCGATGGCGGGCATGCGCGGCCAGAGATCCAGCGTCAGCGGCGCGCCATCGTGGAGTGTCAGATGCACCTGAATATGCTCTCGCGGGCCGGGAATGGCGTGAATGCTCATCTGATAACGTCCGCCGAGACTCTCCTGCAGGGAACGGACCGCATCACGCGCACGCCAGCTGCTGGGATAGGGACCTGGCAAACCCTTCGTTAACTCATAGCGATAGTTACCGCGCTCCAGTTTTGCCAGCCAGCCTGGCCGCTCTGCCGCAGGCAGACGGTCGAGAATGGCGACGCTGGTTGCCACATCATATTCAAGATTGCCGAGCATTACCGTTTTGGCACTGCTCATGCGCTCGATCATCAAGCTCACTAAGGTGGTGGCATTCGCCAGCAACAAGCCACCCAGCACGATAATCAGCAGGCGCGCCAGCAACGATCGCGGCCACAGCTTCATTCATGCGCCTCTTTGATGATCACCGGTGCAGCCAGCACATAACCTTCGCTGCGCACTGTTTTGAGGTAGGCGGGCTCACGCGCATCATCACGCAGGCGCTGACGTAAGCGGCTGACCAGCAGGTCAATGGATCGTTCGAACAGCTCCGCATCGCGGCCCTGGGTCAGATTCAGCAACTGATCGCGGTTTAATACACGCTGCGGATGATCGAGAAACACGCGCAGCAGGCGATATTCGGCCCCACTCAATGCCACGATCACACCTTCTTGATCGATGAGATGTCGCGCAGAGGTATCTAATTGCCAGTCGCCAAACGCGATAATGCGACCGACCTCGGTGATTTGCAGATTAGGCGGCAAGGCGCGGGTGCGGCGCAGAATGGCTTTGATGCGCGCCAGCAGCTCGCGGGCGACAAAGGGTTTGATCAGATAATCATCCGCACCCATCTCCAGGCCAAGAATACGGTCGGTATCCTCGCTGCGCGCGGTGAGCATCAGAATCGGCAAGTTTCGCTGGGGATCGCTGCGCAGCTGACGGCACAGTGTCAGGCCGTCATCGCCTGGCATCATGATATCGAGCACCACCAGGTCGATAGCATTCGCCGATAACATCGCGCGCATCTCCCGTCCATTGGCTGCGCCCATCGCACGATAGCCGGACTTGATGAGGTAATCGGTAATCAGTTCACGGATATCCCGGTCATCATCGACAACCAGGATATGATCAATGTGCTCCAAAACAACCTCCTGTTTTCAACCTACGCAAAAAAGACCGGCATCATGGATACCGGCCCTGAAAAATCATCGTTACAGCGCAGCGGCATCAATCACCGCTTTGACAAAGTCCTGCGGATCTTCCGCTGGTGGATTATGTCCGATGTTGCCGGTGAACGTCCGATGCTCATATTTTCCACTGAATTTGGCGCGATACGCCTGCGGTGCCGGATGTGGCGCACCGTTGTTGTCTCCTTCAATGGTAATCGTTGGCACGCTAATCACCGGCAAGGTGGCTAACTTTTTCTCATAAGCATCATACTTTTGCTCGCCTTTTTCCAGGCCAAGGCGCCAGCGGTAGTTGCTGAGGGTCACCGCTACCTGATCGGGATTATCCAGTGCTTTAGCGCTCACGTTGAAGGTGGTATCACTGAATTTCCAGCCCGGCGAGGCTTGTTGCCAAATCAGTTTGGCAAAATCATGGGTGTTCTTCGCATAGCCTTGCGCGCCGCGTTCAGTGGCGAAATAGAACTGATACCACCACTGCAGTTCCGCCTGCGGTGGTAAAGCCTTTCTGCCAACGTCCTGGCTGCTGATCAGATAACCGCTCACCGAGACCAATGCTTTCACGCGTTCAGGCCAGAGGGCCGCCACAATATCCGCCGTGCGTGCGCCCCAGTCGAAGCCGCTAAACACCGCCTGTTTGATGCCCAGCGCATCCATCAATGCCACCGTGTCGGCAGCCAGCGCCGAAGGCTGGCCATTGCGCGGGGTTTTATCGGAGAGGAAACGCGTACTGCCGTATCCGCGCAGATAAGGCACGATGACGCGATAACCCTTTGCCGCCAGTTGTGGCGCAACGCTGGCATAGCTTTGTATGTCATAAGGCCAGCCATGCAGCAGAATCACGGCCTGTCCATCGCGTGGACCGATATCGACGTAACCGACGTTCAGCACGCCTGCTTTCACCTGATGAATAGTATTGAAAGCGGCAGCGTAATCCGTTTCCGTTGAGGTGGCGGCAAAGGCAGAGGTCGTTGCGGTTAACACCAGTGCAGCCAGCAGCGATTGACGGAAGATTTTTTTCATTATGTTTTCCTCGAATAATCAATGATGTGCAGCTTGCGCAGGCACGATGAAGTGAATGGTTTTGCTATCGATAGGTTTATGTGTGGGATCGGCGAGAATAATCTTCACCTTATGTGGCCCAGCGGGCAGTCCAACCAAAATGATCGGTTCGCCGCTGGTATCCGCCCAGTGCCACGGGTTGCTATCAACGATCACGTGGATATGGCCAATGCGTGGAGTCACCTTTAGCGCTTCGGGACCGAAAACCGGCTCGATGCGCAGGTTTTCAGCGCGATATTGGATGAACACCGCGCCCTTGCGCAGCGGTCCCGCTAACGGCGCGTCCACGATCAATTTCGCCGGAGGCTGTGGATTATCGAGTGGTGCCACGGCGGCAGCGCCCAGCACATCTGCGGCGCCGAGGTCGTTGAGTTTTTCGGCCCAGGCACAGGTCGCCGAAGCGGCCATCAGGAAAGATGAAATCAGGAGTCGGGTTAACATCGGGTTATCTCTACGCAGTTGTTGAGTGCGTACAGAAGAACACGGCAATGTACGTGGGATATGTTCAGAACGGTGGGTTGTGCAACGCGGTGTATAAGTTCGGCAGACAGATACACTGCGATACAAAACGACTATAATTTTTTTGAATTTCTGCTTTTCTTAAAACTCACAAGGATTTCGTGAACATGAAGAAGTTGCTTTACCCCCTATCCATGATCTTAACCGGTGTGGTACTCACACTGGTATCACTTTTCATACTCCTGGCATTTAACAAAGCTATTCCGGCAAGTAAAGAGTATCAACAAGAATGTACAAAGCTGACTGACTCACAGATCAAAACCAGTTTCATCAAGTCATGGTTCAGAACGGCCGCTGAGGGTGAAGGAATGGATTCGATTGGATTGTCCAGCATTCGGTTTGAGACAAACCCAACGTTTTCCGACAACAGTTGGTCTGGTGAACTGAAGGTATTTGGCGAGAAAGGGCATTACTCTGCGCATGTTTATTTAGATTGTTATAACGGTTACTTCGATTATACCGGGCCGTTCGAAATTGAACCCTGATCCTTGTTCGTTTCGCCATCAGGCGAAATCCACTCGGATAACCGTGATTATCGTGAGGTGCGCATAAATGCGCACCGATTATCCTGATTAGCTTTATTGCGGGTGCCGTGCGTCCGTTAAGTGACGGAAGGGCGGTTGCGCATGGTCGCGGTAAGCATCGTCATCACTTATTTTATCCTGCACTACAGCGGGTCGCGTCGACCATATGTAGTTGGCAGATGCCAGGAAGCAAATGCTGTAACCCAATAGCTCTGTACCTTCTTCCGCCATGTTTTTTACCACGCGGTTATAGCCGTCCAGCATAAGATTTTGCCACAGCTGATGCATACCAAATAACCGGGAAAATACCAGCACGATTAATAATCCTGTAGCTGTCATCAGCCAGGTTTTGTGCCCGGTAAATCTGACCAATCCTGAAAGAATGCTTTCTGGCGCTTTCATTGCAGTTGCCAGGCTTGCCAATGCTGTCAGCAGCGCAAAAATGACCCAGCTGCCATGAAATATCATATCGAAGATAAAATCGAGTTCCCTGATTAACATACATGTATAAAAACCGCCGATGAGAATAAGCGCACCGCGTAGTTCAGGACGGCGTGACGCCGAAAAGAAAAATCCACCTGCAATTAAAGCCAGCATCACTTCCTGAGCAAGTTCAGTTATTGATGATTCATGCAAAGCGTTATGCATCCAGTTTACGTCTATATAGATCGACGACATCATCAGGGTTATAAAAATGGCAAAAAATAAAATAGCCGCACATTGGCGGCTCAAAAGTTTAATATGTTCGCGCATGGAAATCTCATCATGATAGTTAGCGCGCTTATTATATTGATTCCTGTGTTATTTCCTTCTCATTTTATGCGTTAGCCGACAGAGATTTTCCCGCCAGATGTGCCTGATAAAGCGTGGCGTAGACACCTTGCTTAGCCATTAACGCGACGTGGCTACCTTCCTCAAGGATCTGCTGATCACCCACCACTACGATGCGGTCAGCATGTTGAATGGTAGAGAGACGGTGAGCGATGATCAGTGAAGTGCGGCCTTGCGAAAGCTCATTCAGTGATTGCTGTATGGATTGCTCGGTGGCCGTGTCCAGCGCCGAGGTGGCCTCATCAAGGATCAAAATAGGGGGATTACGCAGGAACACTCGGGCAATTGATAGTCGCTGCTTTTGACCTCCTGAAAGTTTCACCCCACGTTCACCCACGACAGTATCTAATCCGTCAGGCAGGCTTTGTATCAGACTATCGAGATGGGCACGCTTCGCGGCTTGCCAGATTTCATCTTCACTGGCGTCCAGTTTGCCATACGCAATATTTTCGCGGATGGTGCCGCCAAACAGAAAGACATCCTGTTGCACTATGCCTATTTGATTCCTCAATGCGCGTTGCTGGTAATCACGCACATCAATCCCATCAATACGAATGGCGCCATCCTGTACATCGTAGAATCGTGGGATCAGTGCACAAAGTGTTGTTTTGCCTGCTCCACTTGGCCCTACGAATGCCACGGTCTCCCCGGGTTTGATCGTCAGCGTGATGTCTTTCAGTACTGGTGTGTCGCTATAACCGAAAGTGACATGATCAAAAATGATGTCTCCCTTGAGGGCCGTAACGGCCTGGGCATCGGGTCGATCAACAATATCAGGCAGGGTATCGATCAGATTGGTGAAACGGCGAAACCCCGCGATCCCTTTTGGATAGCTTTCCAGCACCGCAGAGATTTTTTCAACCGGGCGGAAGAAGACCTCGGTGAGCAAAAGAAAACCGACAAAACCGCCATAGCTCAACTCTCCTCGCAGCACATAAGCCGTTCCAGCCACCATGATGACCAACTGGGTTAAGCGCGTTGAGAGGTAGCTTAAGGTCATGCTGGTGGTCATAATCCGGTAAGCGCGCAGTTTGGTCTTTTTGTAGAGCGCGTTGTCTTTGGCGAACAGCCTGGTTTCCTGCTGCTCGTTGGCAAAAGCTTTGACGACGCGAATCCCCCCGATGCTTTCCTCAATGCGGGTATTAAAATTTCCCACCTGATGAAAAAGATTTTGCCATGTTTGCGTCATCTGCCGGCCGTAACGACTCACCAGCCAGACCATGCCGGGCACGAGAACCAGCGTGATCAATGCAAGATTAAGATGCACATTGGCCATCAGAATAAATGCGCCGATAAAGGTCATCACGGCAAGAAACAGATCTTCCGGACCGTGATGGGCTATCTCGCCGACTTCTTCAAGGTCCTTGGTCACATGCGTAATGATATGACCGGTTTTCGTATTATCGTAATAACGCAGCGAAAGGGTTTGCAGGTGTTCAAAAGCTTCCCGACGCATATCCGTTTCAATACCGACGCCTAATGCATGCCCCCAGTAATTCACGATGGCCATAAGGCCAGTGTTAATCAGATAGATGGCTAATAATGCCAATGAGGCAAGAAGGATGAGTTCCCAGTTTTGCGCAGGGAGTAATTTATCAATAAACATCCTGACTGCCATGGGAAAGGAGAGTTCCAGCAACCCGGCGACAATGGCGCAACCAAAGTCCAACAAAAATAGACGTTTGTAGGGAAGGTAGTAATTAAAAAATCGGCGCAACATAGCGTCTTCCTTGTTATTTCAAAGCCAGAAGTTTCATTAAATTTTGGTACTAAATAGTTTCCGGTATACAACCCTTGTCCATCAATTTCCCATCCCAGGTGCTTGAAACAGACCTTAACCATACGCTAGCCATGCCTTCCGTGCCGTGTTCAATTGCCAGACAACAGCAGTTAAGCAGATTCAGCGATCGGTTAATATTCTTTATTGATAACGATACTGATAGTGATTATCATTCCGTTTCGTGTAATTAACTGTAAATAAATATCTCATGCTTATCAAAAAAATTACAAAGCGTACTCTACTCTCCCTCGCAGTTTCGCAACTGCTGTTATCTTCCTCCGGGATGGCTAAGGCTATGAATAAAATGGATTTTAATACGCAGCCTTTAGGCCATGGTGTTTATGAAATGGCCTATGTGAAGGAGCGTAACGCCCTCTTCGCCGCTTCATCGCCCTCGTTTGACGAGGATAAAAGGGCAGGAGTGGTATTTGAACTGGCTGCCGATACGTTGCGGATTGATAAGAAAATCCCCACAAATCGTCGTGGCTTTTCCGTGGCACTCGATGAAGGGAGCCATATTCTGTATCTCGGTAACGCGCTGGATGGTTCCGTCACCCTGCTGGATAGTCGTACCGGAAAAGAACTCCGCACGCTGCAGTTAAGCGATGATGCCGTTGCGGAAAAAAAAGCCCATGTGCGTGAAGTCGTTTTGGATAAAAAACATCATCGCCTTTATGTCTCGGGTATCGGTGGTAAAGACAAAGGGTTGCTGTGGGTTGTCGATACGCAAAAACAACAGGTAATTAAAACGCTCGATAACATGGAGCCGGTTGGCTTTGCAGTCGATGAAGCGGGTAATAAAGTTTATGCCGTGACCGGAAAAGGTGAGATCATGACATTGGATGGCATATCCTCCAGTCTCATTTCCACGGTGAAAGTCGACCCTGCAGAAACCAATCATTACTTCCTGAACATCGCCCTCAATACACGTGAGGGGCTGGGCTATATCGCGGACACCAATACGCGTGACGTGCTGGTGGTTCAGCTTGATTCCGGTAAGCTCCTGCACCGTATACCCACACCCAACTCTATTGCGGTGGTCTACAATGCCGCCCGCAGTGAAATCTATGTCACCCATCGCAACGCGCGTCAAATCAGCATCATTGACGCCGGCACTTATCGCGTGAAGCACACCATTGATACCTCTGCCATGCCCAACAGCATGGTGCTTTCACCCGATGCCAGCACGCTTTACGTCAGTGTGAAGCAGGACGAAAAAACCAATAAAGATGATTACGTCCTTAAGATCGATTTAAACCAATTTTAAAAGGGATTTTGTTGTGAAAAATCAAACACGCCTGGCCGTGGCAATTGCGATCGCCCTGAGCCATCTCCCCGTTGTCGGCTATGCCCAGGACAACACCTCGAATAATGAGAACGATCTTGTCGTGACCGCTTCTGGCTTCAGTCAGGAACGACGGGACGCACCAGCGAGTATTTCAGTGGTCGGTGAGAAGGAGTTAAACACCCGATCTAATCAGAATGTCACCGAAGCGCTACGCGGAATCCCGGGTGTGCTGGTCGGCAATGGACACGGCAGCCTGGCAACCGGCGATATTCAGATGCGCGGGATGGACTCGACCTATACCTCTTACATGGTGAATGGCATTAAACAGGCCACCCGTGAGTCACGCCCTTACGGCCATCACATCGGAACCGAAGCTGCATTTATGCCACCGCTGGCGGCGATTGAGCGCATTGAGGTGATTCGCGGACCGATGTCCTCACTCTATGGCTCCGACTCGATTGGTGGTGTTGTCAACGTCATTACCAAGAAAGCCTATAACCTCGATAAATGGACAGGGGTACTGGAGGATAATTACTTCCTGCAGGAAAAGAGCGAGTACGGTAATACCAATCAGACCAATGCATTCGTTATGGGGCCGATTATTCCAGGCAAACTGGGTGTGAGTGTGGGTGCTGACTACCTTGATCGCCGTGATGATGACAGCCAAAGCGATGAACGCTTCGTAAAGCATCAGTCTGGGAATCTTGATGCCACGGTTTCAATGTCTCCGACCGACACCCAACTCTGGGATCTGAGTGCCTCTCGTGGGCATCAGGAAAAAACCCACAGAGCAGCCAGTCCGTGGTATTGGGGCTTTGATCGCGATGCAGCTTCGCTCTCGCAGCATGCCTGGTATGCCAACGACATGATCGAGGCGAAAAACTTCATCAGTTATGAAAAGGCCCGCACGGAGTATCGTGTTCCTGAGATGTCACCTCAGTTTATCGAACAGCGTAACTTTGAAGCGAACAGCGCGAATACCTTCTCGCTGGGCGATCACAAACTCACGCTGGGGGCTAACTTCACCCGTAATGAGCTGAATGACACCTTTGATGTCGAGGATAAGGTGGCGCCCGGCGTCACACCGGTCAGCAAAATATCCCGTAATGGCTGGGCATTATTCGCGGAAGACGCATGGATGATCGTCCCGGACTTTACGCTGACCACCTCTGCTCGTCTGGATCATGACAGTTACTTCGGTTACCACGTCACGCCAAAACTCTATGGCAACTGGACGCTGAATGAAAACTGGTCGCTTAAAGGGGGCGTTTCAGCGGGTTATAAGAAGCCGGATCTGCGTGAAAACAATGCAGGCTTTACCAGCGTTTATGGTGCTTACCCATACTCTTCCATTGGCATCGGCAATGATGAACTCAAACCCGAGAAAAGTATCAATACTGAGTTAGGGCTTTACTGGCAGCAGGATGCCCTGGCGTTGGATGCCACCGTCTTCCATACAAAATTCAAAGATAAGATCAGCGATTACACCATCTGTACCCAGTCGGCTACGCAGCAGTGTGTTTACAATGGCTATGTTGCAGAAAGCGTCTCGCAATATTTCAACGTCAGCGACGCTGAAATCTACGGGTTAGAGCTGAACGGTGACTGGCAGGCCACATCAAACCTGAAGGTTAACGCCAACTACACCTATACCCACAGCGAGCAGAAAAGCGGTGAGTACAAGGGGTATGCGTTAAGTGACTTCCCAACCAGCATGGCCAATCTCTCGGTAAACTGGATGGCAATGAGCGATCTGGAGTTGTGGACGCAGACAAGCTGGCGCAGTAACTCTCCGGACATTGGCAAGTCCAGCTCTACCGAAGCTTATGCATTGGTTGATCTGGGTGCGCGCTATCATCTGAATAAAAATATTACGCTGATGGCGGGTATTTATAACCTGTTCGATGCAAACCCGATTTATAAAACGTCCTACAACCAGTCGGCGATGCTGGAAGGTAGACGTTATAACCTAGGGGCTCGCGTCGAGTTCTGATATGAGCCGGGCCAAAAGGCCCGGCATTTTTTCTGATGCGCCATATAAAACTCAGGCCATCAATGCGTGACAAATCGCCCCAATCTGGTCCACAGCACTCAGCAGCTGTGCCGTTGGCTGATTCGCGCAATTTAAGCGCAGGAAATTCTGTAACGCTGCTCCCGGTGAAAACAGCGGCCCCGGGCTAACCCCAATACCCAGCGCCAGTGCGCGACGGTGCACTTCCAGCGCATTGATCTGTGGCGGAAGTTCAACCCACAGCAAAAAGCCGGCTTCCGGTGCAGTAACGCGTGTGCCCGGCGGGAAACTCGCTTCAACCCGTGCGATGACGGCTCGCACACCTTTCTCAACGCGAACCTTCAAACGCCGCAGGTGCCGATCGTAGTCCCCACTGGCCAGTACGTCGCTGGCGGCGGCTTCAAGCAGCGGTGCGCCCGCCCAGTCGCCCGCCATGCGCGCCTGCAAAACCTGGGTGTGATAGCGGCCGGCGGCAATCCAGCCAATGCGCCAGCCCGGTGCCAGAGTCTTGGATAACGAACTGCAGTAAATCACATTGCCACGCTGATCAAAGGCCTTGCAGGCAAGAGGTCGCTGCCCATCGCCAGCCAGATCGCCATACACATCGTCCTCAATTAACGGGATGCCTGCACGTTCAAGCAATGCGACAAGCTCCTGCTTGCGCGCGACCGGCATACTGGCACCCAGCGGGTTTTGCACGGTAGGCGAGGCCAGTACGGCAGCGGGTCGATGCTGTTTAATGGCGTCAGCGAGCGGTGCCAGCAGCAATCCTTCAATGGGATCGGTGGGGATTTGCAGTGCCTTCAGGCCCAAATCCTCCAGCAGCAGGAGCGTGCCGAAGTAGGCGGGTTGCTCAATCGCGACGGCATCGCCCGGCTGGCACACGGCGCGCAGTGCCAGACGCAGCGCCTGGGTCGCCCCAGCGGTAATAACAAGGTCGTCTGCGCTAAAGCGCGCGCCCCATTGCGCGGCACGTGTGGCTATCTTATTGCGCAGGTCGGCCCGGCCCGGTGGCAGGCTATAGCTTTGGCCATGCGCATCCAGACGGCGACCTGCCGATTGCAGCGCCCGCTGGAGTGTCTCCGTCGGCAACCAGTGGGGATCGGGCAGCGCCGCGCCGAGCGGTATCAAACGGCTTTCTGCGCTACTGAACAGTGAACGCGCAATAGCTGACAGGGTCACGGGCACAGGGCCCGACAGAGCCGGCTGTATTTGCCGTTCGGTGTTTCGCGGGCTGACGAAATAGCCCGAGCGCGGACGCGCAATAATCAATCCTTCCGCTTCCAGACAACGCAGGGCTTCCAGAGCAGTTGGCAGACTTACCTGTTCGCGTTCGGCCAGTTTGCGTGCGGAGATCATACGATCGCCGGGTCGCAGCGCACCGGAGGCGAGGGTGTGTCGCAGACTCTCAGCAATGCGGCGGTAATGTGGGGACGATAATGACGAGGCGGGCATGTCGATCTGTGCAGTCTGATTTTCAATGAATCTGACTATACAGACGATGATGAGTGCCATCTATAGTGTCGGGCATGAACCAGACAAGGAGGCACTATGCATTGCGATAACTTCGACCTTTCCCGCTATTTCCGCCGCATCAATTACACCGGCCCTGCAGCCGCCGATTCCGCCACGCTGCACGCCATTATGCGTCATCAACTTTTCTCCGTGCCGTTTGAGAATCTCGACGTTCAGGCTGGAAAAGTTGTTTCATTGGTGCCTGAAGAGATCAGCGACAAGATTTTGCATCAAGGGCGAGGGGGCTACTGTTATGAGGTCAACGGACTGTTTGCCATGGCGTTGGAAGCGTTAGGTATTCCCTACCGTTTTGTGGCAGCAAGGCCGATGTTCTACCCGGTGCGCCGTCCCAAAACCCACATGGCAATCATTGCTGAGGTCGATGGACGTCAGTGGCTGTGCGATCTCGGATTTGGCAGCTATGGCATCCGCGCACCCATAGCCTTAGATCAGCTCAATAGCGATATCAAACAGGATTTCGATACGTTCAAACTCACCTGTGACGCGCATGGCGAGTATCTGCTTCAGGCGAAGGTAGAAGGGGAGTGGTGTAACCAATACGGCTTTGACCTGTCACCGCAAGAGTGGATTGATTTTGCCCCGGCGAATTACCTCAACTCGACCCATCCTGATGCGATTTTTGTGCAGAAACGACTCATTGTGCAGCATCGTCCGGAGGGGCGGATGATCCTGCTAGGGGATATGTTGAAAACGGTGACGGCGGAGGGTGTGGAAAAGCAGCAGCTGGCGGAAGATGAAATTGATGATGTGCTGCTAAGCCGCTTTGGGTTAGTTAGCCTTACATAGGAACGTCAAAAGAACGAGGCAGGAAATTTTTGGGGATAAATATCCTTGTAAGCCAGAACCTTTGTGCGGCCTTAACTGAGCATATTTTGACGATGGTTATGGCTCCAACGAAATTTTTATTATCCATATGATTGAACGCTTTTGCGCGTGTTGGTTTGATGCAAGCCATGAGCCTCACATAATAGGCTCATGGCTATGCACATTCTTCTCAACGTTTTTTAGAAGATATGACTCAAAACTTCACTCTTTCCGCTGCAACGTAATCCGCGTCAGTTCAGAAGGGCGTCCCAGTCGTATTGCCATGCCTGGCCAGAGCGCGGTGCCGTTATTCACATAGAGTTGCATGCCATCCACATCATAAAGTCCTGAGACAAAGCCCGCGTTGGGTTTCGCAAACAAGCGGTCAAAACCGACGATCAGTCCGCCGTGGGTGTGACCAGATAGCTGCAAATCGACTTTGTGCGTTGCGTTCTGGCGCGCATTGCGCGGTTGATGATCCATCAAGATTACCGGAGCGTCAGCAGGAACACCCTCCAGCGCCAGCTCAAGGTTAGGGCCAGTGGCATCTCTGCGGGAGGCTGAAACATCGGGCAGACCGGCGATCGCTAGCTCCGCGTTGCCGCGTTTAATGAGGGTATGGCTGTTGAGCAAAGGTAGCAGGCCTAACGTCGCAAGATGATCGGTCCAGCGCTGCTGTTCAAAGAAATACTCATGATTACCGGTGATGGCATAAACGCCGTCAGGCGCATGTAAACCTCTCAACGGCTCCACGTCTTTTCTGCGATTTTCCAGGGTGCCATCAATTACATCGCCCGTTACCAGGATCAAGTCAGCATCCATCGTCATGGCCTTTTTCACCATGGCTGTGGTCCATGCTGCGTTGAACACTTTGGTGATATGCAGGTCCGTGAGCTGAAGCAGCTGGTAGCCTTCGAACTCGCGCGGCAGGTTGTGGATTTTAACCGTCACTTCTTTTACGGGTGGCACACGTATGGCCTGATTGACGCCCACCGCCGACATCACCATGGCAAAGAGTGCAGCAACATAACGTACGCCAGGCGCCATCTGCAGTGGGTGCCGTAGCAGCAGGGAAATGATTGTGACTACATCAAGCAGTATTTGGGTGAACGCGAGGAGTAACACTGCGCCAAAGGCCCAGCTGAACAGGATGGTGACGGCGCGCGGCATTTCAGGTGAGAAGATACCGCCCGGCGTAAATCGGCTAATTAACAGATATTGAGAAGCCAGCAAAACCACCAAAGATAGGATGATTTTCAATACTAATGGCATGGCTAATGGAAAAACGAATCGCGCAATAACATACCAACTCGGTATGCTGAATATCAGATGAAACATCACTCTCTTCCCTGGTTTTAAACGCTGAATCAGCGCGAAAATCAAACTTATCATCGTAAGTGATGACTATAGCAAAAGTTTTTTTAGAGACAGTCCTGTTGATGTTCTTGCGTTGGCATTATCATTTTCATCAGAAATGGCGATTATATTAGTGTTTTTGGTCTTGAATTACTGGGTCTGCATCGCTTAATTATTATTTTCGCGCTATAGTGCGAATAAATTATCGTTTTCACCTGGATGTTAAAGGATTCAGTCGATGCTGGTGGGATTTAAGGCGCTCTGCAAGCGCTATCACATTGAACTGGTTCAGCCACTTCGCGTGGAATCGGCTATTGGCACGGTTCGCGCCACCCATGAGAACCAGGGACGTATCGAAAAGCGCTACCCTCCAAGCTATCAACCTGACGATAGCTTCTCAGGTCATTTTGCGTTTGGCCTCAAATATGAAGAGATCCATCTGGAGTTTTTTGCCCGGCTCTTCGCTGCCATCGGCCCAGAACCGATCGAAAGCTGGTGCCTGCGCGAGCCCTTTGGCCAATACGCCCGCCGTACCGGTTTTCTCTATGAATGGCTAACAGGTAACACGCTCACCAACGTGCCAGATGTCGCTAACGGCGGGTATGTTGCGGCGATCTCCGCGAAGGACTATCTGACGCGAACTTTAGCAATCAAGAACAAACGCTGGCGTATCAACGATAACTTACCCGGCTCGCCTGACTTTTGTCCTGTGATTCGCCGCACGCCTGAGATTGAGAATACCATTGCCTTTGATGTCACGGCAGCACTGCATGAACTGGGTGATACCTTTGGTGCCGATGTTCTGCTGCGAACCGCCAGCTGGCTGACCTTCAAGGAATCCCGGGCCAGCTTTTTAATTGAGAAAGAGGCTGAACAGGCCGATCGTATTCAGCGTTTCGCCCATGTTATTGCGCAATATTGCGGCCAGATCGATGACCCGCTCAGTGATGAAAGCCTGCATATTCTGCAAAGAGGCATTCTCGGTCACGATGCGTTGGGACTGGGGCTGCGTCGCTCACCGGTGTTTGTCGGACAGGCCACGATGCGTGAGGACATCGTGCATTACGTGGCGCCACAATTTGAAGACCTGCCGCTGTTTATGCGTGGATTGCAAGAGTTTGAGCTAGCCACCCGTGGCGCCGAACCTCTGGCCAGAGCGGGCGTGATTGCCTTCGGCTTTGTCTATATTCATCCGATGCGCGACGGGAATGGCCGTATTCACCGCTTCCTGATTAATGACTCATTAATCCGCGACTGCGCCATTCCTGAGGGTGTTATTCTGCCGGTCTCCGCCAGCATCACCAGCTCACTGGATTTCCGTGTTGGCTATGACCGCACGCTGGAAGTATTCTCGAAACGCCTGATGCGCCGCTATCCGACCTCCTGCCATTTTGGTGAGATCGTGACGTATGACGACGGTACACCCAGCAACTTCACCTTCTCCGACTACGAAGATGCGCGTTACGCCTGGCGCTACCCGGATTTAACTTCTCACGTGCTGTATACCGCTAAAGTGATTGAGCACACCGTGCGCGTGGAAATGGCCGATGAAGCCAGAGTGCTGACGATATTCCAGAAGGCACAGGAGCGGCTGAAGGAAGTGCTGGAGATGCCGGATCAGGATGCGAATCGGATAATCCGATCATTGAAAGAGAATGGCTGGCAGGTGTCAGGAAAGCTGAGGAAGGAGTATCCGCCGCTAGAGGATACGGCAAGGGCGGAGAAGATCGTTGAGGCGGTCAAGTCGGCGTTTGACGAGGGGAGTTAAGAACAGTTGGGTTGGACGCAATTCTGAACATAAACGCCCTTACAGGAGAACTGCATGCATCATCTTGATGTGCAAGTGTTGAACGCAGCACTGGCATGGGCTGAGGAGCATCCGGTGTGGCTATGTACGGTGCTCAGTACCTTTGGCTCGTCCCCGCGCCCGCCAGGCGCAATGATGGTGATCAGAAGCGATGGTCGCTATTGCGGCTCGCTGTCGGGCGGGTGCGTGGAAGAAAGCTTTATCGCCCGAATTGGCGACGATATTTTTTCCTTGCCCAGCCAGATTGTGCGTTATGGAGACGGTGGCTTTGAGCCGGACCAGGCGCTGCCCTGCGGAGGCGCGCTGGACATCCTGGTGGAAAAGTTGATGCCGGTTAAAGCGTCGATCGGCTACCTGCGACAGATGATGTCAGCGTTGACGGGGCCGCATTCTGTGGTAAAAGCGCTGACAATACCCGAACCGTGCCGTTCGCTGCTACCTGGGGGGTATCTGAGCCGGACGCATACTCAGGTACAGGGCGCGAACATCGTGCTGACGTTGTGCGCCCCTCCCAGGGTGGTCATTGCGGGCCTCTCCAGCGTCGCACTCTACTGCGCTAACTTTGCTCAGGCTTTAGGGTTTGAAACACTGGTGTGTGAGCACCGCGAGGATGTACTGCTGAATCTGGCCGATCAACTTGATAACACTGTGAAGTTAATCAAGCAGTTTCCCGCCAGCTACCTTGAACGTGAAGGGTGTCACTCAGGCACCGCGATTCTTTCCCTTACCCATGACCCTCGCATCGACGATCTCACGATGATGGAGGCTGTAAATCTGCCTGCTTTCTATATCGGCGCCATGGGATCGCAGAACAACAGTCTGAGGCGAAAAGAGCGGTTAGTCAGGATTGGCGAACTGAATCCCGAAGAAATTAACCGGATTCATGCCCCGATTGGGATGGATATTGGCAGCAAAACACCCGCGGAGATCGCGCTATCCATTATGGCCGATGTCGTTAGCCACAAAAATGGTTTGATGGGCTCACCGCAGGACAAGGATGGCGCATCGTGAATATTGCCATTCTGGTCATGGCCGCTGGGCACAGCCGTCGCTTCAGGCAATCCGGTCAGGGAAATAAACTCGCTGCGTTAATACAGGGTAAGCCAGTGCTTCAGCATACGCTGGATAATGTGCGGGATTCCGGTCTTGACTGCTATGTAGTGGCTCGGCCTGAGGACAGGCAACTGCATGAGTTAATGTCTGAGGAGCGTATCGTCCGCTGTTCAAGTGAGGGGCTGGGGGAATCTATCGCGGCGGGCGTTAACGCCACAGCAGATTATGACGGATGGTTAATTACCCTCGGGGATATGCCTTTTATCCAGCCCTCCAGCTATCGGGCAGTCAGTGAAGCGCTGCGCAACTCCCGAACGGTACGCGCACAAGTCGATGGAATACAAGGTCATCCCGTCGGTTTTCAGCAATCTTTTTACTCTCAGCTTTGTGCATTACAGGGAGACAAAGGGGCGAGGGAATTGCTAAACGCTGATGCTGTCACGTTTGTTGACTTAACCGATCGCGGCTGCATCACGGATATTGATACTATTGAGGATATTACGCGGGCTAATCAGGCTGAATATTGATGTGGCTAAGAGACTGACCCGCTGCACGGACTTGCAGACCGCACAGCGGGTAAATTTATTTGGCGAGCGTTAAGCGGTCAGGGTAAAGCTGCTAAGAGTTTATCCAGCGTAACCGGATAATCTCTGACCCTGACACCCGTCGCGTTGTAAATCGCGTTCACAATGGCTGCACCGACACCGCATAATCCCAGTTCACCCACGCCTTTGGCTTTCATCGGTGAAGAGACCGGATCGGTATCATCAAGGAAGATGACTTCCTGCTCGGGAACATCCGCATGAACGGGCACCTCATAGCTTGCCATATCGTGATTCACAAACAATCCCAATCGGGTATCCACCGCCAGTTCTTCCATCAGCGCGCCACCTAATCCCATTGTCATCGCGCCAATGACCTGACTTCGCGCGGTTTTGGGATTGAGTATTCGACCTGCCGCACAGACGGCCAACATGCGGCGTACCCGCACTTCCCCTGTGTAAACATCTACGGCCACCTCAGCAAAATGCCCGGCAAACGTGGATTGCTGATACTGCTGATCGAGGTCGCCAAACTCAATCGTGTCTTCTGCCGTCAGAGTGCCATTAGCCGCTGCCGCAGAAAGCGGGACGCTGCGATGACTTGAGCGAACTTCGCCCTCCACGAACTCGGCATCATCAGGGTTGATGCCGAGTGCTGTTGCTACCTGTTCTCGAAGCTTGACGCAGGCGGCATAAACGCCTGCCGTCGACGTGTTCGCACCCCACTGACCACCGGACCCCGCTGAGACCGGGAAAGCGGAATCTCCCAGTTTCACTACTACTTGTTCAAGGGGCACGCCCATCATTTCTGCCGCCGTCTGGGCGATGATGGTGTAGCTACCAGTGCCAATATCTGTCATGTCGGTTTCGACGGTGACGATGCCATGCGCATCCAGGTGCACCCGTGCGCCAGAGGGGGCGAGGAGATTGTTGCGGAATCCAGTGGCTACGCCTAAGCCCACCAGCCAGCGCCCGTCTATTACCTGGGCAGGTAACGGATTACGCT
Source organism: Pantoea sp. USMM079 (assembly GCF_037153115.1). NCBI lineage: Bacteria > Pseudomonadati > Pseudomonadota > Gammaproteobacteria > Enterobacterales > Erwiniaceae > Pantoea > Pantoea sp. USMM079. Next base: position 26,189 of record NZ_JBBCKX010000017.1, read on the forward strand.
TTTGCCAGCCGAATTTTTCTGAACCGGTGCGCAGACACTCAATCAGCTGGCGGCGCGAGAAGGGGCGTTTGGCATCAGCGGGATCAACCTGAGTATCATTCAGGATGCGGAATTCCACCGGATCGATGCCGGCTTTCTCCGCTATCTCATCCATCGCCATTTCCAGCGCCATTAACCCCGGCGCTTCACCCGGCGCGCGCATCGCATTGCCTTCCGGCAGATCAAGCGTTGCCAGACGCAGGCCGGTCAGACGGTTAGCGCCGGCATAGAGGAGTTCCGTCTGTTGCACGGCGGTCTCTGGCGTGCCGTTCGGCAAGTTACCCGACCAGCTAATATGCGAGATGCCCGTGATATGCCCGGATTTGTCGGTACCGATGCGAATATGCTGGTGCGTCGCGGGACGATGAGTGGTGTTATTAGGGATCATTGGCCGGGGGAGCATCACTTTCACCGGACGTTTCACAACGCGAGCACCCAACGCTGCCAGCAGGGCATCACTGCGCAGAAACAACTTCCCGCCAAAACCACCGCCAATATAAGGCGACAGCACCCGCACTTTTTCCAGCGGCAGGTTCAGCGTCTTCGCAAGATCGGATCGGCACCAGTTTATCATCTGGTTCGACGTCCACACCGTTACCTTGTCCTTGTCCCACATGGCCATAGAAGCATGAGGTTCCATAGCCATGTGACTCTGATCCGGCGTGCTATAGGTTTCATCAAGCACAAACGCCGCTTCGCTCAGGGCACGCTCTGCATCACCCACCGTTTTATCCGGCGTATCTTCCGGTGGCGTTGTCACGGTGGGTATTTCATGAGCAAGGCTGTAAGCGCCTTCTTCTTGCTGATAGCTGACCTCCACCAGCTGGGCCGCCGCACGTGCCTGTTCAAACGTTTCAGCGACAACCAATGCAACGGCCTGATGGTAATGTTCAATACGATATTCAGCCAGCAACGTTGCCGTGTTCATCTCCCCCTTGCTGAGTTTGCCCGCATTTTTGGCAGTAACAACGCCTAACACGCCCGGTGCGCTTTCAGCGGCTTCGGTATTAAGCGAGGTAATTTTGCCTTTGGCAATCGGGCTGCCCACCACATACCCATACGTGACGTCAGGCGCCTCATCATGCCATTCATAGGCGTAAGGCGCGCTGCCGGTTGTTTTTAAAGGCCCATCAATGCGATCAAGCGGACGGCCAACGTATCTGAGTTGATCGATGGGATTCAAACCGGCGGGTTTCTCAAATTTCATGCTTTTGCCCTCGCTTCTGCCAGCACTGAAGCCAGAGTGCGCTTCGCCAGTACCAGCTTAAATTGGTTATCCGCCGTAGGTTGTGCATCCTCAAACAACTTATCGAAAACCGGCTGAGTACCATTGGGCAGTTCGCTGTCTGCCAACGACCGTCGCCAGGGTTGATGCGCCACACCCCCGACGGCGATCCTTCCTGTGCGATCACGCTGTACGATGGCCGCTACGGAAACCAGTGCAAATGCATAAGAGGCGCGATCGCGAACCTTACGGTAGATATGCGTGCCTCCCACTGGCGGCGGCAGGACCACCGCAGTGATAAATTCGCCCGCATTAAGCACCGTCTCAAGATGAGGCGTCTGACCCGGCGCGCGGTAGAAATCATTAATAGGAATCGCGCGCTCGCTGCCATCCGGGCTGACCGTTTCGATAGTTGCATCCAGCAGACGCATTGCCACGGCCATGTCGCTGGGATGTGTTGCAATACAATCTTGACTGGCTCCGATAACAGCAAGCTGGCGGCTGTAACCCCCAAGCGCCGCACAGCCGCTGCCGGGCAGACGCTTATTACAGGGCTGGTTGGTGTCATAGAAATAAGGACAGCGCGTGCGTTGAAGCAGGTTTCCTGCCGTCGTCGCCTGATTGCGTAACTGACCAGACGCACCAGCCAGTAACGCACGTGAGAGCACCGCATAGCCCGTCCGCACACGCATGTCTGCGGCAAGGTCGGTATTTCGCACCAGTGCACCAATACGCAGTCCGCCTTCGTCGGTGGGTTCAATCTTATCCAGCGCCAAACCGTTCACATCAATGAGATGAGCGGGGGTTTCGATCTCCAGCTTCATCAGATCGAGCAAATTGGTGCCTCCGGCAATAAACCTGGCACCGGGATTTTGCAGCGCGCGCGTGGCGGCTTCCAGGGAAGAGGTGACTTTTTCATAGCTGAAGGCTTTCACGATGTCTGACCCTCCGCGTATTCATCAATGGCGGCGAGGATGTTGGCATAGGCCCCGCAGCGGCAGATATTACCGCTCATGCGCTCGCGAATTTCATCTGCATGTCGTGTCGGCTGTGCCAGCAGGTCCGGGGAAACGTGACTGGGTATGCCGTCTGCAATTTCCTTCAGAACCGCCACGGAAGAGCATATTTGTCCCGGCGTGCAGTATCCGCACTGATAGCCATCATGTTTGATGAAAGCAGCCTGAAGCGGGTGCAGATTGTCAGGCGTACCCAGGCCTTCAATGGTGGTGACCTCAGCGTTTTGCTGCATTACCGCCAGTGTGAGGCACGCATTAATGCGTCGCCCATCTACGATAACGGTACAGGCACCGCACTGACCGTGGTCGCAGCCCTTTTTGGTTCCGGTGAGGTGCAGATGTTCGCGTAGAGCATCCAGCAGAGTGGTGCGGGTATCCAGATGGAGCGAACGTTCTTTACCATTCACTTTTAAACTTACCGGCATCATGGCGGGTGGGGGTGTGGTAGCTAGCGCGTGCTGACTTAATTTGGTCGCAACTGAAGCGCTATTGGCTGTTGCGGCGTTTTCTCGATCACGATCCTGCTGGTGGTTGACATCATGTGGGGTGCTCATACCCGGCCTCCAGTGACAAAATTAGGGTGCCTAAGGCACCTCAGTTTATAAGGTTTTTGTAAGCACTAAGCATAGACGTCAATTGGACATTGCGGGTGTGGCGGGCTATTTCTTCGCAGAAAGTAAGCGGAGCGAGAAAAAAACAACTTTTTATATGACCGATTTTAGAAATATACCGTATCGCTTATAAATTTGATTTCCCCGCATTGCTTGACGTAGCACTAGAATGTGCCGTAATGATGATTTGATGAATGGGGAAATCGTTATGTCGTTGCCACCCTTTCTCAGAGCAGAGGAACAAGTCATCATATACGATGGTATTTGTAAGCTGTGTAACGCTTGGGTTATTTTTTTGATCACTCATCGTATCGATCGGAAAATTCGCTTTGTCGCCATCCAAAGTGAGAAGGGGAAAATGTTACTTAGATACGCAGGTTTGCCTGATGAAAACATTCGAACAATTGTTCTGATTAATAAGAACCAACATTGGCTCAGGTCACAGGGCATATGCAGGGCAATGGCATTTATGCCGTGGCCCTGGAAGGCGCTGTCTGCTATTCGATTTCTGCCCAGTTTTATATCTGACTTCTTTTATAATCGTATTGCACTCAATCGCTATCGGTTATTCGGCCATTACGATGATGTTCATGAGATAGAAGGGGATTATCCTGGCAGGTTTTTATGAGCATAAATGATTGATGGTGATACTAATTTGTCGGTTCTAAACTCAAATATCGATGGCTAGACAGGGGCATGCTTCTGGCAATTTAGCCATAAAAAAAATCATTGCCAGAATTTAAAGGCAATATTAATGGGCAGTTCCGTCGTAAAAGGAAGGATAAAACTCTGTGCTATTTGAATATTATGCGCCAAGTAGTTTTTCACTAAATCAGTACTTCAATAAAAGTACTATAATAAATGTACACAACGGATGTTATGTTGAATTGTTAAAATAATTCCTTAAATTATTACTTCAGAGCCATGGCGGCCCTGAAGTAAAGTGGTTAATTACATTGAAATAATGAAACGACTAACCGATTGTAATTTTTCAATTGTTTCTTCCAGCTCCCTTTCAGGCAGTGATTGATCAATTATTCCCGCACCGGCTTGTAACGCCACTCCACAATCATGTTGATAAAGCGATCGCAGCACTAAAGCAGCATCCATTTCACCCTGGCTATTGACCATAAACACACTGCCGCTATATGCGCCGCGTGTAACGGGCTCCAGTCTCTGAATGGCCTCTATGGCTGGGCGCTTTGGTATACCTGAGGCGGTCACTGCGGGGAAAAGCGCGCCAAAGGCATCCCAGGCATTGAAATCAGTGCGGAGCTGTCCTTTTACCCGAGAGGCCAGATGTTGCACACTGCCTCTTAAAGAAACGTTCATAAAATTGCTGACATGAGCGGAATCGCTCTCGCAAAGGGGGAGTATCTCCTCAATCGCGAGCTTCACGGAAACGGCATGTTCAGCAATCTCTTTAGTATCGTTAATGAGCACTTCACGCAATCGTAAATTCTCTGCCTCGTCCGAGGTCAATGCTCGGGTGCCCGCCAGCGGTTGTGTACTTACCACGCCAGAATCAGAAACCTCAACGACCGTCTCGGGACTGAATCCTACAAAGTAATCACCCTTCAAACGTGCGACATACGATCGTGCAGGGTTATTAAACCGGCGCCCATAATGATAACTGGCCAGTAAGTCGACGGATTCGTTGAGTGTAATTTGACGCGAAAGGATGACCTTCTGATATTCACCGCGTTGAATGTCTTTAATTGCATGGGCCACCCGTTGACAGTAATCGTGGGCATCCTGCTCGCGGATGCATTTTTCAACCCTGGCTTTCCAGTGAGCCTCTGGCGGAGTGATCTCCGCCACTCGATCGCTTTCTTTCAGCCTGCCGATCAGCTGCTGCAATTCCTGTTCAGAAGTCGCGATGAGCTCTGCACTGTTCTCGCCTAATTTCAGGCGAAGGCGAGGAACAAACAGTGTCAGCAGCGGTGTAACGGTAGCCAGAAGAGGTGAAGAAACCTCATGAATGAGATGTGAAAGCTCGAAGTGACTTACACCGTATGCATGCCACTTCTTATAGGGCAGGGCATCCAGAGCTCGCTGCAAATTTATCTTCCAGTTGGCGCCCTGCCAGGTTTGCAGCGCGGCATCGGGCAACTGAAGTTCCGCTCGATCAGAGTAGAGGGCCACTTGCGCCAGGCTGCCTATCCCAATATCCCAAACCTCATTATGCTCATAAGCAATATGACAATCCGTTTCGTTTTTCAGCAGGTGATAGATGACGTCGAGTGGCGATGTTTGTAATGGCAGATGATGCGAAAACTCACAGCTATCCCCTTCGGGCTGTGCGAGGCTGGCAAGCTGGCGTTTATCAATTTTGCCGACCGCCGTTAAAGGCCAGCGTGTGACGGGCAGCAGTTGATCGGGGAGTTTGTGTTCGCTTAAGCCGGCTTGCAGCAGAAAACCGCGTAATTTGGTCAGTGCCAGTGAGGCATCGCCCTGGAAGCAAGCACAGATCCGTTCACCTAAACGTGCATCTGCCACACCAATCACTACGCAACTGGTCACGGCAGGATGGCTATCGATTAATGACTCAATCTCAGCACAGCTAATCTTCTCACCCGCGCGATTAACCAGCTCTTTCAGTCTGCCTTCAACCACAAAATTACCGGCAGCAGTCAAACGAACGATGTCGCCCGACCGGTAAAAATGGTCCGATGTAAACGCCTGAAGATTTTGCGTTTCAGCGCGATAATAGCCGCCAATGGTATAGGGGCCGTGAGTGAGAAGCTCGCCAGGGCATCCCGCTTCAACGGGCAATCCTTCATGGTTAACCACCCGAATTTGATCGGCGTCTGAAATGGGCCTGCCCTGGGTATTCAGAATCACGTCCTCAGAATCATCAAGTCGGGTACAGCAAATCAAACCTTCAGCCATGCCGAAAACCTGCTGTAGTTGACAATCGAAAGCGGGTTTGACTTTAGCTGCCAGCGTGCTTTCCAGTCTTGCTCCACCCACTTGTATCAGCTGCAAACTGGAAAGATCGCTTTCATCCCACTCGCGGCACTCCAGCCAGAGTGTGACAAGCGGCGGTACCAGGGCAGTGAACGTCACCTTTTCCTGTTCGATAAGCGGAAATACCTCGTCGCAACCCGATGTTTGAGCCAGCACCACTTTGCCGCCTGATAACAATGTCCCCAGGACGCCAGGGCAGGAAAGGGTGAAGTTATGCGCCACTGCCAGCGTAGCCAGATAGACACTCTGACTGGAGATCTGACAGATCTCAGCCATGCGGCGAGCATTGTAGAAATAATCAGTATGCGTACGCGGGATCAGCTTGGGCGTGCCGGTGCTGCCTCCGGACAGAAGCAGTAGCGCTATCTCTTCGGCATGAGGGGGTGGGAAATACAGCGGGTCGGCCTGAAAGGCCTTCATGGGGGGATTATTAGTGATGTCATCCGTATTCACCTGCCAGCATTGCATGCCTGGGTGGTTAACCGCGATCTCCTGTGCCATCGCCTGATAATCGTTCCCTAAATAGCGCTCTGGAAAAAGCCACGCTTTGGGTTCGGCCACCCTACATAACGCATCAATATCCGCTGATTTTTGTCCTGGCATGGCCAGAATGGGACGCGCCCCCAGGCGGAATAAAGCAAAAAGCGTCGCAACCAGGCCAATACTGTTGGGGAGTTGCAACAGCATATTATCCCCTGAGCGAATCCCCCTGGAGGCAAAACCCGCCGCCAGTCTGTCAGCCAGATGATCCAATTCTCGGTAACTCAGCCGCTGCTTTCCAGACACTAACGCAATGCTCTCAGGTTGCTGACTTGCCCAATTGCGGAGTTGCTCGCCCAGCGGTTGGTCAACCCAATAACCATTCTGGCGGAAATAGGCACGTTCACTTTCGCTCCAGGCGCTAAGTGGGTGAGGTTCGTTCATGATTTTCTCCTTGCCGAAAAGGTATTGCCGGCACCAGGCCGGCAATCTCATCAAAAGTCCCAGCTAAATTTGGCAATGACCTGACGGCCTGCACCCCAGAAGCAGCCAGTGTCGGTCGAATAGCACCCTGCAACGACTTTGCGATCCAGCAAGTTCTGTGCGGTGAGCTGTACTTTGCCGCCGCGTAATGAAGGGTCAAGTTTGCCGAGTTCATAACGAACTGAAGCATCCATCAGACCATAACCGCCGGTGTTAAATTGGTTATCCATGGTGCCGCCTTTAGTACCGCCACTAAAGCGTCCGCCCACTGCCATGCCTAATCCTTCCACGGGGGTGCCGGCTGGCGCCTGCCAGTCGAGCCACAATGCACCAAAGGTGCGCGGTACACGCAAAGGAGTTTTGCCTTCACGACCTTGTGTATCCTGGGTGTATTTAACCTGTTGAAGGGTATAACTGCCGATGAGGCTAAATTGATCGGTTAAGGCCCCTCTGGCTTCCAGTTCGAGTCCACGCGCGCGTATCTTGCCGCCCTGGGTCTGGAAGGCGGTATCTACAGGATCGCTGCTCAGGCTCTTATCCTGCGTCAGGTTATAAATCGCTGCGGACAGAAGCGTGCTCGTGCCTGGTGGCTGATACTTCACACCAAACTCATACAGCTCACCGCGACTCGGTTTGAAAGGTTGTTGATCGCGTGAGAGACCGGCAACGGGCTGGAACGATTGCGACCAGGTGAAGTAAGGGGAAATGCCATTATTGAACAGATAGTTCAGGCCAATTCGTCCGGTTGTCGCCTGATCATGTTGTTCGTAGTTCTGACCGTAAAGAAAATCTTTGTTGATGATTTTGCTCCAGTCGTGACGAATACCTAATGTGGTTCGCCACTGTTGCCAGCTAATCTGATCCTGCAAGTACACGCCGGTTTGGGTAGACGAGACACGGCTATCCTGCCACCAGGCGGTAGGACCATACTCGGCCACACCATAAGTGGGATGATAGATATCCAGTGATGAGACGCTTCCACTGCCGTAATTAGCGTGGCCACGCATGTGATCAACACTGACTCCCGTCAGCAGTTCATGGCTTACTGAACCCGTATCGAAGAAACCGTGGATCTGATTGTCGAAGTTAAGCGTGTTGTAATGCTCATCGGATACAGCTGTGTTACGGCTGATGGTATGCATATCGTCATTGAGACCCGACATCACCACGGCATCGTAATTGGAGGTTTCGCCAAAATAGCGGCCTTTTAACACCGTCGACCAGTCTTCGCTAAAGCTATGGGTATAGCTGTAACCAACCGTCGATTGTTTGCGGCTGAAGGTATTATGGTTTGGCTCACCGGGGTAAGCATCCAGCGGCAGTTTGCCATTCGGATTGGAAAATACCGTGCCGTAAGCCGGCAGGGAAGTGATGGCACCAAGATTAGGATCGTACTGGAAACGTGAGTAGAGCGTCAGGCTGTTATTGTCATCCGGATTGAATGTGATGGAGGGAGCCACCGCGTAACCCTTTAGTTTGGTACCTTGCTGCATACCATCTGCCAGATGACCGGTTGCAACCAAACGATAAAGTACACTGCCGCTGTCATTCAGCGCGCCACCGAAATCCAGGCCAACTCTACCGTAATTATCGGTACCGCCCTCTACTTCGACATGACGAATGGTCTCGCGCGTTGGCAGCTTGCTGGTTAAGGCGATGACGCCGCCAGGATTAGAAAGACCATAGATAACCGAAGCGGGACCGCGCATCACATCGACTTGCTCCAGCAGGAAAGGATCGACCTGTTGTACCCCAAACAGCAGGCCATTGGTGTTGCGCAGACCATCCTGAAACACATCAGAATACCCCGTATCACTGTAGTTAAACCCACGAATAGTGAACTGATCAAAGGCGGTTACGCCTCCCCACTGCTCCGCAGCCACACCCGGCGTGTAGCGAAGTGCTTCGTTCAGGCTTCGCGCATTTTGATCATCCATCTGCTGGCGGGTAATGACGGAAACAGATTGCGGTGTTTCCACCAGCGGCGTGTCCGTTTTGGTTGCGCTGCTACTTTCCTTTGCAGACAGCTTACTGCCATGTGATTCCTGGCTTTGTGCTGTCACGGTCAACGTCGGATTATTTTGCTGTGCCCAGGCACTTTGCAGCGCAAGGGTAAGTAGTGAAAGGGAAAGGCCCGTTACGGCGCGTTGTGTGATTTTTTTTCCTGCCGAATATGTCGTGATGCGTTCCATAGCAATCCTCTGCACGATAACAATCAAAAGGTTTTCTTAATGTTAATTTTGAGAATGATTATCAATAGCACTGATAACGGTGTAATGATATAACATATGATATGATCGATAATGAAGCAGAAATTTAAGGATTTCGTTAAGGGAGAGGCGAGCGAATGAGCCAGGGTTTAACCAGAAGAACACTGATAAAAACAATGGGAATTGGCGCGGGTATCGCGTTAAGTAGCGGTTTTGTCATGCCATCCTGGGCTGAGGAACCTCGGCCTAAAAGAGGCGGAATATTGCGAGCAGCCTTTGCAGGGTCCAGTAGTGATTCCACCCATGTGCTGCGTTCTACCAACAGTAATATCGACTATGTACGCGCACGCTTAGTGTGGGATTCATTAGCGGAAATAGACAATCAGCGCATCGTCTGGCGCCTGATGGAGTCTGCCGATACCAACAGTGATGCCACGCGTTGGACAATAAAACTGCGGCAGGGTGTCACCTTTAGTGATGGACGAAAGCTCACCGCAAAAGATGTGATGTTCAGTCTGCGTACCTGGATGAGTCAGCCCGGCAGCCAAAGCGGCTGGCTTAAACCGCTGGATCTCGCTTCGTCCCGGATCGAGGATGATTACACCCTGACGTTGCAGTTGCATAAACCAGTAGGAGCGTTTGATTTATTACTGGCTCAGTCTGTGTTTATTTTTCCAGATAATACGCAAGATTTTACGTCAGCCATTGGTAGCGGCCCCTACACACTAAAATCCTGGACACAGGATAAAAGTATCTTGCAGGCACGTACCGATTATTGGGACGCAGAACATGGCGGGCCCTGGCTGGATGAAATTCAGCTCTACTCCGTTAGCTATACTGCCGCACGCCTGAATGGTCTGAAGGCGGGGCAGTTCGACTATGCTGGCGGCATGGCGCTATTAACGGCCAGAGCAGAACAGGGCAATTCGTCCATCAAACTCTGGCAGTCTGCGAAAGCGGAAATGAGTAATCTGGCGTTGAGTATGAATCTCAGCAAAGCCCCGTTTAATCAACCTGAGGTGGTGGAAGCGCTGAAATACGGCATTGACCGCGACATGATGGTGCGGGCTGTGACCATGGGATTAGGCGAAGTGGCTAATGATGCACTGGGTGCTGGTCAACCCTGGTTCGCGGCCGACCTGCCTGTACGTGAATATGATCCTGAGCGTGCCCACTCGCTGTTGCAGAAAGCGGGTCTGAGGTCGGTTAACACGGCGATTCGCACCAGCGATTATGAATACGGCACTGCGGAAAGCGCCACGCTGCTATTACGCCAGGCAAAAGCAGCGGGCTTTGATCTTAAACTGGATCGCGTGCCTGCCGCGGACTATTACAGTGATTTCAACCTGCTGCTCAACACGCCGTTACAAACCAATCTCTATCGTCCGATGCCTTTGCCCGTTGCGCTACCGTTCTACTATGGCTCATCAGCTCCCTGGTCATTTACCGGTCCCGCTACACCGCAGCTTGATGCTCTGATGAACGCCATGCAGGCTGCACGCGGCGATGCGTTACGCCAGCGTGTGGCGGACGTTCAGCACTACTTATGGCAGCAGGGAGGGGATGCCATTTTTGCGCGCATTCCCTCCATCGCCGCGTCTTCGCCGCAGGTGTTTGGTATCAGAGCTGCTGGATTCTTTGATTATCCGCTGCTACGAGATGCGTGGTTGCGTCCAGCATGATGCACAGGGGGACCGCGACACGGATGCTGTTGCGCGCTGCACAAGCGCTGTTCACGCTGTGGCTGCTCTCGGCCATTATCTTCAGCGCGATGTCACTGGTTAAGGGCGATGCTGCGACTCAGCGCCTTGCTGGCAGCGGCAGCCCTGAGCAGGTGGCGGCGTTACGTACACAACTGGGGCTGGACAAACCTCTCACCACGCGTTACCTGCTCTGGGTAAAGGGTGTCCTGCGTGGCGACTGGGGAAACAGTTTCATAAATGGTCGCCCGGTCAGCCATGTGCTTTGGGAACGCGGGCGATTCTCTCTGGTTTTGGGCGCGACTGCCAGCGTATTGCTGGTGGTCATAGGGGTGACAGCAGGCGTGTATTGCGGGCTTCACCCCGGCAGTGTCGCAGACAGGTTGATTAGCCTGCTGTCACTGGGGTTGGTAACACTTCCGGAGTTCGTCACCGGCACGTTGCTGGTCATGGTCTTTGCGTTGATGCTGCACTGGTTGCCCGCGTTATCACTCGTTGTACCAACCCAATCGCTTTGGTCTCAGTGGCCGCTGTTTATTTTGCCCGTTCTGACCCTGCTTAGCGTTTCGCTGGCGCAAAACATCAAGCTCATCCGTCTCGGGGTGCTCCGAGCCTCACAGTCTGTTGCCTGCGAATGCGCCCGCCTGAATGGTGTGGCTGAGGCGCGAGTGGTATTGCACTGGGTCCTGCCGGATGCGCTAGGGCACTGTTTGCCTGTCCTGGCACGCTACATCGCCTATCTGTTTGGCGGCGCCTTAATTGCCGAGACGCTGTTTGGCTGGCCTGGGTTGGCGGCAGCATTGCTTAATGCCACCTTGTCACGCGATACACCAGTGGTGATGGGCATTGCAATGGTGATTTGTACGCTGACGGTGCTCCTGAACCTACTGGCTGATAGTCTGACGGCGCTGCTCAACCCAGCGGCCGGGCAAGGAAAGCAATAATGAGCAAAAAACAATACGTCGGTATTGGCTTGTTTCTGCTCATGGCACTCTTCAGCGTTGTGGGACCTTGGCTTGCGCCGTATGCAATCGACGAAATCCGCGATATGCCTTTTGCACCGCCCAACCCAACCGACTGGATGGGTACAGATTATCTCGGGGCAGATGTTTTCAGTCGCTTAATGAGCGGGGGCCAGCAACTGATGGTGCTGGCCTGTTTAAGCGTACTCCTGGCGTGGTTAGCCGGCGGTTTGCTGGGAATGATAGCCGCACTTCAGGGACGTTGGCTTGATAGCGTGCTGATCGTTATCGCGGATGTCTTACTGAGTGTTCCGGGATTGTTGTTGCTAACGCTGGTGGTGACAGTCAGTGGGCGAGGTTATCTGGCGGCGGTGATAGCCGCAATATTGGTAATGTTTCCCGATATCTTTCGTTTAGTTCGCGCGGCGACACTGCAGCAGTTGCAACAGGATTACGTCGATATGGCGCGCTGTCGCGGTGAATCATTAATATCGATTCTCCTCCGGGAGATCGCGCCGAATCTGTTGCCCTTATTCAGTGCCGATATTGGCATTCGTCTGTTGGCCGCCCTCTTTATATTGGCGACGGCCAGTTTTCTCGGGCTGGCCGCACCACAGCCCGAGGCAGACTGGGGCCTGATGATCATGGAAAACCGTCAGGGATTGTCGTTTCAACCTTGGGCAACGCTGGCGCCCATCGCCGCAATATTGTTACTCCTTATTCCACTCAACCTGAGTCTGGATGGGCTTTTTACCCCTTCGCGCAAGCAAAACAGGCAGAAATTGCTGTCAGTGTTGTCGCACTCTGACACCACTGGCGATGTCAGTATGGCGCTGGACATCAAACATTTTAGTTTGATGTTGCCCACGCAGACGTTGATTAACTCACTTTCACTTCAGGTTAAAACCGGTGAAATCGTTGCACTGGTGGGGGCTTCAGGCAGCGGCAAGAGCACTTTACTACGTGCCGCACTGGGACATTTTCCCGCGACAGTGGCAGGCATAGAAGGCGAGGTCTGGCTCGCAGGCCGGGCAGTGTTTTCATTGCACGACCGCGCGCTGAGACAGTTGAGGGCACATCAAACAGGGTTCGTGCCGCAGGATCCGCGTCTGAGCATGATGCCTTCACAAACGATCGAGACTTACCTGCGCATCATGGCGGCTCGACGCGGGCTACCCGCGCAACAGCGTAAACAACAGGTGGCCGCTCATTTTAAAGAGCTGGGATTACCTGATGGTGTGGAATTTTTACAGCGCTATCCTCATCAGATCTCAGGTGGGCAGCGCCAGCGCGTCATGGTGGTGGCCGCGATGCTCGGCTACCCAGCGTTATTGCTGATGGATGAACCCACCAGCGCACTGGATAGCGTCAGCACACAAGCGCTGCTGCGCTGGATTGCCTCCACGGCGCGGGCGCATAGCATGAGCGTGCTGTTTATCGCCCATGATTTACCCGAGGCATGCCAGATAGCGGATCGCATTGTGGTTATGTCGCAGGGGAAGGTGACGGAACAGCAACAGACTCAGGCATTTTTACGTGCTCCCAGCAGCCTGGCGGGTCTACAACTGCTTGAAGCCTGCAAGCCTGAATTGCTTGCTTTAACAGAAGAATATGTTTTCTTCCCCCTGTTGTCTGGCTCCAGAATAAAGGCCAGTTATGCTGACAGAACGGCGCTTGAATCGCTTGAGTTTTCAATCGGAGTGGGTGAGGCACTGACTGTTGCTGGCCGTTCCGGCGGAGGAAAAACCACCTTATTGCGCGCTATAGCAGGTTTACAACCTGCCGCCAGCGGCGTGTTAACCCTGCATGACGCCATATTGCCTTTGAACATTCACCAGCGCAGCCGCGTGCAGAAATCAAAGATGCAATATGTTGCGCAAAATCCCGCCAGTGCGTTAAATCCTTTTTATCGTGTACGCGCGTTGCTGCTCAGACCGCTACGTCTTTATGCCCCGACACTAACTGTAGAACAGCGAGAGCAACGGCTTCATGAAGTACTACGGCAGGTCGGTCTTGAAACGCATCTTCTCTCGCGCACCATCAGCACGCTCTCTGGTGGGCAACAGCAACGAGTCGCATTGGCACGCGCGCTGATCGTTCGCCCTGATATTTTGTTATGCGATGAAGTTACCAGCGCGGTGGATGGACCCACGCGTCTCGAATTGGTCAAACTCTTACAACGTTTGCAACGCGAACAGGGCATTGCCTTACTGATCGTCACTCATGACCTGACTCTTCCTGCACAGTTAGGCGGCGAGTTGATGGTGCTTGACCATGGCAAAGTGATTGAAAGCGGCCACGCATCTCAACTGCTCAAGTGTCCCGCACACAAGGTCACGCGACAGTTAGTGGCAGCAGCAAAACTCACAACGGACATATCTCAATGACCTCCCCCTGGATTAGAACCTTAGCCGGGTCCACGACACCCGCATTAAAGTTATTTTGTTTACCTCACGCCGGGGGTAATGCCGGGCTTTACCGCGGCTGGCGCGAACATCTCTCACAAGACATCGAATTGAATTTGATTTGCTACCCGGGACGACTTGAACGTTGGCAGCAGCCAATCCCCGCTTCGATGCCTGACCTGGTGCGTGAAGTGGCGCAAGCCATCGCTCCCTGCCTGAATAAGCCCTGGGCAATTTTTGGACACAGTATGGGCGCGGTGGTGGCCCATGAAACCGTGCTCGCACTCCAGAAAGAGGGTCTCCCTTCACCGCAGCTGCTGGCGGTTTCGGCGCGTGAGGCGCCACAATTTCACCAACCGGGCACCTTGCATCATCAGGATGATAAAGCCCTGTGTGATGAATTGCTGCGTCTGGACGGTACTGATCCTGAGCTGTTGGCTGTAACGGAAATGCGCGAACTGATCTTACCCACAATGCGAGCCGATTATGCGTTGATTGAGCAGTGGCAGCTCAGTTCAACGCAGCCGCTTTCATGCCCTATCGCCGCCTTTGTGGGCAATGAAGATCCCGAGTTTGAATCGCAACAAGCTGAAGGCTGGGCCAGATGGACCACGTCCCATTTCACGCTTGACCGATTTCGTGGGGGACACTTTTACTTCAGTGGCGAGCCGCAACCGCTGATCAGGCAGTTACAGGCTCGCTTACGCAAGACTCACGCGCTTTCCTGAGCCTGCTCTGGCTGCGCACGTGCAGGACGGATTAACCACAGGGCAGCCAGGCCAGCTAACACACTGGCCACCGCTGCCACACGGAACAGCAAATTCAGCGCATCAACCCACGCCTGTTGGGCTTGCAATTGCAGCACGGGGAGGGAGTGAAGACTTGCAAACTGAGCGCTATTGATGGCTTGAAGAGTAGATGCAGGATCACTGATACCCGAAGCACTCAACAGAGACAAGGGTAACGCCTGCTGAATCACATGGCTAAGTATCAGACCAAACAGGGCAATACCCACCGCGGTACCCAGTGGGAAGAAGGTATTGGCGGTTCCTGACGCAGCGCCTGCCTGATGTGCCGGAACCACGCTGACGGCGAGATCCATCAGGTGTGGCAGGGTCAGACCCGCACCGATGCCCAGCATCAGCAGAAGCGGCAAAATCGCCAGCCAGTCGCTGTTGATGTGCACATGACTGCTGATGGTAAGGCCTAGTGCCACGATGAACATGCCAATCGCCAGTAAGATGCGCACGGGAATTCGGCGTGACAGCGGACCGCTTAATCCGGCGGCAATCACCATGGCGATTGACTGGCTGAGCAGGATTAAACCGATATGCCATGCCGAATAATGCAGCAGGCCACTGAGCCAGAGCGTCAGGAAGGGCAGCAAGCCAAAACTGAAAATTCGACCCGCAAAACTGATCATGATGGCACCAAGAAAGGTGGGGATGCGAAACAGACGTAAATGCAGCAGAGCTCGTTCCCCGCGCTGGCGCTCAATCATCAAAAATATGACGGCAGTGGCCAGACCTGACAGCAGTGCCTGGCGAACGTAGGGAGCGGAAGGCGAGGAGAAATTTAACGCCGCGTAGTTCAGGCTGAACAAGCTCAGGGTGACAAAAACTGCACCAGCCAAATCCAGAGGATGACGAGGAGCGGGCAATGGTTTTTCATCAACGTGACGCAGGGTGAAGAAGATGATCAGCAATCCAATCGGGATGTTTATTGCAAACAACCACGGCCAGCTTGCCCACTGGATCAGGACGCCGCCCACCAGCGGTCCGGTTGCCGCTGACACTGCCCCCCCTGCCGCAAATAGGCCGACTGCGCTGGTGCGAACCTGCGCGGGTTCACCCTCACAGGCACTGGCAATGAGAGCCAGCGCCGTGCCCAACACCATGGCTCCCCCGGCGCCCTGGATAACACGTGCGATAATTAACACGTCGATCGAAGTGGCCAGCGCGCAGCCCAGTGACGCCAATACAAAAAGCCCATTGCCACAGAGAAAAATGGCGCGTCTGCCCATTCGATCAGACAAGGCACCCGCCAGTAACAACAAAGCGGCAAAGCTGAGGGTATATCCGTTAATTACCCACTGTAATTGTGCAAGATTAGTTAGTAAATCTTTAGCTATTTTTGGCAGTGCAATATTGACCACTGTAATATCCAGCGTCATCAGAGCCGCACTCAAGGCGGCGACCAACGTCGTCCATTTTCGGTTTTTAGCCCGTTCTTTAGCCATTAACATCGCATTTTCCCTCATCTTTAGGCCATTCATAGCTATCTGTGCTGAAGATTAATTTTGATAATGATTATCATTTATGCTTGAAATGAGTAACGTTATAACATACAAATCTTTACGGTAAAACGTTAAGCCAGCGCTGCGATATAAATTTTCTTAATGGCTCTATGATGTAATTGAGGGAAGGAAACGGAATATGGTCAGTACCCTTCAGTACAAGATATGTACAGATATAGCCCCCTTTTTGCCCGGCGGCATACCGGCTCAACTCGCTGATGATTGCGATCTCATCGGCCTGGGAATCGACTCTCTGGCAATGATGAAACTCGCGGCAATGTGGCGCCGGCAGGGTTATGACGTTAGTTTTGCCCGGCTGATCGAACAACCGCGCTTTGGCGCATGGCAGACACTGCTTGCGTCAAATTCACATCCGCACGAGCAGGAAAAACGTGCGCCGTCAGAAGATGACATACACCAGCATGATCCCTTCCCGCTGGCGTTGATGCAGCACGCTTATTGGGTGGGGCGTGATAGCAGCCAGCACATGGGAGGCGTGGCGGCGCATTTTTATCACGAGTTCGATGTGCCACAGATGGATGCTGCCCGTCTGGAAAACGCTGTGCTGCAACTGCTGTCGCGCCACGGTATGTTACGGGTGGCGATTCTGGCTGAGGGGCAACAGCAGGTACTGGCAAAATCGCCCTGGCCGGGGCTGAAGACTTACGATTTACGTGCGGGAAATGCAGCGACTGCCAACCTGCGTTTAGAAGCCCTGCGTACGGCGCTGTCACATCGCCAGCTCAACATTGAACAGGCTGAGGTGTTTGATGTGCGTCTGACGCACAAACCTGAATGTCTTGGCGGGGGCTGCCGACTGCACTTTAATCTCGATATGATCGCTGCGGACGCCATGAGTCTGCGCGTGTTGCTGGACGACCTGGCATCGCTCTATCTTGAACCTCAGCAGCCGCTACCTGCACCAACACTCTCTTATCGTCAGTATCAACAGTTACGTCAAATCTGGCTGCAGGAACCGCCGCAGCAAGCCCACTATGCTAAGGACAAGCAGTGGTGGCTGGCACGTATAGCCGATCTGCCTGGCGCACCGGTATTGCCTGCTGCTGTTCGACAGGATATCGACTCACAGCAGAAAGTTGTACGCCGTCATCGCTGGTTTGACCCATTTACCCGTCAGCAGCTGGAAGCCAGCGCGCGAGAGCATCAGCTGACGTTACCGATGATGATTGCAGCCGTTTTTTCGGAGGTCATAAGCCAGTTTAGTGACGAAGAAGATTTCATCCTCAATATGCCGTTGTTTAACCGCGAGCAACTGCATCCTGAGGTATCCGCGCTGGTAGGGGATTTCACCTCGTCAGTATTGCTGGCGTGGCAGGGCAGTCAGGCGGGTAGCTTCCTTGAGCGGGCACAGCGCCTGCAGGAACAGTTTCATCAGGATGCAGCACATGCGCACTTCTCTGGTGTAGAAGTGCTGCGCGAAGCATCGCGCATACGCGGTCAGCAGCAGTTTGCGCCCGTGGTGTTCACCAGCGCGCTGGGTCTGGGGGAGCTGTTCAGCGAACGGGTTCAACAGGCATTTGGTCAGCCGGGCTGGATAGTTTCGCAGGGACCCCAGGTGTGGCTGGATGCGCAAATTACCGAACTCAATCAGGGCATTCTGGTGAACTGGGATGCGCGTGAATCCAGCTTCCCCGCAGGGATGCTGGATTTGATGTTCGATCAATTCATTGCCCTGCTTGAAACATTGATAAAGCATACTCAGAACTGGCTACAGCCCGTTGAATCCATTTTACCCCCGACGCAGCGGGCAATACGCCAGCAGGCTAATGCCACTGAGGCCGAATTACCCAGCGAATGCCTGCATAGTGCTTTCTTCCGACTGGCGCAAAAGCACCCTGAGGCGCCCGCACTCTTTGGGACTCAGCAGACGCTAAGCTATGGCACCGTTGCTGAACATGCCCGACGGCTGGCCGCCCATCTGCTTGATCAGGGTGTGCAGCCTGGCGAACCGGTTGCCATCGCGTTACCTAAAGGGCCGGAACAGATCGTCGCAGTGCTAGGCGTACTGGCCAGTGGTGCCGTCTGGTTACCGCTGAATCACCAGCAGCCGGAGCAGCGAATCAATGCCATTCTGCACAATGCCGGGGTGAAGCATGTGATTAACCAACTGCCCGATCCTGAGCAATTACCGCCGCCAGCGGAAGTCATCTGCGGTGATCACCACCAGCTGGCGTATATCATTTACACCTCTGGCTCAACCGGCACGCCGAAAGGGGTAGAAATCAGCCACCTTGCGGCGAAAAACACCATTGACGATCTCAACCGTCGCTATCCGCTCGGTAAGCGCATGCGCACGCTTGCAGTATCGGCGTTAAGCTTCGATCTGGCCGTTTACGATATCTTCGCACCGCTATCCGTGGGCGGTGCTGTGGTGTGTATCGATGATGAAAGCTGGCGGGATGCCCAACGCTGGGTCGCACTGATTCGCCAGCATCAGGTGAGCGTGCTGAACTGCGTCCCCGCTATTGCTGAGATGACCTTCACCAGCGCAGCTGCGGATAACCTGACGTTGCCGCTCAAGATTGTACTGCTGGGTGGTGACTGGGTTCCGCTTGACCTGCCGAAAAAGCTACATGCTGTGGCCGCGATGTGCCGCTGCATCGCCTTAGGCGGTACTACAGAAACCGCGATTCACTCCACGGTACAGGAAATTACCGAGATCCCCGCCCACTGGCACTCAGTGCCATACGGATATCCACTCGATAACGTTCGCTGCCGCGTCGTGGACAGTCTTGGCCGTGACCGTTGTGACTGGGTCAGCGGCGAACTGTGGATCGGTGGCGCTGGGGTGGCGCAGGGTTATCGGCATGACGCCGAACGTACTGCCGACCGTTTTGTGATGCAGAATGGCGAACGCTGGTATCGAACAGGAGATCTGGCGCGTTATCACCCCGATGGTTCGCTGGAATTTCTTGGCCGTCGCGATCATCAGGTCAAAGTACGCGGCTATCGCATTGAACTGGGTGAGATTGAGTCGGCCCTGATTGCGCATCCCGGGGTAGTGCGCGGTATCGTTTTGCTGGATGAACATCATCATCTGGTGGCCGCTTATACCACCCATCAACCTGCGGTGGACACTGTCTCATTACGCCAACATCTTCAGCGCTATCTGCCGCAGGAAATGGTACCGGAACGGCTGGTGGCGTTGACGCAACTCCCCCTCAGCAGCAATGGAAAAATTGACCGTAGCGTATTGCGTCAGTTACTGGCAGATCAGTCGCCTCAGACAGAGAATGCAAATGAACCCGCGCGTCCAGGTTTAGAGCAGCAGGTGGCAGAGATCTGGCAGCAAGTGCTGGGCAAGCTGCCAGGCCGTCAGGATAACTTCTTTGCGCTGGGCGGCGATTCACTGCTGGCAACTAGTGCGGTGGCCGAACTACGTCGTCAGGGGCACAGTGAGGTCACGCTGTCCCAACTCTTCACACAACCTGAACTAAGCGCCTTCTGCCAGACTTTGCACGGCAGGACAGCGGCACCTGAGATTGTCGCCATCAACCACGATGAGGTCGGACGCTACGATGCTTTCCCGCTAACAGATGTGCAGCAGGCTTATCTTTTTGGCCGCGAGAGTGAATTTGCCCTCGGGGGCATTGGCTGTACTTTCTACCGCGAATTTGAGGTTGAGAATCTTGACGTACCACGACTGGAGAGCGCCGTTAATCAACTGATAGCCCGTCATGACATGCTACGTGCTGTCTTCCATAACGGTCAGCAGCAGGTGTTGAAACAGGTCGATCACTATCGGTTACCCCTGTTCCGGCAACCGGACGAAAATAATGTTGCGCAGCAGCGTAAGGAATATGCCTCGCGCACTTTTGAGCCACAGCATTGGCCGCTGTTTAGCGTCAGCGTGGCGCAGCAGAAAGCGGGCAGCAGAGTAGCGATTGCTATCGACAACCTGATTCTGGATGCACTCAGTATTCTGTTGTTCTATCAGGAACTGGACGCGCTCTATCATCAGCGACCGTTGCCAGATGCGCCGGCTATTCAGTTCCGTGACGCGCTGCTGGCACGCTTGCCGCAGCAGGCTAAGCGCGATGATGCCATGACATGGTGGCATTCCCGACTGGCCCAACTGCCGCTGGCCCCGCAATTACCGCTGGCAGTGTCCCCGGATGCCATCAATGCACCGCAGTTTACCCGGCGTGAACACTGGCTGGATGCTGCGTGCTGGAAGCAGTTGACGCAAAAAGCGCGTCAGTATGGTGTGACCCCGTCCGCGGTGATGCTCAACGCCTTCGCCACAATATTGCGCCGCTGGAGCCACCAGCCTGATTTCACGCTTAATCTGACGCTGTTTGATCGTCCAGAAGGCCATGAAGATATTGCCAGAGTGATGGGTGATTTTACCTCACTGGTGCTGGTGCCATGTCGCTATACCCGCAGCGGTTGGCTGGATGAAGTGCGTCAGGTGCAAGGCGAAATGTGGGGCGCACTGGATCACCGTGCTTTGTCGGCGGTTGACGTGCTCCGCGAACTGGCGCGTCTGCATCAGGAGCCAGAACTGGTGATGCCCGTGGTATTTACCAGCGCCTTGGGACTGAGTTCGGTATCTGAACCAGGCCTGTTCAGCCATCCAGTTTATGGCCTGTCACAAACGCCACAGGTCTGGCTTGATCACCAACTTACCGAACAAGCGGGTGGCGTCTCGCTGGTGTGGGATGCGGTCGAAGCCCTGTTTCCTGCGGGATTACTGGATGCGATGTTCAGCGCGTACCAGCAACTGATTGATCATCTCTGTCAGACTGACTGGCGCAACCCCCTGCCGGAATTACTGCCAGCGGTACAGCAGCAAGTGCGTGACGCTATTGCTCAGGACGCACAACAGCCCTGTAAGGAAGAAACCCTGCATCACGCCTTTTTCCAGCAGGCGAGGCAGACCCCACATAAGGTGGCGCTGATTTGGCAGCAGGAGCAGCAGAGTTGCCAACTCTCCTATGCAGAGCTGGCTGAACAGGCGTTAAAACTGGCGCACTGGCTACAGTTGCAGGGCACGTTGCCAGGCGATCGGGTGGGCATCTCCTTGCCCAAAGGCCCGCAGCAGGTGATCGCTGTGCTAGGCGTGCTGGCTGCCGGCGCCAGTTGGGTACCGGTGGGTATCGACCAACCCGAAGCACGAAGAGAAGCCATCCTGGCGCGAGCTCAAACCCGGTTATTGCTGGACGAACAGACGCCATTGATGGGAGCCGACGCAGTTCAGGCCAGGCTAATCGCGCTGCCACAGCCCGTCAGCATTGATCCGCAGCAGCTGGCGTACATCATCTTTACTTCGGGTTCTACGGGTGAGCCTAAGGGCGTGGAGATGTGCCATGCTGCCACGCATAACACTTTGCAGGATCTGCAACAGCGAATCGCGCTGCAGTCGCAGGATCGCGTACTGGCGCTGTCAGCACTGGATTTTGACCTCTCGGTGTTTGACCTGTTTGCCCCGCTGGGTTGTGGTGCCGCGCTGGTGATGGTGGATGAAGCCTTCCGTCGTGACGCCACGCATTGGCTAAGTCTGATGCAGCAACATCAAGTCAGCGTGTGGAACTCGGTACCGGCACTGCTGGAAATGCTACTTACTGCTGCACGTGATATCAGTATGCCGGCACTGCGTGCTGCGCTGGTTTCCGGTGACTGGATTGCGCTCTCTCTACCGGAACGGCTTCATCGTGCTGCACCAAAGTGTCTTATGCTGGCGCTTGGCGGGGCGACGGAAGCCGCGATCTGGTCCAATGTTTTCCCCCTGACAACCGTTGATCCTGAATGGCGTTCCATACCCTATGGCTATCCGCTGCGCAACCAATGTTGGCGTGTCGTCAATCACGCCGATGAGGACTGCCCGGACTGGGTAGAAGGTGAGCTTCTGATTGGGGGGGCCGGACTGGCTCGCGGCTATCTGGGCGATACAGCGCTGACAGCCGCACGCTTCCCACAGCTTGCAGGCAGACGCTGGTATCGCACCGGCGATCGGGGTCGTTACTGGCCTGATGGCACGCTGGAGTTTCTGGGGCGCATTGACACGCAAATGAAACTGCGTGGTCATCGCATTGAAGCGGGTGAAGTCGAGCAGGCATTACAGACGTTAAATGGTGTTGAACAGGCCACCGTCTCGCTATGGCACGACGGCGTAGCACTGCGCTTGATGGCTGCGGTTGCCCCTCTGACCCCGGCAGAGGCAGATGTTGACGACAGATTTATTCCCGGCGATGTTCAGCGTGGATCGCTGGAATATGAAGCTGAGATTGCCGAACACATTCTGATAGAGCTACTGCAACTACCAGTAGAACCGGGCGTCTTTTGGCAGACGCAAACCCTGAAGCCTGATGATCGGGGCCGAAATATTCTGCAACTGTGGCTGAAATGGCTCCAGTCGCGTGGCTTATTGCAGTCGCAGGGTTCTGATTACCTCACCACCGAAAAACTGGCGGCCGTGAAAGCGCGTCCCACTTCGGCGATGGTGCTGGAAGCGCGTGCACGTTATACCAGCTGGCGCGGCATGTTGAGCGGTGAACAGGACAACGCGGAGTTGCTCACCGATCCTGTTTTCAGCCCGGCTAGCTTATCGGCAGCAGATGACGAGACGCGGCAATGGCTGTCGCAACTGGCGCTGCATATCCAGAGTTTGAGCCATCAACGCGGCGCGACGATAAATATCGTGGAGATCAATGGTGCAGGGGGTCAACACAGCGCCGCGCTGCTGGCGCGTTTGCCACAGGGCTCCATTCATTACACGCTGCTGGAATCATCACCGCTGGCCCTGGAACAGGCGCGATCGCGTCTGGCAGACTGCGGGCACCACATTGACTTTGCCTTACTCAATGAACTGCATCTGCCCGAAGCGCTGCAACATTCCGGTGACATTGTGCTGGCGGTCAATGCACTGCACCGTTATGAGCAGCCGATGCATGGTGTGATTGCCGCACGGCAGTTGCTTAGCACGCAGGGCGAGCTGTGGATGATGGAGCGACAGTGCCTCACGCCTCTGGCAATGCTCAGCGCAGGACTACTGGCGGGGGGCTATGGTGCGAAGGGTAAAGCGCCGTTATGCACGGGACCGGTGTGGCAGCAACGTGCGCAAAACGCCGGTTTTAAATCGCTCCGGTTTAACGATGCTGGACTGGCAGCTTCTCTGAGCCTGAATGTGCCACACAACCGCGCTTTACCAGAAAATACGGGCCAGTTACTGGCAGAACGGTTACCCAAGGCGATGATACCGGAACGGCTGGTGTTGTTGACCCATTTGCCGCTTACGGCGAATGGCAAGGTTGATCGAAAACGTCTGCAGGCCCTGTATGAACATCTTCCCAGACAGCAACCGCAGCGGGAAACTTTAAGCGGGACGGAAGCGAAGCTCGCCAGCTTATGGTGCACTTTGCTCGGGATGGCGCCAGGAATCAGTCGTCAGCAAGGCTTTTTTGAGCTTGGCGGTGACAGCCTGTTAGCCACGCGATTGATCAATGCGATTCGTGATGAATTTGCCGTTGAGATGGCGCTGCGAAAAATCTTTAGCGCCCCCAGCCTTGAAGCCATGGCCGCAGAGATCGATACGCAACTGGCAGAAGCCGCCACGCTGGAAGGAGGTGCGCTGTGATTGGCATTCTGGGAGGATTTGGCGCCGTAGGCAGTGAAGTGGCGCGCCTGCTGCATCTATGGGGAGAAAACTCATTACGCGTCGGGGGCCGCCATCCACAGCCGGTGGCCTGGGCACAAAGTTGTTATGTGGATGTCAGTGATGAAGAGAGCCTGATGGCGTTTGCCACCGGCTGTCGTCTTATCATCAACTGTGCTGCGCCCTCGGTTCGGCTGTCACAACAGGTGGCAAACAGGCTGCATGCCGCCGGTATTCCGCTGGTGGATGCGGGCGGCCTGGACTGCCCGGCACGGTTAACGCCGCCAGCGGGCATGCGTCCGCGCAGCGCACTTTTTGCCGCCGGGGCGCTACCTGGCTTGTCCGGGATTTTGCCAGTGTGGCTGGCGCGTTCTCTGGATCGTGTCGACACGCTGCAATGCTGGTTTGGCGTGTTTGATCGCTTCACGGCCAGTGGGGCGGAAGACTATCTTGATGGTGTGCTGCGCGCTCCGATGGCGCACCCTACGATGGCGCGGCGACAGTCCGATGTCAGCCTGCCGTTCTTCCCACGTCCGGTGCAACTGCAACCTTTCGCAGACAATGAGTCACGCGGCGTCAATGCCCGCTTAGGGCTACATCACAGCCGCTGGTATCTGGCGCTGGATGGGGAACATCTAACGCGTGCGCTGGAAACGGCACGCAGCTTACCGCGAAAAGACGCCATTGAGGCGGTGGTCGCAGGATCGGTGCTGGATGTCGCAGGGCGTCAGCCGTGGGTCAACTTTTTGATTCAGGTAGAGGGGGTCAGGCAGGGCAGTAAAACCACCTTAACCCTGTTACTCAAAGCGCCGGCCATTGCACAGCTCACGGCAGCCTGTACGGCTGCCTGCGCCAAATGGATGCTTAAAAGCGCCACGCCTGTGGTGGGGCTAGCCGCTGACTGCGTCGACAGTGAAGCTTTTATGCTACTGTTCTGCCGCGAGCAAACCGGCATTGACATCGAGCTGTTTGATAGCAGTGTCGAACAGTTGGGCGAAATGAGTGGAGGCGCGCTATGAGTGTCTCTCCACTGAAAGTGCTGGTATGCGGTACTACTTTTGGCCAGTTCTGGCTGGCGGCACTGCAACGCTACCCACAGCGATTTAAAGTCGTGGGGTTACTGGCGAGTGGCAGTGAGCGCAGTCGCGACTGCGCAGCACGGCATCAGATTCCACTGTATACCGACGTGGCCGCTCTGCCAGACGGCATCGATATCGCCTGCGTGGTGCTACGTGCCTCTGTAATGGGCGGTGCCGGTAGCGAACTGGCGCAACGGCTGATGGCGCACGGCATGCACGTGATTCAGGAACAGCCGGTTCACCATGATGAGGTGGTGGCCAATTTGCGTCGGGCGCGGGAAGCGGGCGTACAGTATCGGGTCGGTAATCTCTATCCCCATTTACCCGCTGTGCAGCAGTTCAGCCTCGCGGCGCAGCGTTTACTGCGGCGGCAAAAGCCACAGTTTATTGATGCAGCCTGTGCCAGCCAGGTGGCTTTCCCGCTGGTCACTATGCTGTCGCAGGCGCTGGGTGCCCCACGGCCGTGGCATTTCAGCGCGCAGCCACAGCCAGCCGATTCTCCCTTCCAGGCGGTTCAGGGTAGTATCGCGGGCATTCCTCTGACACTCAGGGTACACAACGAGGTTGATCCGCAGGATCCTGACAATCACTTCCAGCTGTTGCAGCAAATCACGCTGGGTTTCCCTGCCGGACGGCTGGCACTGGCGGACACCCATGGGCCGTTGTTGTGGCATCCGCGGTTGCATATCCCGGAGGCAGTGAAACGCGATCGCGACTTCTCCAGCCCGCAGTCGGCGCATTTGATGGAAGACACCAGTGCCGTCATTGGTGAGCTTCATTGTGAAAGTTGGCGCACCAGCCTGGCTGAGCGCTGGCCAGAGGCCATTGCGGCAGATCTGCTGGCGCTGGCAGACAGCCTGCAAAATCCCGGGGCCGTGCGCTGGAGCCCGCAGTCATTGCTCACGCAATGTCAGATGTGGCAAGCGCTGACTAAAGAGCTGGGCTATCCACGGCTGAATCCCAATCAACAGTATCAACCGCTGGCACGAACGTTGCTGCCTGCAACCCGGGGATTGAAGCGAGAAGCCAGCGGGCCACTGGCGTTCACTCACAGAGCAGAGTCGCTGATCAGTGATATCACTGCGCGCGAAGTGACAGATTTTGTCACCTGCATGGATGAAGCCTGCCTTAATGCCATGCTATTTAGCCTCCAACAGGGTGGTGCGTTGACGCACGCTGAACAGGGCAGCGACCTGGCAGCGATTCTGCAACAGCTGCGTGTGGCGGAGGATCATCACGCTCTGATTGGACGCTGGCTGATGTTGCTGACGGATGCCGGCCTGGTGATAAAGCGCGGGGCGCATTTCTTCACTGGCAGCATCATCTCAGAAACTAAGCTGCAACAGAGCTGGCAGACGGTGCATGCGATTTGGGATGATCGGCTCGGTTCTAAAACCTTTATTGATTACCTGTGGCAAAACGCAGAGAAACTGGGTGAGCTGATGCGCGGCGAGCAACAGGCGGCGCTGCTGCTGTTCCAGGAGGGGCGCAGCGACATCGCGGATGCAGTTTATCGTCACACCATCACAGCGCGCTATCTCAACACGCTGATCGCCGACGTGATTCTGGCTGACCTGGCCCAGCGGGACACGCCGCTGAATGTGCTGGAGATTGGTGCGGGCACCGGAGCGACCACCGAGCGGGTGCGCGAACTGCTACATGACGTCTATGGCGAAACACCCCCGCTCAACTGGCTGTTCAGCGATGTATCACGATATTTCCTCGTGAACGCACAACAGCGCTACGGGCACTTATCCTGGCTTTCCACGGCGCTGATTGATATTGATCGCCCGCTCACCGAACAGGGTGTCGCGGCTGAGTCACAGCATCTGCTGGTAATGGCGGGCGTGTTGAACAACGCGCAAAACAGCGAACAAACCATTCGCTGGCTGGCGGAGGTGTTGATGCCCGGCGGTACCATGCTAATCACCGAACCGACGCGCGAACATCTGGAAATCCTGACTTCACAGGCTTTTATGATGCCGCCGCCGCAGGATGACCGTCAGCGCAGCGAACAGCGTTTCCTTTCGCCGGAACAGTGGCGCGATCTGTTTGAACGGGCCGGGCTGATTTGTGATGTCTGCCTGCCGGGTGAGGATCATCGCCTTGCTCCACTCGGGCAGCGTCTGTTTATGGTAAGGAGGCCCGCTGATGCTTAAGTGCAGCCATATCCTGTGCAAGGTGGATAACCTGCGCGACTGTGTCGCACAGCTGGAGCAGGCCGGATTTAGCGTGCAGTGGGGCAGCGATCCGGCACGGGCGCATAACGCGCTGGTGTGGTTTGAAGACGGGCCTTTTCTGGAATTCTTTGAGCTGCCGCGTGGCTTCCGCTGGCTGAGCTATCCGTTTGGCTGGCGTTTTGGCGCGAGTGCCGGGCAGCGCCTGCGCAGCTGGGCACTGGCTCCGGCGGGCTGGTGCGATGTGGCGCTGGAGCCTGAGCGCTATCAGCCCGACGATCCTCTGAATCTGGCAAACGTTACTCAGTCTCTGCATCAGCTGGCGCTAAGGGGTTCGCGAGTCATTAAAGGTCACCGCGTTGCCGCGCACGGTGAAAAAGTGCACTACCGCTTTATGACGCCGCGCGATGCACATCTGCCGTTTATCGTTTCCCACTATCACCCGCTACAGCGTCCCGAGCACGTGCGACACGCCAACGGCGCACAGGCTGTGAGTCGGGTGGATTTTCATTTGCCTGCCGCCAGCCACAGCCAGCTACAGCAGCTGATCCCGGCCGATCGCTGGATCAACGGTCAGCACAGCACGCGGCGTTACGTCAGTGGCGTGAATTTACTGGGCTGCCAGGCGTTGCCGCAGGCCTCCGGCTTCATCCAGTCACTATTTAATTTGTCGCAGGAGGCGTGATGAACGAGCTATTTACCGCCTTACAGCAATCGCTGCAGGGGGAGTTGCTGCTGCCGCAGGATACTGGATATGAAGCGGCGCGGCGGGTGCGCAATGCACGTATTGATTTACATCCGCTGGCTATCGTGCGCTGTCTTAGCGTCCGTGATATTCAGCAGGCGCTGCAACTGGCAACCCGGCAGGATCTGCCGGTGGCGCTGCGCGGCGGCGGTGCACATGTCGCTGGGTTTGGCACCTGCCAGGACGGGCTGCTGCTGGATTTGTCATGCATGAAGGACATCACGATTGACCCGGTCAGGCGTCTGGCGCAGGTTGCGCCAGGCGTCACCTGGGGCGAACTGGATGCAGCTACCCAGGCTCATGGGCTGGCGGTTCCCGGCCCGCGTAATCCCACTATTGGTATCGCCGGGCACACCCTTGGCGGCGGCGTGGGGGATTTGTCGCGCCAGTTTGGCCTGACCAGCGATAACCTCGTGAGTGCGGAACTGGTCACGATAGACGGAGAAGTGCGCGAAATTGACCAGGAGAGCGATGCCGAACTGCTGTGGGGCCTGCGCGGCGCAGGTGGCAATTTTGGCGTAGTGTCACGTTTTACCTTTCAATTGCATCCGGTGAACGGCGTCGTAGCTGGCGTGCTCGCCTGGCCCGCGCGTGACATTGCGCCAGTGCTAAGCCGCGCGCGCGACTGGCTGGCGCAGGCACCGGATCAGGCCTCACTGATTGCGCTGGTATGGACCGCACCGCCGTTGCCGTTTCTGCCAGAGTGCCTGCATTTTGAACGCAGCATCATGCTGATTCCCACCTGGTTCGGCGCACCAGAACAGGCCGACCAGGTGCTGGCACCGCTCAGGAGCGGGGCGCTGTGCGACACGCTTCAGCCGATGCGCTACGCCGATTATCAGCGACTGCTACCGTCCGCGCCTAACTATCAACAGCAGCATGTCTATAACCGTGGCGAACTACTGCGCGATCTGGATGACAACACGCTCGATCAATTGCTGGCGTTATTTGATCGTTCCGGCCCGAACTTCTCCCTGGTGTTTGGTGCTTTAGGTGGTGCTATTGCCCGGGCACCAGCAGGTGGCACTGCGTTTGCTCACCGTGATGCCAACTGGTTTGTCGAAGTCTGCGCCCAGTGGTACGGCGAGGCGAATAATCCAGTGATGCTGGCTCCGGCGGTTGAAGCGTGGCAGCTGCTGCAAACCGTCAGCAGCGGACCGTACGCCAACTTACTGCCTGACCTGGAACCGTGCTGGGCGCGGGCCACCTACGGCAGCGGCTGGGAACGGCTGCAAGCTTTGAAACAACGCCTCGACCCCAATAATCGCCTGCGTTTTAACGTCAATATTTCGCCCCTGCTGTCAGTTGTGACGGCATCGGGCAAGGAGGATGTACGATGAGTGACCATTCAACCGCCCTTGAACTGCTGCAACGCCTGCGTAGCCGGGGTGCGCAACTGTGGGAAGAGCAGGGCAAACTGAACTACCGCGCGCCACAGGGGGTCGTATCGCCCGCTGATTTACAGGCGCTGAAGGCGAACAAAGCCGACGTGCTGGCGATTCTCGCTGATGAGCAGCGTGCCACAGTCCTGGTGGCGGATGACGCCACGCGCTTTGATCCTTTCCCATTGAGTCAGGTGCAGTCGGCTTATCTGGTTGGGCGCAACGAGGCTTTTGGTTATGGCGGCGTTGCCTGCCACGTCTATCTCGAAGTGAATTATCCAACGCTGGAACACGCCCGCGTCAGCGCCATCTGGAATGAGCTGGTGGCGCGCCACGATATGCTGCGTGCGGTGTTTGATCGCAGCGGTAGCCAGCATGTTTTGCCCGAGGTGCCTGAGCTGATTATTGA
This sequence comes from Pantoea sp. USMM079, assembly GCF_037153115.1. Taxonomy (NCBI): domain Bacteria; kingdom Pseudomonadati; phylum Pseudomonadota; class Gammaproteobacteria; order Enterobacterales; family Erwiniaceae; genus Pantoea; species Pantoea sp. USMM079. The sequence goes on from NZ_JBBCKX010000017.1 coordinate 55,993, forward strand.
CAGCGCCAGTGCTGACGAATCACAAGCCGAAGCGCTGCTGGATGGCGTAAAGCAGCGCATGGGCCATCATCTGTATCAACCCGAGCAGTGGCCGCTGTTTAGCCTGCATCTGTCGCAGTTACCCGAACGCAGCGTGTTGCACCTGTCGATGGATTTCCTGATTGCTGACTGGGCGAGTATCTGGCTGCTGCTGGGTGAGTTTGAGGCACGCTATCAACGCCCTGAACAATCGCTGCCTGCCCTGGAGATTCAGTTCCGCGACTACCTGCTGGCCGAACGTGGACTGGATGCCTCACCGGCGGCGCAACGCGATCGCGCCTGGTGGCAACAGCGCATCGCTCAGCTGCCGGCAGCTCCGCAGTTGCCAGTGCTTGACGCTCAGCCTGAGCAGGGGGCACGCTTTAGTCGTCATTTCCTGCAACTGTCCTCCGAACGCTGGCAGGCACTGAAACAGCGGGCAGCTCAGTACGGTATTACACCGACTGCTGCTGTATTAACCGCCTATGCCAGCGTGTTGCAACGTTGGTCTGCCAGCGACCACTTCTGCCTGAATCTCACGGTGTTAAATCGTCAGCCATTACATCAGCAGGTGGATCGGCTGGTGGGCGATTTCACCTCTGTCAGCCTGCTGGAAGTTGACCAGCGCCAGCCAGCCAGCTGGGCTGAGCGGGCTATGGCCATTAGCCAGCAATTGTATGATGACCTCGACCATCGCCTCTGTTCCGGGGTGGAAGTCATTCGTGAACTGGCGCGTGCGAAAGGGCGCGACTACGCGCTGATGCCCTATGTCTTTACCAGCGCCATTGGCCTGGTCCCAACTGATCAAGAAAGCGCGTTGCTCGGTAAACTGGATGGGCGCGGCATTACCCAGACGCCACAGGTCTTTATCGACTGCCAGGCGATGGACAGCGCCGCCGGATTGCAGGTTAACTGGGATGTGCGTGACGGCGTCTTCCCACCGGGCATGATTGACGATCTGTTCAACAGTTTTGCATCGCTGCTGAATGCCATGGCACAGCACGCTGCGCTTTGGCAGCAAGTGGCGCAGATTGCGTTGCCGCAATGGCAGGCTGACCTGCGTCAGCAGATCAATAACACGCAAGCGCCATTGCCGGAAGGCGGTTTACATCTGCCATTCTTTATCCAGGCGCAGCAAACACCGGATGCGCTGGCGGTGATGGATATGCAACAGCAACTGAGCTACCGCCAACTGGCTGATTCCGCATTACAGATTGCCGGACATTTGCAGCAGCATGGGGTTAGCGCGGGCGACCGTGTCGCAATTACGCTGGAAAAAGGCGTGATGCAGGCGCAGGCGGTGCTGGGGGCGATGGCGGCCGGGGCTGTGTGGGTGCCGGTTGACGTTTCTCAGCCGGCAGATCGTCGTCAGCAGATCCTGACTGATGGCGGCATTCGCTGGGTACTCACCAGCCAGCAGATTAATCAGTGTGGTGTCAGTGGCGAACAGCGTATCAATATTGATAAGTTACCGTGTCATGAATCACTGCCTGCCCCACACTATCCGAACAGTGCCGACGCGGCCTATATCATCTACACCTCTGGCTCCACCGGACAGCCAAAAGGCGTCGTAATAGGACATCAGGCGGCCCGCAACACCGTTGAAGATATTAATCAGCGTTTTGCGGTTCAGCCTTCGGACCGTGTACTGGCTCTGGCGCAGCTTGGCTTTGACCTCGCGGTCTATGATCTCTTTGGCCCGCTGAGTGTAGGCGGCGCGGTGGTCTATCCCGATGCGGCGCGCGCCACCGATCCCTCGCACTGGATTGAACGCATCGAAACCCAGCAGGTGACGCTATGGAACAGCGTACCGGCATTGATGCAGATGCTGGAAAGTGCATTACAGCAGCAACCGCTGAATAGTCTGCGGCTGGCCTTGCTTTCAGGTGACTGGATCCCGCTGACGCTACCAGAAACCCTCGCTGAACGCCTGCCGAAAATGCAGCTGGTGGCGCTGGGCGGCGCGACCGAAGCGGCGATTTGGTCTAACTATCACCTTTGGCAGGGGCGCGATCCGGCATGGCGCAGCGTACCTTACGGCGTGCCGCTGACGAATCAGGGCTTCCGCGTGCTGGATGAGAACATGCAGGACTGTCCGGTCTGGCTGCCAGGTCATCTCTACATCAGCGGAGCAGGACTGGCACAAGGCTACCTGAATGATGCAGCTAAAACCGCGCAGCACTTTATCCATCATCCGGTCGATCAACAGCGACTCTACTGGACCGGCGACCGCGCCTGCTATCTGCCCAACGGCGAACTGGCGTTTTTAGGGCGCGCCGATAATCAGCTTAAAATCAAAGGACACCGTATTGAGCCGGGTGAAATCGAAGCGGCGCTGACCGCCTTACCGGGCGTAGACAACGCCTGCGTGGTGCCACATGGCGAAGGCAATCAACGCCAGCTGCTGGCGCTGGTGACGTCACAACAGCAGGCGGCTGTCAGCGCAGACTTTGCCCGACTCAGTGATGTGATTGATACCACCACGGTTGGGCTGACGCACCACATCACCGCCGAACAGGTCCAGCAGGCGATGAATGCGCTGGATAGCGTTGTGCTGCAACGTATGCGCGACACACTCCAGCATTACGGCTTGCACGCGGAGTCGGATGAAGCCGAATTAGCGGAATCCGCTGTCGATGCCCGCTTCTACTGGCTGGTGCGCCGCTGGCAGTCGATGGTGGAGCAGAATGCATTACCGGAATGCGACTGGCTGCAGGTGGAAGCATTATGGCAACCGCTGCTCGATCGCCCGGCCTTCCTGAATTACATTCGCAGTAACCTCGATAACCTTACGGGCCTGCTGGAAGGACGCGTCGAGGCGCAGAAGCTGCTGTTCCCGCAGGGCGCGTTAACCTGTGTGCAGGCGCTGTATCGTGAAAACCTGATGGCGAAGTATCTGAATCAGGCGGTCAGCACCTTGATCGGCCAGATTGCGCAGCAGCATGGCACGCAGCGACCAGTGAGGATTCTGGAAGTGGGTGCGGGGACCGGGGGCACCACCGCCGATGTGCTGGCCGCATTGGCTGACCGGGCGATTGAATATCACTTTACCGATGTAGCGACGTTCTTCCTGCCCGAAGCGCGTGCCCGCTATGGCGATCGTGTCGGGATGCAGTTTGGTGTACTGAATATTGATGAAGATATTCGCGCGCAGGGTTACGCGCCGGAGAGTTTCGATATTGTGCTGGCCGCAGGGGTACTGGAGAACGCGCGCGATCAGAAACGTGCGCTGGAAAACCTGCGCCTGTTAACTGCGCCTCAGGGATGGATGATTCTGACCGAACCGACGCGGGAATGTCCGTGGATCATGGCCTCGCAGGCGTTCATGATGACGCCGCCAGAAGATCACGCGCGCCAGCAGGAGAGCTACCTTGACCAGTACGAATGGCAAACGCTGATGCAATCGGTGAACGACGATCCGGTGCTGTGTCTGCCGCAGACGGGCCATGTATTGCAGCAGCAGGGATTCCACCTACTGGCGCAGCAAATCAAACGCGATCGGGTGCCGCTCTGGCCGCAGGAAATGCTCGCCGCGCTCGGGAAAAAGTTACCGCGTCACATGATACCGGCGCAAATTCAGTCAGTGCCCGCGTTACCGTTAACCGCAAACGGCAAACTGGATCGTAAAACCGTTGCTGACTGTTGGGTGGAAGCGGTTGAGAGTCATGCCGCCCAGGCAACTTCACAGCCAGTCGGTGATGAACTGGAGCAATTATTGAGCCAGTACTGGGCGGAAGCGTTGGGGATTAAGCATATCGGGCTGGATCAGGATGTGTATAACCTCGGCGCCGATTCGCTGATCATGGCGCGTATGGCGGGCAAACTGCGTCAGGTGCTGGCAGAAACACCGTGGCAGATGGGGGATATCCCGTTTGATGCCCTGCTGCGCCATATGCTCAATGGCCCAACGGTACGGATTTTAGCGCAGGCGATTCGTAGCCAGCATGCGCCACAGCCAGTGGAGCCCGTTGCCGCCACCCGACAAAACCAGCCAGAAGGGCAGCAAGACGGCAGAGCCGCAGGCAGCAATGGCATTCTGATGCCGTTCGGCGGCGGCAGTGAAGGCCCGCTGCGCGTGGTATTCCATGCCGGTCTCGGCACCATGGACTGCTTCCGCCCGATGCTGGCGGAGCTGGAAAACGATCCGCTGGGGCCGGTCATCGGTATTGTGATTGCTGATACCGCCCAATACTGCGCTCTGTCACCGCAGCAGGCAGTGGAACAAATGGCGGATGACTATGCGCAGCGATTGCTGGCGACCGGGCATCGCCGTTTCCAACTGATTGGCTACTGCCTTGGCGGGCTGTTTGCGGTGGAAGTGGCACGTCGTCTGAGTGAGCAAGGCGCAGACATTGCCGATCTGGTGCTGATCAGCAGCCATCCGGTGCTGTTTGAAGTGCAGGATGACCTGATGATTGAGTCGCTGTTTATTCCCAATTTGCACATCAGTCTGGCGCAGGCGGGCTTTGGCGAAGTCGACGGCGATGCGCTGGTGAACGGCTTTATGCAGGTGATCGAGCAACATCAGGGCTGCATTCCGCCAGGTGCGCTGGCGCAACTGCCAGGGAGTGCGGGGGAATTCTTCCAGCAGATGCAAGCATTGCCGATTGAGCAGCGTTTTGCCCGTTATGTGGCGGGTGTGGAGCAGGTGACCGGACAACAGATGCCGGCTGAGATGGCGCTGGGGCTGTTCCGTGTGTTCCGCCAGAGTTTCCATGCGGCGCATTTTACTCCCAGCGCGTATGTCGGAGATATCCGCTTCCTGTTGCCGAACCAGGGGTCGGGTTTCGCACCGGGCATGGACGACAATACGTTGAATTTCTGGCGTGACGTCTGCCTGGGTGACCTGCAAGTTACCTCAATTAACGGCAACCACTTCAGCTGCATTGATACACCGAACGCACAGGCCGTGGCTCGTCTGGTGAATGAGGGACTTAAATGAAACTGCTGGGTGAACCCGGCCAGTTAGTTGCGCGCGTGCCCAGGGTGGCACGCGCGCTGCGTCTGGCCCTTGGCTGTGGCAGCCTCGCGGGATTACTGAATGTCAGCGGCATGGCGCTGCTGGCGTGGGCGATCACGCCGTTGCTGCACTCATCACAACTCTCATCATCAACGATCATCGCGCTGGCAGGCAGCGCGCTGGCGATTGCGCTGGCGTTTTATCTGCGTTTGCAGGCGGATGAGCGGGCGCATGAAGCGAGCTATCAGCTGGAAGAAGCGTTGCGCGAGCAATTGGTGGAGCATCTGAGTCGCGTACCGCTCGGCGTGGTGCAGAGTTGGGGCAGCGGGCGACTGCGAAAAATCATCCAGGATGATGTGAAAGCGCTGCATATCGCCGTCGCTGACGCGGTGCCGTTTGTCGGTGCCAGCCTCAGCCAGCCGCTCGCGGCGCTGCTGCTGTTAGCCGTAGTGCAGTGGCGGTTGGCGCTGGTGGCGCTGCTGTTACTGCCTGTCAGCCTGATTTGTATGGCGCTGATGGCGCGGGAAAATCCGCAGCAACGTGCGCGTTACAATGAAGCCAGTGAAGCGGTGAATGCCGGGGTGATTGAGCTGGTGCAGGGCATGGCGGTGATGCGCACGTTTGATAACGGTGCGGCTGGCTGGCAGCGCTTTAGCGCGCGGCTACAGCAGTTCACTCAGGCAGTGGAGGCCTGGATGGCAGGCAGTAAACTGCCGTGGAAAATCAACCGTCTGGTGGGTGCCGCGTTGCCCACCGCCACAGTATTGATGGTGGCGGGGCTGGCGTTGTATGCAACGGGGCAGATTACGCTGGCGCAATGGTTGCTCGCCTTGATGGTGGGGACTTTGCCGGTTAAGGCGCTGGAACCGTTGGTGCATCTGGCGAACTATCTGAATGATGCCGGAGCCGCCTCGCGACGTATCAGCGACGTGCTGGCACAGCCGATATTACCCGAGCCACTGCAACCGCGGATGCCTGAGGGCCACACGCTGAGTCTTAAACATGTCAGCTTTAGCTACCCCGGCCAGTCACGGCCCGCCTTGTGGGATGTTACCTTAACGCTGACGCCCGGCACACATTGCGCCATTGTCGGTGCCTCTGGATCGGGGAAATCGACGCTGGCACGGCTGATCCCGCGCTTTTACGATGTTACTGACGGCGAGATTACGCTGGGCAGCTGCGATATCCGCCAGATGCGCAGTGACGTCCTGTTGCAGCAGATGGCGCTGGTGTTACAGGAGCCGTTTTTAATCAGCGGCACGCTGGAGGAGAACCTGCGGCTGGCCGCGCCGGATGCCAGTGAGGCAGCTTTACAGCGTGTGATGGCTGCGACCGGGGTAACAGAGATTGTCACCCGGTTGCCACAGGGACTTAACACGCCTATCGGCGAACGCGGCAGCACGCTATCCGGCGGTCAACGCCAGCGCGTTACCCTGGCGCGAGCGTTGCTTACCGATGCGCCGATTCTGGTGATGGATGAAGCGACGTCATATCTGGATGCGCATAATGAGCGGCGCATCCAACAGGCGCTGGCGCAGTTATCACCGAACTGCATTGTGATCACCATCGCCCATCGCCTGCAGAACGTGGTTGAAGCCGATGTGATTGTGGTGATGCATGAAGGCCAGGTGGTGGAACAGGGCAGTCATGCGGCGCTGTTAAGTCAAAACGGGCATTACGCCCGGCTGTGGCAGCACCATCAGCTTGCCAGCCAGTGGACCTTACAGCGTGAGGTGACGGCATGATTCGCACATATCACAACATGATTCTGGTTGCAGGCGATTACGCTGCACCTTTTCGCAGAACCCTGCTGTATGCCGTGACGGCGGCAATTTTACAGGCGGCAGGCTGGATAATTACTTTGCCGCTGTTTTCCCTGCTGCTTTCACCCGGCGCGCTACCGATCGGTGAGATAGCCCACTGGCTTCTGGTGCTCACGGCCCTGCTGGTTGTGGAAGGTATTGTGCGCTGGCATGAAATGGCGTTTGTGTATGACTACTGGCACCGGGTAACGGAAGCGCTGCGTCTGCGGCTAGCTGGCCGTTTACGTGGCATGCCACTGGAACGGCTGGCCCTGCGTAAAAGTGGCGATCTGGCAACGATCCTCGGTAATAACGTGACTTTTGCCGCCACCGCACTCTCCTCGCTGGCGACGCTTGCGATTCAGCTAATGGTGGTGCCTGCGGTGCTGTTGTTGCTGATTTTCACGCTCGACTGGCGTTTAGGTGCGCTGTTACTGGCGGGCTGTTTACTGGTATTTCCCATGATGCTGAGGGTGCGGCGCGAAGCCAGTCAGGATTTTCAGCGCGTTGACGAAGCCGATGCCGCTGCCAGCGCCGCCATCGTAGAATATGTGCAGGGGCAGGCGATGTTGCGCGCCAGCGGACGAGCGGGCGCTCAGGCTCCGTGTTTACGTCAGGTGTTTTCTCATCAGCATCAGGTGCAGCACCAGAGCAGCGGCACGGCACGGCTTATTGCCAAAGCTCAACTGATTATCCAGTTCACTTTAGTCGCGACGGTAGCGCTGGGGGTCTGGCTGTATGCCAGTCAGCAACTGCCGATGGCCTCGTTACTCTGCCTGGCGGTGTTGGTCGCGCAAATGGTTGAGCCGCTTACACTGGGACTTGCCATGGTTCGCCTGTTTGAACTGGCTGACGCCGCCCTGTTACGGGTGAATGCGCTGCTAGCGGAAGTTGAGCAGAAGACGCAACTGCCGGCACAGCAGCCAGGGCACTTCGCGATTGAACTGCAAAATCTGGGTTTCCACTATCATCAGCAGAGTCAGCCAGCAATCAAGGATTTGACGCTACACATCCCGGAGAAATCACTGACCGCGTTAGTCGGGCCTTCCGGCGGCGGGAAAACGACGCTGACCCGACTGATGAGCCGTTTTGCCGATCCGCAACAGGGCAGTATTCAACTGGGCGGCGCAGAGTTGCGCCATATTTCAGCTGAGCAACTACTGGCGCAGATCTCGGTGGTGTTTCAGGACGTGTGGCTGATGGATGATACGCTGTTCAATAATATTGCCCTTGGAAAACCGCACGCATCTGAGGAAGAGGTGATTCACGCTGCACGTAAGGCGCATATTCATCACGTCATCGAAAAATTGCCGCACGGTTATAGCACATGCGTGGGTGAGGCTGGCAGCGCGTTATCCGGCGGGGAGCGGCAGCGGGTGGCAATTGCGCGCGCCATTCTGAAAGATGCGCCAGTGGTGTTGCTGGATGAACCAACGTCCTCTCTCGATAGCGAATCGGAATATCAGGTGCAGCAGGCGATTAATGCGCTGGTGGCGGATAAGACCGTGGTGATTGTCGCACACCGCCTCTCAACCATACGCGCTGCCGATCAAATCGCTTATGTCGATCGGGGACGCTGTGTGGAGTTCGGCGATCATGCGACGCTGATGGCACTTGAAAACGGGCATTATCGCGCTTTAGTTCAGGCGCAGCAGGGTAGCGAGGTGTAACCCTCGCTACCCCAAGTAAGGTCAGCGATTGCAGGATTGTTCAGGCCGGAACCTGATATACCTCTGGGTTCCGGCTTAACCACACTGATTTTTTGTGCCGTAAGCCAAACCTTCCGTTTCACAACTCCTCTTCTAATCCCAATCTCCATTAATCAGAGCCAGAAAAGCGGAATTCATTATCGCGATTTAAATGTTATGTTATAACATATCTAAACAAGAATCATTTCACCTCTCAGGGAGTTTGGGACGTTATGCACAACAGTGTAAAAGGATTGCCAGCGCTGAAGCCACTCAGTCTGGCGTTAATGGCAATATTAATGGCAACACAGGCAAAGGCAGAAGAGACGCTCAGCGTGACTGCAGCGTCATCAGACAATAGCGGACTGGTGGCAACACGTAGCAAAAGTGCCACTAAAACCGATACGCCGCTGCTCGAAACGCCACAGTCGATCTCGGTGATTACACGCCAGCAAATGGATGCACAGAATGTGCGTTCCCTCAACGAAGCGCTTCGTTACACGCCAGGCGTAGCCGCTGAACAGTGGGGCGGCGTCAGCGCGTTTGACCAGTTCTCAATTCGTGGTTTTAACTACGGCTCCACCGGCTTTAACGATCAGTTTCTCGATGGCCTGCGTATGAACAACGGGCTGGTGTATGGCTTCCAGCAGGTCGATCCTTTCCTGCTGGAAAATATCAGCGTGGTCCGGGGGCCTGCCTCAGTGCTGTATGGTCTTGCCAGTCCTGGTGGGATTATTGCCATGCAGAGTAAGCTGCCGACGGCGGAAAGCATTCATCATGTTGAACTGGAAGCGGGTAATCATCAGTATCAGCGCGGTTCATTTGATCTCGGCGGTAAAGCCAATGATGAGGGCACTGTGCTGTATCGTATTGTCGGTACGGCCACCACCCGAGAAGGACAAGAGCGTGGCACGGAGATGCGACGCTGGGCGTTAGCGCCATCGGTGACGTTCCAGCCAGACTACTACAACCGCCTGACGCTGTACGCCCGCGTGCAGAACGACCCAAAAATGGGCGCGCAAACCTCGCTGCCGGTGGCCGGCACGGCACAATCAAATCCTAACGGTAAATTGCCGACAGATGCCTATCCGGGGGAACCTGATCACAACACCTTCTCACGTAAACAGGCGGCTGTTGGCTATAGTGCCGATCACTACTTTAATGATGACTGGTTTTTCAGCCTTAACGGGCGTTACAGCGAACAGACTTCAAACTACAATGCAGTGATTTTTGCTGGTCTGGAGCCGGATCAACGCACCATTAGTCGGACCATCGCAGCGTCAAATGAGCATTTCAATACGCTTAATCTGGATAATCAGCTGCACGGGCACTTCAGCACTGGCGACATCGATCACCAGTTGCTGCTAGGCATGAGCTGGGATCGCTTCACCGGGCACGCCAACTACGCCAATGGCACTGTCAGCCCACTGGATATCTTCGATCCCCATTACGGTCAGGCGGTTTATGGTAGGTTGCAGGATTATCAAAATACCCGGGTGATGAATACCCAGACTGGCCTTTATGCGCAGGATCAGCTGAGTTATCAGCAGTGGCGAGCCACCTTCGGCGTGCGCCATGACTGGTCGAGCATTCGCACCACCGATCTGATGGGATACAGCGACGATATTAAACAGCGCGATGAGGCGACCACCTGGCGAGCTGGGCTTAACTACCTGTTTGATAATGGTATCGCCCCTTACTTCACTTACGCGCAGTCCTTCCAGCCAACCACCTCGGTGGACAGCAGCGGCCAACCGTTTGATCCTTCGCACGGTGAACTGTATGAAGCGGGCATCAAATATCAGCCAAAATCCCTGCCTGCGCTGTTTTCTATCGCGGCGTTTAACCTTACTCAGGACAAAGTGCTGACCACCGATCCGGTTCATGCCGGTTATTCGGTGCAGGGTGGGAAAATTCGCTCGCGCGGACTGGAGTTAGAAGCGCGCGGTAACCTGACCGAACAGTTCAGTGTCATCGGGTCGATGACATGGCAGGATGTACAGTATGTGCAGGACAGCGACCCGGCTGTAATTGGCCGAACGCCGCTGCGTATTCCCACTCGTTTCGGCTCATTGTGGTTGAACTGGGAAGCACCTGCGACCAGCGTGGTTGCTGGACTAGGGGCTGGGGTCGGTGGACGCTTTAGTAACGGCACCAAAGGCGGCACCATGGATGATCAGTTCAACACTGCCGGGTATGGCGTGATGGATGCAGAGGTGCACTACGATCTCGGCCATCTGGCGCACAGCCTGCAAGGCGGTAAAGTGCAATTTACCGCGCAGAACCTGACCAATCGGCAGTACGTCACCAGTTGCTTCACCGCGTCACAAGGCTGTTTCTATGGTGCGGAGCGTGCGGTGATAGCGAAGCTGAGCTGGGATTTTTAAATTTGGTGGTGTTGCCGAGATGTTGGGTGCCGACGCGATATGTGTCGTCTCCAAACCCAACAAGCTCACTCAAGCTGTGTGTTGTCATAGGAACACACAGGCTTGATATGATTTAAAAACTTCCTGAGAAAGATCTTAATAAGAAATCGGGTTGCGAGCGCGATAAAAATTCTGCGGTTGATCGGGCAGAGAATATGGGTGCCAATCGCGATACAGCCAGGCTCGTCGGTAAAATGGTGGGCCTGGCTGTTCTCATTTCTTCTTGTTCCGGCAATTCGCGGTGTCATCATTGCTGTAATTTGTGCTGCCCGTATAAGTTTGGCAGATCGGTAAGCTCTGTCTGAAAAGGCATTGTCGGCCACTCTGCAGTGCTAAGTGATAACCGAAGTCAGATTGAAATGTAGGGCAAATACATACTGTCAGGATGCGGATAGTCGCTGAGCTTAGCGCGGAATACCAACATGAGTCGCATGCTTGATGTGGAATAGGATTCAATTTAATTATATAAATATCAGATAGATAATGAAATGCGCTAAATGTATCTTATGTTAAATTGGTTGTGCGGGCCTGCATTTTGTTCTTTACGATGCTGTCACCTGCTCACCACATTCATGACTGATGGCATCTAATCCTCCCTTGCCACTCTCCATTAGAAGCAGTCACCGGCTAACGGGGGTGCAGAGTGGTGCAAGATTTAAGATCACTAATTTTTATTTTTTAATTTCCAGAATTTCATTCAGTCAACGATCCAATATTGTCCAAAACCGTGAGCGAATAGTCCAAACATAATTTAAGACAACCCGGCATAAAAAGGGTTTTTTTAATTGTTTTTAAAGATACTCAATAGGGATATTCTTTAGCTGCTCATCTATCGACCAATCCTCCGGCCTCATTTTCAAGTTATTCCATTTGGCACCATTAGCTAGCCATTTATTCCTGTAGCGTTTTAATCCCTCCAAGGTCGCATCCTCATACCCAAATTCAGCACCACAACAATCACAGATATCAAAACTGGCATTTTTTCCATCATCTCCCCATGGAGGGCCTGATTGCTTAGCGCCACATATCCGGCATATGTAAAGATCGTTAATACTGTACATTAAAGTTCCAAGTTTATTTTGTAACCATGATCAGATGGGGCTGGTTTAAACATCTTTCTAGGGGCTCCATCTATCCTTTTGATTGCAAATTTATTATTAGTTAAAAACGAAAGACCCTTATAGTTGATTTTGGCCGGGCTATTCACACTAACGTCCCTGTTGATAACGTTCATCTTGTTGAAAAAGTGATCCTATCTCATCATCCCACATTCGTTTCTCATAAGATCGCCATTCAGTTGGTGCTTTTAGGCTATGGATACAGTTTTGAATCTCATTTACAGCTAAATTAAACTCTTCTTTATTCAACTCGCTAAAACTTATCTGATCTAAAGGCAAGTACTTCATGATTTTTTCATGTATATCAGGATGACGCTTCTGCAAGGCCTCATCGAACAATGCTTCTAAAGCATTGGAAGCTGTTCTGTTAAGTCCTACTGAAAGCCCCCTTTCGCCAGAGTTGTTGTTATATGGCTTACATCCTATATCAAAAAAAGAGCCCATAATCTCCTCATAATAATAATTTTATCTTGTTAATTTTTTTGGAATTTATTAGTTGGATGGGAGCCTATATAAACCTGAAAGCTTAGCTAATAAATCGTTCAACTTCCCAGCATTTTCAGGGTGGATTTTTAAATACCTTTCACATGCCATACGACAATATTGAAAACAAATCTCTTCGCTGACATTGATTGTATCCGCTTCTGCAGGGGGATATCCTACAGCAAATTCCACACCTTCAAAATGCTCACTTTCATCGTAACTATTCATATTAGGAAAAAAGCAATAGACGCCATCTCTTATGAATGATTGTTTTTTCATTATACTCTCTGCAGCATTTAAAAAAAGATCATCGTTATACATGAGATCAAAATAGCTTTTTATCACCAAATATTGGTCAGATTTTAAATAAGGTAAATCAAATAAAAATTTCATCTATTAAATCCTATTTCGGGTGAACGTTAGTGACTATACCTGTTTCTTTATCAAAATAGAACCTGAATGTCACATTGCTAGCCATAGCATCATATGCTATAGAATCCTTATAACCTACCATCGCTGCCAGCTGACCAAGATCTAGCATTACTTTATCAGTATCTACCTTTAGATAATATAGGGTTTTGTTTTTTTCCTTGTTAGATTGCCAGTTTTACCATAGTAGGTATTAAATAATTAACCTTTATAGTACTTTTAAAGCTAGTTGGTTTTTCGCTCACAATTTTCACATTGTATTGTTTCACTGCATCATAAAATGCATTCTCATTAAACCAAGGTCTATTGATAAAAGATCACGAAGTACTTATTATGTTAAATTACGAGGCGGTAACTGGTACACCTTGCTCTAAAGAACTTATGGTATCTTGCTACATTTTACAGAGCCCCTGTTTGAACCGAAATTTAAATAAGGCCCGATTAAACGAGCCGAGTCTAATTACTCTGCGAGAAAACCCGAAATTGACGATCCTTCAGTTGCAGATTTTGCCTGACGGAGAAGTTTATCCCAGTCATCCGGAGGATGGCCCGCATTGAGCATCCCGGTAAACACCTTATATGCATCCGTCTTAGAACCATAGGCACGTAGCGTGTCAAAGCCATTTACCCAGCCAATCACAATGGTTTTGTGTTCAGCACTGCAACGATAAAACAGGCGGAACTGCTGCAAAAATTTTGCACGGAACCAGTGTTTATACTCATTGCCCAGCGTACTTCCCTGACGGAACTGCGTGTGTAGAGGATCGACAACGATACGCTCTTCAATGACTTGCTCTATTGCTTTCAGGAGCTTTGTTTCTTTCTTCCGCTGATACTCATCCGGTTTGGCTGCCTTTAGCTCGGCCACAGTTTGCACAAGCTGACCAATTTGCTCTAGAAAGCAGTTGTGAAAGCATATTTTCCAGCCGTTAATCTCTAAAACATCCATGCAACCTCACTTACACTTTAGTCGTCTGTAAGCGGCGCATCTAAATCGACTTCAACTCCGGCAGTCAGAGCTTTAATGCCCGCCCAGAACGCTGTCGGCACCTGGTGAATATTCTGCGGATTTTTTCTCATGTCGCTTTCGAGAAAAGTGAGAAACTGTGAGATTACAGCATCGTCCTGCTCTTCTTCTTGCCGGGACATGATGACTTTTCCGCCAGCCAGGAGTGTATAGTGGATATACTCACCTGGCTTCAAATGCAGGGCATCGCGTATTGCTGCCGGGATCGTGGTCTGACTGCGTTCGGTGAGCCGTGACTCAGCGCGCAGTGATACGTCCGCCATATTTAAGTTAGTCGCCATCGTTGTACCTCTTTACTTCCATCCCTCAGCGTAAGGGGGCGAATATGCTTCGCCGGAAGATTTGTTCCATCGCTACCCAGCACACTATCTATGACAGTGCTTGGATTACCAGTCCGCTAGGATTTACACATTGTGAGTGATTTTATTTTCGAACAAGAGAAGAATAATGCACTTGCATTATGTAATGCAAGTGCATTGCATTAGAGATATGCGCAAATCAGGTGTGAGTCCACAAACAGGAAGGTCTGGCAACCGGAAAATCAGGTGTTGGTCAATCCGGCGGATCGTTTCATGCCGCCGGTGGCGTCACCAGAAAATGAGGGTTCACGTTAAATAGTGGTCACAAACTGCAATTTCAGCAGCCAATAAAGTGGATAACAGACCTCATTACATCTGTGGTTCACTTCGCTCCAATAGCTTTTTTGCAGAAGCATTCGCGGCTCTCATTTGCTGCTCCAGATTGATACCCTGCAGTTTTCCATCCGCTTTGATAATGCGGCCGTCGACAATGACCGTCTCCACATTTTCTGGCTGAGCCGAGTAGACGATGAGCGCAGCAGGGTCACCTCCGCCAAATGCTGCCATGTTTAGCGTATTGGGATTGATTATCTGAATATCTGCCCGCTTACCCTCTTCAAGCGAGCCAGTTAATGAACCCTGGCCTATTGATTCAGCAGAGCGGCGCGTGGCCAGCGTGAGAATTTCACGCGGGTCTGGCAGCGCTTCATCTTTAGCTTCACCGCTTTCAGTCAGCGCTGCGGTGCGAAGTGCTTCGAACATGTTAGCTCCGCCAGATAATGCATTGCCATCTATGCCCAGCCCCTGCCTTCCAACACTCTTAAAGTGACTGAGCAGCGTCAGTCCATAACCGACGCGTTGCTCGCTAACCGGTGTTAAAACCAGTCCCCCGCCCGCTTTCTGCAAAGCCTGCAACTGCTGCGGGAGCGCATCACTTGCGTGTACCACCGTCAACGATGGCGATAAATATTGACGGTCTATCAGTGCATCAAACATTGCGCGGGCATCGCCGCTGACATGCACCTGAATCGGCAATCGGTGCTGAACCGCAAACCTGTATTCTTTATCACGCATTGCCCAGTTCTGCTGGCTGGATAAATCCCGAGGGATTCGCCAGCCGAGCCCGAGCTGAACACGTTCGGTTGACTGCTTTTGGAGTTCAGCCAGGTGCGTCAAATCAATCGTGTTTTTCGTGGTTTTGTCAGGACCACCGTAATACATGATGGCGCGTATACCGCTCTTTTGCAGCGCCTTGAATCCAGCATCACCCCAGGCTGGACCGCGAATGTTATCGAAGAAGTCGCCCGTCGTAGTAACGCCAGACTGTAGCAGTTCAAGCGAACCAAAATACATGGCCTGCCAGGTGTCATCCGGCTGCATGGCCTTTGCTAACTTGTTACTCACAGGGAAAAATTTTCCCTGTTTGTTTCTGAACTGGCCACGCATGGTGGTGACCCATAAATGATTATGTGCATCGACGAACCCCGGCATTACATACTTGCCGCGGGCGTCTATGACCTTTGCATCCGAAGCGACGAGATTTTTACCAATCTTCACTATCCGGTTATTGCGGACCAGTATGTCGGTAGAAGGCTGGTCTTCTCCGTTGGTTGTCATGGGTAACAGGTAACCCTGGCGGATGAGCAAAGTGTTGTCAGGGGCGGCGCTAACCGAAGCAGAGAAACAACTGGCGGTAAACAATGCGACTCGAAGTTTACAGGACATACCTACTCCTTTGTGAGTTAATGGGAATAACTCAGAGTATAGGCGCAGCCATTATGATGATTAGATAGCGGTGAGTCTTAACGCCTGATTTCATTGGCAATGTGCGCATCTTGTCGAAGATTAAGTAGCAATCTCAGTTACTTGTCATTGAGCGAAAAACAACGCGGTTCTCTTACTGGATTAACGGCGATTAACTTTCTGATTGATAATCAGCCCTCCCGGCCGATTGCCTGGAATAAGTTCTAGCCTCACGTCTATATAAAAGCTTTATCTTTCAGTTTGTTAGATCAAAAATCGCGAAATCATAATTATGTTAAATATAGTTTTGGTTATGCATTTTGTACTGCGCTTTGCTGTTACCTGCTGCTGAGGTTTTTATCATTATCCTATGTTGTGCGCACCTTTAACCCAATTCGTCCTTCAGAATGGCCTTGTCGAGGCTCAGGTCGGCAACCAGTTTCTTAAGGCGATGGTTTTCTTTATCAACTTGCCGCATGTGCCTCAGTTCTGGAGGAATCCTGCGGTACTTTTTTCGCCAGATTTAAAACGCAGCGTCGGAGCTGCCCGGCTCCGGCAGACTTCGGGCTGACCTACCCATTTCAGCCTGCTTAGGGGCAAAGACTATCTGCGCTTCGGTAAAACGTATTTAGATATAACAGGCCAGATTTAATCGCCTCTGCTCACTTATCTGCCTGCAGTGATATATGCTCATTTTAATTCCGGATAAAACGAGGCGGCTATGAGCACTGGTATAGAACGCAGGCGGGTTAAGGGGCTGGAACCATGGACGACACGGGATGAAATGATAAGGCATGCATTCAGAAGGAGTCTGCCCTGGTTCGCCTTCGTCAACGTGAGCTTTGCGCTCATGGTGTTAATGAGAAGCAAACTGTTCGACACAATTCCCCAAACGCCCATGGAGCGTGAAACGCTGCTTTCATGGATTGACCTCTCGATGTCCCTCATTATCACCGCCTCTCTCGGGCTGCTTTCACTAATTTTTCTTTTACGTAAGCCGGTCAGACTGCTGGCAAAAGTGTTTCTGCTCGCTATCAGTGTGCTGTGGTCAGTGACCGCGTACTACTTTGTTGCCCATTGGCAGCTCCCGTTTGGCTGGCCACTTATCTGTGTGCTAATGTTATCCGGTCTTGCCGCGCTCTATTTTCATCTGTCCAGCCTGCTCTGCTATTTAATGCCGATGTGGCTCTCCATGCCAGTCATCAGCTTTGAGCTGAATCTCGGACTTATTCCACAGTTCATTGTACTGTGGCTCATTCTGACGGTAATTCTTGTATACGGACGGATAAACCTCAACCGGTGGTTCAGCGACGCCTGGCATCGTTTTGAATTGAATCAGCTACTGATTGGTCGACTGGACCTCATGGCAAGCCAGGACGCACTTACAGAAATTGCGAACCGCCGCACGCTGGAATCTTATCTGTCCCAGCTCTGTTCGCAGGGTGCGGCGTTTTCGCTCATCATGCTGGACGTGGACTACTTCAAGCGCTTTAACGATGCATACGGCCATCAGGCCGGAGATGACTGCTTGACCCGGGTAGCCCGTGTGCTGAAGTCTGCGGTACGCTCACCTGAGGATCTGGTCGCGCGCTACGGTGGTGAGGAGTTCACACTGGTTCTGACAAACGCAACAACGAAAGAGGCCATAATGGTGGCTGAACGCATACGTCAACAACTGGAACAGGCCGCCATAGCGCATTCCGCTTCGGATATCAGTTGCTGGGTCACGGTCAGCATGGGCATTGCTGAGACACGCGGCGGGCTGGCACCGGAACAGGTGATTACCCTGGCAGATGAGGCGCTATACCGTGCAAAGCATCAGGGTCGCAACCGCTGGGCGCATTAAACATTCGCAAATGTGGGCAGGATCTAAGCAAATCATGACATATCCGAGCAACGTATCTGAGAGAATTGCTGGCTGTAGTTTTCACGGCTTTTCATGCGTAAAGCATCTGCCGCAGCCCCCAACTTTGGTGATTTTCAGTTATCGCGAGGAAAGTGGAATTAATTTTCTCGTCAGATATCTGCTGCAGGATCCGGCACTGAGTGCGAAGGTCGTTAATCAGCAGTTGCTGCCCATTAAGTCTAGCAGTTGAGTATAGTAAGAAATAATGCCAAGACTGATGGGCTTCTTATCATCTTAAAGCCTCTTGAATAACCACGTGTTTAAAAAACACCTCAGCCTCTGCATCGGAGAGGAGTATGGCCTATTATTCTCCACCTAGTTGTTGCTTTTAAAAGGCTGGAGATCAACCGGAGGCACCTTTACGCATCCAGAAGAGCGCATCATCGATGATACGCGAGACAGAAGGAGCGCCGCATGCACGCTTTTTCTTTTCAAGCATAGTCACGATGCCTACGCTGTCGACAATTCTGCCACGATCAATTAACTCAAGTACAGCTTCCCCGATGACACCTGTTAGCAAAGGGGATGAAGTTACTTCTTCAGGCATGTGTCCCATTATCATTATCCACAATTAGAAAATTCTTAATTAAGTATTTATACTGATGTGACCTCTTACCTGCAATCAAACTTTGCATGAGTTCGACAGTTATACGAAATTTTCAGACAAATGCGAGAGTTTTGGAAAATCCCGAAGATTAAAGTTGGCCCACATTTTGCCTAACTGAGAAATTATTTAGTGCCAAATTTACGTAAGGAACTGGCTTACGTACCGATCCGATTAGTCGTGGCATAACATGCATAATTCAATGAAAAATCAGCCAAAGATTAGAGATAGGTTTAATAATAGATGCATGATTTTAACTTGAAACTCTTGGTTTTTTAGAAATCCTTCAAGAGTGACTGGAGTGGTACTCGATGAATGTGGCGATGAGTTTAGCCAATAACTTTTTTGACTGTGAAGACGATTTTTTATGTAAAATATATCTTATGCAGACAAAGCTTTTCGACTTGATTAAGTAACTCTCCTCCATTTACCCCAAAAACGTTATGCAGTTAACATTTTTTAACTTTTTATTCAATGCAATAGTGATAGGCCATTTATAATTTCATGGTGATAATTTAGCGCCAAATTAAACATAAGTGACAATAGCATATTGCATTGATTTGTAATGTTTTTTAAAGTAATTCGTGGTTTTTTATAAAGTCATGGAGCGTAATTATTAATTGGCGCTTTCCCCTTGCAAATGACTTTACCAATTCCAAGTAGAGATTGATTGGGTTTATATATTGCTTTTATTGTTATTTAATTATATTTCAGATAATTACAGTTTGAGCAACACTAAACTTAAGTGTTCCCTATTTTCATTGCCTGCATGTTTTGTGAGGAAAGTCTGATTTTTGAGAGGTTAAATCTACCTTTTTACTCAACCTTTTATCTAATTTATTTTATTATTTCAATGAGTTAAGTAAGCCCTGGGTTTTTTGTTGCTCAGGTTAGATTCTATTGTCTTTCCTACAGGGCAATATTACTGAGTATCGTCGAAATTTTTTTGAAATTTACTCTTGCGTCCGGGTACATTTGAAACTAAGGTTGTTTCAAAATATTAATATAATCAGTGCTTTCTACCTTTGAATTTCACCAGGTATAGCTTGTAATGGGGTTTAACTACTCCGTCCTTATTCCTAGAATATTGAGGGCGCTATGTTTATTGCGAAGGCTTGCTTTAATCGAGCACTGGTGATGGGTTTGTTATTTGTCCTGGCATTCAATGCTTCTTCAGCACAACCGCAGGGGGATTCCGCTCAGGCGAATAACCCCCTTGCCAATATGACTGCATTTAATATGCAGAATTATTATATTGGCGATGTAAGCGGAACTGATAAAGATGCTAACCAGTTCTGGCTGCGCTATGCACAACCTTTTTCTCTGAAGGAAAGCCACTGGCTGTTACGCGCCTCTCTCCCTGTAAATACCTATCCCGTTGGGCCGGGCGGCGGACATCAGACCGGCACCGGAGATTTGAACCTCTTCACCGCCTGGTTAATTGATACCGGCAATCCCTCGATCAGCTTTGGGTTTGGGCCGCAGCTTACTGCGCCTACAGCTTCTGAACATGCGCTAGGCAGCGAAAAATGGTCTGCAGGACTGGTTAACGTGCTGTTTAACGCCAGCTCGCCAGTATTTCAGTATGGCTATCTGGCTTCCTGGCAGCACAGCTTCGCCGGAGAGGGGAACCGCAGCGACGTCAATATCGGCGCCTTCCAGCCGTTCGCTTTTTATCAGCTGGGAGGTGGCACGTATCTCCGCTCCGCGCCCATCTGGAATTATAACTTCCAGAATGACAGTTACGGCATACCTCTTGGTCTTGGTGTGGGCCAGGTAATCAAGAGCGGCAAAACGGTTTATAACTTCTTTGTTGAGCCTCAGGGCAGCATTGCCGACCACGGTCCTGGTCAGGCGCGCTGGCAGATTTTCTTTGGGCTCAATCTGCAATTTCTTAACTAATTAAATTCACCTGGGAGCATAGCTATGCACCTATTTACAGATCCTAAATTTCGACGGTTTGCTTCGGCAGTGCTTGTTTTCATCTCTGCCGCCGGTTATGCAGCCCCCTATGACAGCGTTGGTTTTGCGCTGCGCCAGCAGGCGATGATTAATGATTTAAGGACCCATTGCCGCATAAGCCTACAAGTGTCGGATGAAAAAATCCGCAGCACCTTTATGGCCGATCCTGAAAACCATCAGACGCTTATTAAAGCAGCCGATGCTATGAAAGCGGGCGATCGGGTTCGTTATGCACGTACTCTGGCTGATATACGCTGCCCATCAATGCTGTAAGTCAGATCCGTTTTTCTTACCGGTCTGCATTGGAATGGAGACACGATGAAACTGTATCCTGCTTTGATCTTAAGTGGCTGTTTGTCCCTCCCAACTCATGCCGCGGGTCTTTACCTTTATGAAATTGCGACCGAGGATACCGGGCTAGCTGGTGCTGGTCAGGCGGCGCGTGCGCAGGATGCCTCCACGCTTGTCACAAACCCAGCAGGAATGACGCGACTACCTGACCGGATGTTTACGGGCGGCTTACAGGCTCTTTATGGTGATACGCCCTACCGGCTTGACGATGATGCTGGGCTACAGGGTAACAGTCCTGGCAATACCATCGGCTGGTTTCCCGGGGCCAGTATGTTTTACCATCAGCGCATCAACGATCAGTGGTCTGCAGGCATCGGGCTGTATGGAAATTACGGCCTGGGGCTCGATTTTGGGGAGTGGGCCGGTGACCGGCTCATTAAAAAAAGCACGCTGGTGGGGATGACCCTGAGCCCCGCGCTGGCCTGGAAGCTGAGCGATAAGGTGTCCTGGGGCGTAGGCGTGGGGATCAATTACGGCTACCTGTCTCTGACGCGTGACGTCGCGGGCTCAGATCAGAAACAGTCCGATCATGACTGGGCGCTGAATTTTCGCACCGGCCTGCTGTTTGATTTGACCGATGCGACGCGCGCGGGTGTCACTTATACCAGCAAAACCGAATATCACTTCAGTATCGACGGCGCAGCCCGTTTCCCCCAGCTCCCGAATCAGCAATACAGCCTGCCGATCACTGCGCAGGTGAATACGCCTGCTCAGCTGATGTTCAGCCTTGTCCACGATATTAATACTCAGTGGTCAGTGATGGGCGACTTAGGCTGGCAGGACTGGAGCGCCTACGGCGCCAATCAGGTCACCCTGGTGGATACCACACCTGAACGGAATAACCGCCTTAAAGATACCTGGCACACTGCGCTGGGACTGCAGTTTCGTCCTGATGATCGCTGGCGTCTCAACAGCGGTGTGGCTTACGACAGCAGTTTCTATCGTTCACAAAGTGATACGTCTCTGACCATGCCGTCCGGTGATGCGTGGCGATTCGGCGTGGGAGCACAGTATCAGCTCACCCCCTCCAGCAATATCGGCGCTGCCTTTGAATACCTGATGATGGACTCCTCACACGTAACGGCTCCGGCACTAAAAGGCAGTTATGACAATCCTGCCATTTACTTCCTGAGCATCAACTACAGCCAGACTTTTTAACCTGACCGAAAGGAGATTAGTGCAGTGCAGTTTGTTTAGTCGTAAAAGCGGAGCGGCTCACTTTTGCCGTTCCTTATGAGCCCCCACTTTGGAGCGCAGAAATGTTAAAAGTCCCTTTTTGCAAATCCCTGCTCGCGACGATGTTGACGGTCGCCTGCTGTTCCGGTAGCGCTCTGGCTGCGGATAACAGCACAACGCCGCAGACAGCACCGGAGCAAAACAAAAGTAAACCCAACATCGTGGTGATCTTTGGTGATGATATTGGCTACTGGAATCTCAGCACCTACAACCAGGGAATGATGGGATATAAAACCCCGAACATCGACAGTATTGCCGCTGAAGGGGCGAAATTCACGTCTTACTACGCCGAACAGAGTTCAACCGCCGGACGCTCGTCCTTCATCACCGGACAGATGCCGTTCCGTACCGGAATGAGCAAGGTGGGCATGCCAGGTGCGCCACAGGGTCTGCAAAAAGAAGATCCCACTATTGCCAGCATTCTTAAGCAACTTGGCTATGCCACTGGTCAGTTTGGTAAAAATCACCTCGGTGACCGGGATGAATTTTTACCCACCGCGCACGGTTTCGATGAGTTTATGGGTAACCTTTACCACCTCAATGCAGAAGAGGAGCCTGAAAACCCTGACTATCCTAAAGACCCGGCCTATCGTAAACAGTTCGGACCGCGCGGGGTTATCAAGTCTACTGCTGACGGAAAAATAGAGGATACCGGTCCGCTGAATACCAAGCGTATGGAGACCGTTGATGAGGAGACTCTGGCGGCAAACAACGACTTTATGGAACGGCAGGTCAAAGCCAACAAACCTTTCTTCACCTGGTATAACACCACGCGCATGCACAACAAAACGCATATCAAGCCGGCCGATAAAGGGGTGACCGGGTTGGGTGATTATGCGGATGGGATGGTTGAGCATGACAAGATTATCGGTGAGGTGCTGAAGAAAATTAAAGATCTCGGCATCGAAGACAACACCATTGTCGTTTATACCACAGATAACGGCCCGATGATCGCGACCTGGCCTGACTCAGGGATGACACCGTTCAGGGGTGAGAAAAACACCGGCTGGGAGGGCGGTTTCCGTGTACCGGCGATGATCAGATGGCCGGGTCACATCAAACCTGGTACGGTCATCAACGATATGTTTGGCAGTAACGACTGGTTCCCTACCCTGGTTGCTGCGGCTGGCGTACCGGATATCAAGCAGCAACTGCTTAAAGGCTACAAAACCAATGCCATGACCTACAAAGTGCATCTGGACGGTTATAACCAGCTGGACTTCCTGCAGGGTAAAGGTCCGGACCAGCGCAAAGAGTTCTTCTACTGGAGCGATGACGGTGACCTGCTGGCGATGCGCTACGGTCGCTGGAAGGCTCACTTTATGATTCAGGAACATACCGGCCTGGATCTGTGGAAGTATCCGTTCGTCAAACTCCGTACTCCGCTAATTTTCGATCTGGAAATCGACCCGCTTGAACGCGGTTCTGATGGCATGGACTACAACCACTGGTTCTATGACCGTCTGTTCCTGCTGGGTGGGGCGCAGAAATACGCCGCTGATATGTTGCAGAGCTTCAAAGAGTTTCCGCCACGCCAGAAACCGGGTTCTTTCACGGTTTCTGACGTGCAAAAACTCATTGATGAAGGCAGCCCCGCGACCAACTGATCCTGCTCACCCCTACCGGGCAAAATACTGCCCGGTTTTCGGAGGCCAAGATGAAATACAGCACTACATTGCCCGTAAAACCCTTACCCTCCGCGGAGAAGTACAACGGAAAAGGGCCTGTATACAAACGCCGCTTTCATGTCATGGCCAAACCCTCGGGCTCCACCTGTAACCTTGACTGCACCTATTGTTTTTACCTGTCAAAAGAACAGCTGCTCCACCAGGACCGGCACACCGGGATGAGCGATGAAGTGTTAGAACAGTTCATCCGGCAGTATATCGAGGGGCAGGATGGCGACCAGGTGGTGTTCTCCTGGCAGGGAGGCGAGCCCACGCTGATGGGCCTGGAGTTTTTCGAAAAAGTGGTCGCTTTTCAGAAGCAGTACAAAAAGCCTGACCAGAGAATTGAAAACGATCTCCAGACGAACGGCGTTCTGCTCAATGACAAATGGGCAGCATTCCTTAAGAAACATCATTTCCTGGTGGGCATTTCGATTGACGGGCCGCGGGAATTACATGACCGGTACCGCGTAACGCGAAGCGGCAAACCCACTTTTGATAAAGTCATGGAGGGCGTGGATGCGCTCAAGCGCCATGATGTGCCATTTAATGCACTGGTCACCGTCAACAGAACCAATGCGCGCTTCCCCCTGGAGGTTTATCGCTTCGTGACCCGCGAGCTGGGTGCCACTTACGTGCAGTTCAACCCCTGCGTAGAGCCTGTTGACTTCAAAAGCACGGCACCCCAGTTCTGGCGTGATGACACCATTCCTGTCACCGGTACGCGACGCGCGCGGCCGGGCGATCTGGACTCCATTGTGACCGACTGGTCCGTTGACCCCTATGACTGGGGGCAGTTTCTGATAGCGGTTTTTGAAGAGTGGGTTAATAACGATCTGGGACGCGTGCAGGTTAACCTTTTTGAAACCGCGGTAGCCCAGACGATGGGCATGCCGGCGCAGATTTGCACCGCGTCAGAATTTTGCGGCAAGGGGCTCGCCATTGAAAAAAATGGCGATATTTACTCCTGTGACCACTACGTTTACCCGGAATATCAGATAGGCAACATTGAATACAGCAAGCTTTCTCACCTGGCCTTTTCTGAACGTCAGCAGTCATTCGGTATGGGTAAGCGCGACACCCTGCCAAAATATTGCAGGGAATGCCCGCATCTGAAGCTCTGCTGGGGTGAATGCCCCAAAAACCGTCTGGTCCGGACCCCCGATGGTGAACTGGGCTTGAACTATCTGTGCCCGGGGATCAAAGCGTTCTTTAATTATGCCGAGCCCATTCTGGTGGGGATCACCACGTTACTGAAACGTGACTTTGCAGGAGTGCGGAAATGAATGCCACCGAAAAGATGCTTCAGCTTGAACAAAGTATGAATACTCAGGTGCTGGGTCAGCAGGAACTGGTGCGGATGTTGATTATTGCCCTGCTCTGCGATGGCCATGTCCTGCTGGAGGGCCTGCCGGGGCTGGCAAAGACCCGTGCAGTAAGGGAACTCGCCCGCCATGTTGAAGGCGTCTTCAGCCGAATTCAGTTCACGCCCGACCTGCTGCCTTCTGACATCACCGGCAGTGAAATTTATCAGCAGCATGCCACGCGAGAAGAAGATCAGTTCCGTTTTCGTCCGGGTCCGGTATTTGGCAATGTAATCCTCGCGGATGAGATTAACCGTGCCTCAGCCCGCGTGCAGTCTGCTCTGCTGGAGGCGATGGAAGAGCGCCATGTAACTGTTGCCGGTAAGAGCTGGCCCCTGCCAGGCGTGTTTATGGTGCTGGCTACCCAAAACCCGGTGGACCAGGAAGGCACCTGGCCTTTGCCGGAAGCGCAATTAGATCGTTTTCTGATGAAAGTGCTGGTCAGTTACCCGACGAAAGAGAATGAGCAACGCGTGATGCAGCTGGTTCGCGGCGAACAGCAGGAGAAATACCGCGCTGAACATGATGCATCGGCGAAACCGGTCGTTACGCCGGACGTAATGCTCACTCAGGGAGACATTGCAGATTGCTGGCGGGCGATTTCAGACATTTACGTTGCCCCCGCCATGGAGAACTACATTGTTAATCTTGTGGAGATGACCCGTCAGCCGGCACAGCTAAGTGAAACCTTCGCCAGCTATGTTGCGTTAGGCATCAGTCCACGCGGTACGCTGGCACTGGATCGGGCTGCCCGTGCGCAGTGCTGGCTTGAAGGCCGCGATGCGGTCCTGCCTGAGGATATAAAACGTATTGCACCGGCGGTACTGCGTCATCGTCTGATGCTGAGTTATCAGGCCAGCGCCGATAATCAGAGCGAGGACGACGTAATTCGTCTGCTGCTTGACGCCGTGGTGGCCTGATGGACGCGCGTCTGACCGTGACGTTACCCCAGCTGATGCATCTGGCGGGTGCGGCACAGCAACTGAGCAACCTTCCTGCGCAACTGCCGCCTGGCGCCATGGCCGGAGAGCGGACCTCGCGTCAGCAGGGGCGCGGGCTGAACTTTGACAGCCTGCGGCGCTATCAGCCGGGTGATGACGTAAGGCTGATTGACTGGCAGGCCACGGCGCGCCTGCGCGCGCCCTGGGTCAGGCTCTACAATGAAGAGCGGGAGCGTCCGGTAATTCTTTTAGTCGATCAGCGGCTGGACATGTATTTTTCCACCCGCGGTCAGACCAAGTCGGCAGCGGCAGCCGAAATCGCTGCACTGCTGGCCTGGCGGTGCTGGCACGATAACGATCGGCTCGGGTCCGCCGTGTTCAGTGATGATGAAATCGCTTTTCAGCGCTGCCGTTCACCAAAACGCTCGCTTCACCCTCTGTTTGCAGATTTGCTGAGGCTGAACCAGTCGCTGGCATCACGTTACCCGCGTGAACCGGCGCAACCTCTCAGCTTCACCCATTTGCTGCAGCAGATGAGCCGCCAGATTCCCGCCGGCAGCTGGGTTGCGATGATCAGCGACTTTCATGACATGGACGCTGAGTGCGAGGCACTCCTCGCACGCCTGCGCAGGCGGTGTGAGATAAGCGCCTTTGTCGTGCTGGATGACGTTCACCTGCGCCTGCCTGCTTCAGGTGAGCTTGCAGCCAGCTACCAGCAACAGCGCGTTGCCCTATCCCTTTCCCCACAGCTACAACGCCAGATTGCGGACGTGACCAGCGGTCGTCTGGCACGCCAGGAGAAGCGGTTACTCAGTCTGGGGATCGAGGTTCGTCAGATTAACGTCGGTGAACCAATACTTCATCAGCTTCAGACCGGAGGCGCACGTGCTGGAAAAAGGCTTTAGCGTTCCGCGTTTGCAAAATCCTGCGCTGCCCACAGAGCTCAGCTGGCTTCCACTGCCAGAAGGATGGTACTGGCTGGCCGCCATCCTGCTGATGACGGCCAGTCTGTGGCTGCTGCTGCGCATTGCTCGCTGGCGACGAAATGACTGGCGTCGTCAGGCTACGCGTCAGCTTGCGATGCTGGCCGGGGCAGACCAGTGCCTGAACTGGATTAAACAGGTCAAGCTGATTCATCAGCCGCGAATAACGGTAAGCAGCCAGCATTATGTCATCCAGTTGCTGCATGACTTGCCTCTCAGCAGTGAACTGGTCGAAAAGCTGAACCAGCGCTACTGCCAGCGGGATGACACTCTGGCTCCGGGGGAGCTAATTTCACTCAAACAGCAGCTTAAGCGCTGGCTGCAGGGGCTTCCCGATGTCTGAACTCATCGCTCAACTGGAGTTTGCCTGGCCGTGGATTGGGCTGTTACTGCCATTACCACTGGTCATGCGTTTTCTTCTGCCCCCTGCCCCCGAGGTCGCCGAGCAGGTTCGGGTGCCTTTCCTGCCCACGCTCATTGCTGAATTGTCGCTTCGCCGCGATCCCCCGGCATTACCGATCGCCCAGCGTGGCGTGTTCTGGCTGATATGGATTTTGCTGCTGACCTGCCTTGCTCGCCCGGAATGGCGGCTGCCGCCCACGCTGGTGACGCAGCCGATGCGCAATCTGGTGTTGATTCTGGATGTATCCGGGTCGATGGAGAAAAATGATGCCGGCCCGCAACTTACCCGGCTGCAGGCGGTTCAGCAAACGGTCAGAACCTTTGTCGCTCAGAGAAAAAGCGATCGCATCGGTCTGGTGATTTTTGCCAGCAGCGCCTGGCCGTTTGCGCCTCTCAGTGAGGATAAGCAGGCCCTGCTGACACGTATCGATCAGTTAACGCCCGGCATGGTAGGACAGCAGACTGCGATTGGCGATGCGCTAGGGGTTGCCGTCAAAATGCTGGACAGCAGTGAAGACAGCGACGCGGGGCGGATGGCCATTCTGCTGACGGACGGCAATGATACCGCATCGCAGCTTTCACCCGAACTGGCTGCACAACTTGCAGCGTCACATCATGTTCAGGTCGATACCATCGCCTTTGGCGATCCACAGGCCAGCGGAGAGGACAAGGTGGATAATGCGCTGCTGGCAAAAATCGCCCAGCTGACCGGTGGACGGGCCTGGCAGGCGAGTACTCAGGGTGATGCGCTGAAAAATGTCTGGCGTGACATTGATGCTCAGACACCTGCACAGGTTAAGACGCTCGGATATTCCACCAGAGTCCCGTTATTTGGCTGGCCGCTGGGGATGGTGATTGTGCTATTGCTGATCACGGCTGGTTGGCGACGCTTGCGGGAGACAAGAAGATGACGTCATTTCATTTCCTTCAGCCATGGTGGCTGCTGACGTTGCCACTCTGTCTGCTTTTAGCATGGTGGCTCAAAGCGCCGCGAAGTGTCTGGCACCGGATAATGGATAAACCCTTTGCGCGAGCGATGATTATTCGCCGTTCAAACCCGCCTCTGCGGCTGGTTCCATGGATCATCGCGCTGGCCGGAATTGCGCTGGCCGGGCCGAGCTGGCACAAGCAACTACCGGATGGCGTGACGCCGCAAAGTAATGTGATGATCATTCTCCAGCAGGATTTCAGCATGCTGGCGCAGGATCTGCCACCTAATCGTCATCAGCGTATGCAACACAAACTGATGCTGCTGATGCAGCAGATGCCCGGCAGCCGGTTCGGGTTAATCGTCTACCGCAACGGTGCCTGGCTGACAACGCCGCTGACGCGTGATCCAGCGTTTTACGCCCTGTTTCTGAACGCCCAGCAGCCAACACTGATGCCAGAGGGGGAAGGCGAGGGTTTACGGGCAGCACTGGCCCTGGCTGATAAAAGTCTTCCGGCCACCCCTCGCAGCATGGTTCTGGTGGCAGATACTCTTGCCCCCGATGAAGCGGCATGGCTGGGCCAGCAATCCTATCCCCTTCAGCTCTGGGTGCCCGGCACAGCGCGTGGCGGAGCCTTACCGGAGACCTATGCTCAGCGTGGTATTGATACGCGGCTCAACGTATCACGCTTTAGTCAGATCCGTGACAACGGCATTCCCGTGACGCTTGCGAGTGGTACTGACGACGATGATATTTCTGCCATCCGTAAGCATATTCAGACCAGCCTGACACAGCAGGAAAATCACCGGCACGATTTGCCCTGGCATAACAGCGGTTACTGGCTGGCGGTGCCGATACTGTTTCTCGTGCTGTTCTGGCGGCGACAGGGAAT
The DNA here is from genome assembly GCF_037153115.1 of Pantoea sp. USMM079. NCBI lineage: Bacteria > Pseudomonadati > Pseudomonadota > Gammaproteobacteria > Enterobacterales > Erwiniaceae > Pantoea > Pantoea sp. USMM079. Next base: position 85,223 of record NZ_JBBCKX010000017.1, read on the forward strand.
GCTGGTGGTTCTGCTTGCTTTCACCTTATCGGGACTTCCGTCGGATGCCCGTTCAGCATGGCTTGATGCCTGGATTTCACCAGATATACAGGGCCAGCGTGCGTTTAAAGCAGGCCACTATGCAGAGGCTGCACAGCATTACCAGGATCCTCTTCGCCAGGGGATTGCGTTTTATTATGCCCGGGACTTCAGCGCCGCCAGTGCCGCCTTTCTGCAGGCACCACTCACCCCGGAGAATCTGGTGTGGCTGGCCAACAGTCTCGCCCAGCAGAAAAAATGGCAACAGGCACTGAATACCTACGACCAGGCACTCAGCCTGCGCCCGGACTGGCAGATAGCGCAACATAACCGGGCACTGATCGCTGACATTATCATGAAGCTGCGTCAGCAGGAGCGCGATCGCCAGGCTGAGCAGGGAAAAGAAAAAAATTACGATCCTGATGAAGTGAAAAATGATCTGAAGAAAGATCAGGGTGCAGAACAGAAAGATTTGCAGCCAATCGCCCGTGCAGCGCTACAGGTCAATCAGTGGTACGAGAACCTGACAGTGTCGCCGGGTGGCTTGCTGGAGAATTTCTATCGTTCTTCCGGACCGGAGGCACCATGAGAATATTACTGCTGTGTCTGATCTTTGTTGCCTGTTCAGCACGGAGTGCAATGGACATCACACGCGAACTGGTGGCGCCTCCCGCAGCCGTGCCGGGTCAGCCGCTGCGCGTTGCCATCACATTCTGGACTGACAGCTGGTTTAATCCCCCGCCTGAATGGCCAGACATGACCATTGTCAACGGCTCGCTGGTACCGGGTAACATACCCAACCAGCTGGTCACTAAACAGGCGGCGGGCGTCAGCTGGAGCGGGGTGAGGATGGAGCGAGACCTCATGGCCTGGGACCAGGGTTCTTTACAGCTGCCACAAATGGTCCTGACGCTGGAGTCAGCCGGGCAACCGCCTAAAACAGTGTCACTGGCCGCTCTGGACATCCCGATTCACTGGCCCAAAGGCGTACAGCAACCCGATCGATTTCTGCCCGCGCAGACGCTGAAGTTGACGCAGACGCTGAATTTGTTTCGGGCCGGTGAGGATAAAAACCTGCATGTGGGTGACGTGGTTGAGCGCGAAGTGGTGGTTAAAGCGCAGGGGGTGATCCCCGCTCAGATACCGCCCATCCTTATTGATTTACCCGGCGCGTCCACTCAGCGCCTCACGCCGGTAACGCAAGCCCTGACGCAGGGGCGAGACGAAGTGATTGGTAGCCAGCGCAGTGAAAAATTACGTTATCTGCCTGATACCTCTGGCCCCCTGGTTCTGCCGCCGATCCAGCTGCGCTGGTGGGACACTCAACACCAGCAGTGGCAATTGGCTACCCTGCCCGGCAAGCGTTATGACATTTTGCCCGCACGGCAGGCAGGTAGTGAGAAGGTGCTTCGCGCGCAATCCGGTCTGGCCGGCTGGCTCTGGGTCATGCTGGCTGGCACAGGCGTTGTTCTGCTGATCTGCATCTGGTTCGCCCGCCATCTGCTGCTGCGTGGTATCTGCTTCGCCGCTCTGGCCTGGCGGCGACTTTGGACGATCACATCCCTTCCCGAACTCTATCCACAAAGCAGGAGAAGAAGATGAAACAAGCATGCGTGATAGCGGCATTACTGACGGTGTTATCCGGACCGGTGCTGGCGGCGGATACGCCGCTTTCAGGCTGGCGTGACGGCAAAGCCAAGCGGGCCATCGTGGAATGGGTGACTCAGTCTACAGAGCCGGGTAGCGCCACGTTTATCCCCGTTAATCAGCGCTACGTGGTGTTCGACAATGACGGGACGCTCTGGCCCGAAGCGCCGCTGACGTTCCAGCTGCAGTTTGCCTTCGATGAAATAAAGCGGCTGGCTCCGCATAACCCGGACTGGCGCAGTGATGCACTGGTACAGGCCGTGCTGAATAATGATGTTAAATCTGTGTCAGCGGCGGGAAAGAAAGGCTTAATGCATATTCTGGCGCTGACCCACAGCAACATGACCACCGAAGAGTTTGATGCGCGCGTGAGCGCCTGGGTGGATACGCAGAAGCATGCGCGCTTTGGCTGTAGGTACGATCAACTGGGTTACCAGCCCATGCGGGAGTTACTGGATTATTTGCGTGAGCATGATTTCAAAACGTGGATAATTTCGGGAGGTGGCGTGGATTTCATGCGCGTGCTCGCCGAAAAAATGTATGGCATCCCGCCTGAACAGGTGGTGGGCTCATTCTCACTCTCAGAGTTTTCACTCAGTGATAATGGCAGCCAGATACGTAAAACCATGAACGGTGCGTTTTATGATGATGAGACAGCCAAACCTGTCGCTATCCACCTCTTTATGGGACATCGCCCGGTTGCTGCCTTTGGCAACAGTGACGGGGACGTCCCCATGCTGGAATACACCTCGACCAACCCTGCGGCAAAAACATTTGGCCTGCTGGTTCATCATACCGACAGCACGCGCGAATACGCCTACGATGCTCATCCGCCCGCCAGCGGCACGCTGGTCAATGGCCTGAAACTAGCTGAAAAATATGGCTGGACGGTAGTCGATATGAAGCAGGACTGGGCAACGGTCTTTGACCCGGCATTGTGTCCTGCTATCGCGAAATAAACGGGCTTAAGAGTCGTACTGAATTCAGCAGGCTAAGCCGGAGCCTGATTCATCCGGCATCACAAGGCTGACACGGTTCAGAACCAGGTGAATAAGATGATGGGTAATCATAAAGGGGGTTTAACCGCACTGCTGCTTTGTTTGTTTTCGTCATTTTCACTGGCCGGGGAGGATAATCAAAAACTCGATGATGACCCCACCAAAGTCACCACCAAAGCGGGTGTCAGCTGGTCAGATACTTACGACATGGACGACAGCAACGTATCCTTTTCGGGCTCGGTGGCGCTGGATAAAGCCCGCAAGCTGAATGCACGCATCAACAGCGATGCCAGTGAATGGCGTGTAGGCGGCTCGTGGCTGTTTCCTGTCGGGATAGTGAATTTCAACTTCGGTAAAAACGAATACACCAATGGCGCAACACAGACGAATTATTCAGTAGGCACCTTTATCCCCCTCAGCGTGTTTGGGATTGCGCCAGCAGGATTCCAGATATTCCCCATGGCGGGATACACCTATAACACCGGTGAAACCATAGGCTGTAAAAATGAAGGAGGCTGCATCGCGCCTCAGTTTGCGGATTCGCTATCTCCCGAGTTTGGTTATGACACTATTACCACCTCCGGCAGCAGCGGCTATCTCGGCGTCTTCACCCTCAGGCCACTTTCCCCGTCGCTGACGCTCATTGCTTTTGCGGCGGGATCTTATGGCTCCAAAAATGACGACGGGGATAACTATAAAGGCTACTTCGGCGGAGCCGGGCTGGGCATCAAGCTGACTGAGCATCAGTCCTTCAACCTGCTGACGTTCGTCATGGATAACAATACCTATCTGGACAGTCCTGACAGCCGTTTTGTGCTCTCTTACAGTTACCAGTTCAACTGATACATCCACGTTCACGCGCGGGGAGAGATTCATGTCGATATTTGCCCGTTTTATGCTTATTGGCTGCGCAATGCTGGCGTTACCGGGGACGTTGCATGGTGCTGAACCTCGTCACTCACCCACGGCCAGAGAGAATGCACGAACACTGGTGCTGCTCAATCAGCCGGTTGTCATGTTACAGGCAACGTATGGTCAGACGACCCCGGAAGAGCGTGTGAACCGCATCGTTTCTACCTTGCGCGATCTCAGCGCCGAAGATCTCCGCCATCCGGTCGAAACGCAGATGCTTAAACGCTATCAGCAGCAGGCGGTGCTCTTCATCATCAACAAAAAGCCCTTCATGCTGCTGTCGCAGAACGATTTAGATGAGGGTGACGATTTGACCCTGCCGCAGGCCGCGCTGCGGGTGCAGCAGCGGCTGGAAGATTTGCGTGCTGCGTTGTCGGAGCAGTATTCAAACCGCTATCTGCTGCTGTCAGCTGTGAAAACGGCCTTCGGCCTGGTGCTGCTTATTGCACTGTGCCTGGGGCTGCAGCGTGGTTGTCAGGCCGTCAGGCGGTATTGTCAGGCGCGAGAATTGCGCAGCGATCGCTCCGCTCGCTCGCAGCTCCGCAGGTTAACCGGCAATATTGAGGTGCATCTGGCAACGGCGTCAGCGATGCTGATTGGCACGCTTGCCGGCTGGTTTTATCTCAGCTGGGTGCTGCGACTCTTCCCCTGGACGCGCATCTGGGGCATGGAGCTTGGCGCTTACACCCTCATGCTGTTGCAGCGTATAGGTCTGGCTGTCCTCTCCGCTCTGCCGGGTTTGTGCGTGGTGCTGGCCATTGTCTTTATCACGGCACTGCTGTTGCGTCTGCTGAGAATGGTGTTACAACGCGTGGAATCAGGCAGCTTGCAACTACCCGGCGTCCACCGCGATACTGTCGGCGTCACGCGCAGGCTGGTGAGCATAGTGATCTGGCTTTTCGCACTGTCAGCTGCCTATCCATTTCTTCCGGGCGCTGACTCACTGGCCTTTAAGGGCATCAGCGTCTTTCTGGGATTGATGCTGACGCTGGGATCCGCCGGCGTGATGAATCATGCCATGAGCGGGCTGGTGTTAACCTATTCGCGCGCATTGCGGCGCGGCGATGTCATTCGTATTACCGACCATGAAGGCAAAGTCAGTGAGGTGGGCATGCTGGCCACCAAACTCCTGACCCGGGAAAACTATGAAGTGACGATACCAAACGCCGTAGTAGTGAGCGGAAAAATTGTTAACCTCAGTTCACAGTCTCGCGGCCGGGGTGTTCCTGTCACCACTTCTGTGACCATTGGTTACGACACGCCGTGGCGTCAGGTGCATGCCATGCTGGAGCTGGCCGCCAGCCGCACGGCGGAAATTCAGAGAGACGAGCCCGTTATTGTCAGGCAGCTGTCGCTGATGGACTGGTACATCGCCTATGAGTTGCAGGTGATTATTCATCCGGGCGCGTCACTGGCCGGCGTGCGCAGTGAGTTGCACGGACACATACAGGACGTGTTTAATGAGTTTGGTGTACAGATCATGTCACCCAATTTCGTGGGCCAGCCGGAAGGAGCGGTGTTGGTGCAGCCGGAAAACCGTTTCAGGGCACCGGCGGATCCTCCTGAGGGTAGTACTTCACGATGACCTGCAGTTACATTCGTTATATAACTCGTAAACATACTATAAATGCAGAGTTAGTAGTTGTCTGCATGGCAGAATCTGACCGATTAAAATAACTCTCAGTTGGCATAATAAAGATGCTTTTACTACTTAGTATATGTATCGTCGGCGTGTTATCAGGAAAATATGACTTAATTACGAATGCAGTTTGAAGTCATGCTCATGTGCGTGTAGCAGCACCGGAACATAAAATTATCTCAAGAGCATGGCCAGATCAGTATCTGAAACTACCCTCAACTCACTCAGTAGCCTTCAAATATACATATTAATCAATAATGAGAGTTGTTTTATCCATATAATTGACGGTAGGGTAATCTCTGTTAATTATCATGTTATTCAAAAATAATGATTTTAACTGTGTCTTTAATTCATTAATTTTGAATTGAAAGTCCTGTTAGGTTGAACATTTATGCTAAGCGTTTTCAACGCTAACAGTTTACTTAACTGTTCATGCGGTGTAGATTTGTGTTCTAACAATAAATTTTGCTTAACAAAACTCAATCTCTGAGTCGTCAGCTTTAGCTTATCGTTAAGGATAATTATAATGAAATACACTTACTACATCAGCATCTCTAAAGTAGCCAATACTCATCATGTTCTTCATAACGGAACATGCCAGATTTATCTCAGTCATAAAGAGGACATGATAGCAATTGGCCGCCATGAACAATTTATCGTCGCACTAAATATGGCGAGAAATAATTTTAAAAAAGTCACGCCCTGTCCTAAATGCATCTTAAAAAGAAGGTTATACAATCTGGCTTCATCCAAACGCGGCCCTGTACCCATAAAACATCTTCCAGATATGTAATATCACCACTCTGTTTATTCCTGTCTCGGGAAAAGATAAAAATGCCGGATGACCTCATGGAATTCGGCAGATCTTATTAAATATGGTATTTGCCCTCTCGATAAATTTGCCTCATGACTTTTTTAAAGTGAAATATGATCTGATTATCTTATTTTTTCTACAGGGGTGTTGTTCATCTTTTTAGATAAACTTCATCAGAAATCTGACGGGTTTGATTTCAAGTACTTTATGCCAGATGCTTTCGAGATTCACTATGCCCGCCAGTGATAGCAGTACTAATACAATAACAGTCAGCAAGGCAGTGATCACAATGGTCAGCCGGAAAATATTTTTGCGAATTTTTTCTTCACTTTCCCTGAGCGCCAGGTCCTTCTCATAGTCGACAAGGGTGTTAATTGATTTACTCTGAATCCAGTATGTTCCTTCAGACTGACTTAAATCTCCTGTTATGACAAGGGAATCGAGTAGTAATCTTAGTTTGATACTGTATTCTTCCTGCCGGATGTGTTTGTACCACAAACGTCCATGAATCATGCTCAAAATATCGTGTTCACTGAAACCTGTTTTTTCCCTGCTTGGCCTGAGAAGGATATACTCATTCAGCATTAATTTGAGTATAGCGTAACGGTCATGGCTCAGACTTCTGGTATCTGTGACAACGAGTGAAACAATACTGCCTTTGAACTTAGAGAAAATGTTTTTCAGATAGAGCAGTTTCGTATAGCGATCTACCAAAAAAAGAAAAATATTTTTGTAACTTAACGCGCTGTTTTTGCGGTAGTTTATGATTTCACTTCTCAGTTCAATCAGGGTTGCCAGGTCTGCATGCAGGACTCTTTTAGTACCTGTGTCCATAAGAATGCCATAGCGCTTTCCATTGTCAGGGTCATCAATGAAGCCATTGAGAAAATATTGAGTACCCTTAATGTCCTTAAAATAAACAGAAAAGTAGTTGTAAGGATCCTCAAGGTCTTTGTCTTTCCCGCTAAGTTCGGGCAGATATTGAGTCCAGAGCCTTTGTTTAATTGCTTTTATTGTGTCAGCAAACATTGCGTTATCTCCGCAGAACTTCCTGAGTTTAAATGCGCGCAATGCCTCTCTTCAGAGCAAAGCGTCATGCACTGCTGGCTGTTTCTCAGAACCGCATTTTCACGCCGAGAGAAGCAGAGATGTTTGCTTCTACATGGGCATCACCGCCACTGCTCCATGCCCTTCCAACCTCTGTGTAGGCCTGCACTTTTTTGCTGACAGCCCAGGTCGCACCCATAGCGGCTTCTGTCATGTTGTACTGCTGGTCGGCATATAGGGTCGTTGTACCCGCGTTGTTCGCCGTGTTGGCAAATTTAACCTTATCTTCCCCGTTGCTGAGCATCGTCCAGTAATTGATGCGCACATAGGGTTTGACCTGGCCATAGTCTGTGTCGTAATCGGCTGTAACCCTTGCGCCGATGCGACCAATCAGTGCCCCATCAGGATTAACATCCACGCGTGTTTTAGAGACACTATCGAGGGTAACGCTGTCGAAATCACTGTATTGATAAATCAGCTGTGCCTGAGGCTCAATTTTAAGGGCGCTGTCGCCCAGTTGCCAGGGCCTGCCGATCTCTACTGAAGCTGCAAACGAGTTGCCGTCAGGATGAACCGTTTCCCTGCTGAGTCCGTTTTTTAGATCCACAGCGTGATAACCGTACTGCAGCACGTTATCAACGTAGAAGCCGCTTTCATCGGTCCAGGTGGCGTACCCACCGATATAAGTTGAGAACGTCGAATTATAGGCGAGACTGTTGATGTCACCATTTTTGCCCGAAATCGATGTGTCGTTATCGAGGAAGGTGCCATAAATGCCGGCCCGCCACTGGGCATCCTGATACAGGTCTCCCCCCACCTGCATGCCGTTGTAATTGGATGAGGTACGGCTTTGCAGCGGATCGTTGATTTGCTGATCAACGGACTTGACCAGATATCGCATCCAGAAACGACTCTGTTGATCCTCGGCAACGTCTGCACGCCAGGGTTGCTCATCCCCCACGCGCTGATGCAGCGTACCTAGCACCGCTAAGTCAGCCTGGCGTATGATGGCGCCCAACGTATCGAAACCAGGAACGTCAGGGCGATAGCCAGCACGCAGGAACCAGTCCTCCCCTGCGCCTTCTGCATTACCCGCAAACAACTGGTATTGGTAAGCACCTGATAACAGGACATCAGCGCCAATGGTAAAGGCATCTTTAGTTGTCTGTGCGGTGGTGGTACCGCCGTTGAGGGCTTCCACCACCATGATGCCATCGCCCTCGGTCGGTTCGCCTAGCTGGCTGACGTCGATGTCTAACAGTGTACGTCCGCTCGCGGTCCCTCCATCAATGACCAGCCTGTCGGCGACACCTGGGCTGTGTTGCTGTGCCGCAATTTTCAGTGTCCCGTTACTGCCCACATAATTGCCGGTGACGGTGAGCGTTGACCCCACATCCCCACCGCGCAGATTGACTGTTCCCTGATTCAGCAGGCTGGCGACACGCTGGTTGTACCCGCCCGTATCGAGGGTGGCGTTCTGACTCACCACATGTGTCGATGCAGCACTGAAGGTATTTTCAGCCGCCGCCTGCAACGTGCCCTGTTCAACCAGCGTCAGGCCACTCCAGCTGTTCGCGCCCGCCAGCCGGGCAATACCGGTTCCTTGCTGCCACACCTGGCCTGTACCCGAAATGTCTCCTGCCAGCGTGAAGGTATCAACGCGATCCAGCGCCAGCGTACCCTGGTTATCAATATTGCCCACCAGATTGCCGCTACTGCCTGCATTACCCAGCTGCAAAACCCCGTCACTGATATGGGTGGTTCCCTGATAAACGTTATCGCCTGACAAGGTCAGCGTGCCGCTTCCACGCTTGGTTAACTCACCCTCGCCCGAGATGACATTGCTCAGGCCGGCATTGAATGCCTGGGTATCAATCGTGCCGCCCTCCTCAACAAGAGTGACACGCCGATCGCTGCTGAAGCCTTGGGTGTAACGTAGCGTACCGCCAGCCAGGGTAATGCCACCTTCACTGGCACCTAAATTGGTGTCCTCAGACACCTGCACGGCTCCCGCGCTGATCACTGTGCCACCGCTATAACGGTTATTGCCGTTAAGCTGTAGCGTGCCGAGGTCGGTTTTGTGCAGTGCACCGCTACCGACCAGCGAGGCGTTGATTGTGGCGAGATAGTCTACGCCAGACGATGTGCCATCACCGACCCGAATCTGCGTGTCATCTGCCGTCAGGGTCAGATCATCCCCGTTCAGCACGTAGCCGTCGCGGGTAAATTGCGCACCGGTTATGCCCACAGCACCCAAAGAATTGTCGATAGTGACGTTACCTGCTTCACCGCCAAACACTGCGAAGGAGGCATTACTGTAAGGAGAGTTATAAAGGCCAGCGGGTGACGTCGTGTCAGTGGTCCAGTTGTCATTTCCTCTGCCGTTTTGCCAGACGCCATCGCCGCCTTCAATAATCCCATTGTCCTTCATCTCTCCTGAGCTGCCGCCGGTGCCATCCCAAAACCGCAGCTCAGTCCCTGCGTGATTGACCAGGTTGACCTGACCTGCGATTGATGTCTGCACATAGAGATCAGAAGCAGCCTGCGGTGCCGTTCCAATCACCAGTTGATTGTTGGTCAGCCCCCCGCTGTAATTCAGAACACGATAAACACCGACATCAAAAGTACCGCCACTGGTTTGGGTGATATTGAGCTGGCCATTAAGGTCCAGATCGCCATTAACATTGATTAAATCGTTGTAGGTTCCGCCAGAGGTGTAGGCCTCTCCGAACTGGTAATCCAGCTGAGATCCTTCATTCAGTCTCAGCGATCCCATTGTTAGCGTCCCGACACTGCCTATCTCCGATCCAGCAGCCAGTCGGCCACCGTTATCCACGATTACAGCACCGCCAATGGTGCCATTGCCCCCAAGGGTTGCACCAGTATTGACCGTGGTTTGTCCGGTGGCCGCCGATTGATCCCCATTGATCAGCAGCACGCCTTGCGATACCTGCGTTATTCCGGTGTAGATGTTGTTGGCAGTCAGCGTAAGGGTACCCGTTCCGGTTTTCGCCAGACTGCCGCCGTTGCCGCTGATAACGCCGCTGATGGTGTCATCGCGTCCCATGTTGCCTTCCTGCATTGTGGCCGAGCCCAGCACGACATTTCCCGCACCAGAAAGAGATCCAACGCTGGTTTGGTTACTCACTGAGGTGATATCGACGGTGGCGCCACTGGCATTGCTGATGGTGGCATTCTGTGCCTGAGCAGTATCGGCAAAGAGGGTCTGCCCACTGTTATTGATCTGGGCATTACCTGCATTCGCACCGTTGCTCAACTGCAGGACAGAAGTTGCGTCAGTATTGATGGTGGCATTTCCACCGTTGCTGTTATCAGCCAGCTGCATGCGCCCACCGCTGGTGAGATTAAACAGATGATCCTCGGCCAGCGATGCGTTGTTGAAATTGAGTTGTGCCTGATCGGCCACATTAATAGTGCTGTTCGTCCTGCCTAATGCGCCGGTGACATTGGCATCAACAACCAACAGCCCGTTGCCCGTTTTGCCCCGGATAGTCGTGTTGCCCTGATAAGGGTTGGTCTGATTCAGTGCCAGCGTGCCGGTTGCCGGTGTGGCAGAGGTATCAACAAGGGCTAAATCGCCCTCTCCCGCAATGACAGAATCCACCGTCAGCGTATGTCCGTTAGCATCAAATGTGCCGCCACCGGTGGTATCCAGGAACACATTCCGGTCCAGAGAAAAATCAGCACCGGCTTGCAGTGCACCTGCATTTTTCAAGGTTAGACTGGTCGCGGGGGCGCCCAGACTGGCGTTATCTGAAACCTGTAATGTCCCTCCCCAAACCTCGATCCCGGCAGAGAAATCGTTGATGCCATTGAGGATCAATCTTCCCGCATCAGTTTTCAGCAAACGTATGCGATTGGTGTCGAGCGCGTCCTGACGCAGGCTGGCGTTAATAGTTGTGGTGACATCACTCCCGCTTGCGCCATCACCAACGCGTATGACGTAGAAGGTGTCAGCGACCGATTCCCCTTGGCCCTGGTAAGTGTTAGTCGGCACTGGCACGCTTTCCGGGAAAGACTCGGTGACTGTGCTGATGTAATTGAGCGCAGAGGCGGGGTTGAGCTGATTAAGAACATAGTTATCGGCGGTGAACTGCATGCCTGAATTCACGACGCGGCCATTGATATTACTGATCTGGACTTCACCGCCCGTTCCCTGAAAGACGGCAAAGGCCGTCTGAGACCAGGGGGCATTGCCTACACCACTTGCCTGCGTCCAGTTGTTGGTATCGCCGGCAATATTGGCTTTCCATATCCCATCACCGCCGTCTACCTGACCATTACCTGTGGTCCCATCTCCGTGATTTGCCGTATCTTCGCCATCCCAGAACTGCAGTTCACTGGCAGGATCAACAAAATTCAGGATGAGGTTTACCTGGTTTGCGATATTAGTCTGAATGGCATACGTACCGCCGTTATTGGGTGGCAGACTATTGATGTCCAGCGTATTGTTGACCAGCGATCCAGCATAGTTAAACAGGCGGTAGACACCTGGCAGGAAGCTGCCGCCCGGCGTAAGTGCCACATCCAGCAAGCCATCCAGCAGTAAATTCCCTTTTACATTCACAAAGTCGTTCAGGCTGCCCCCGGGTGTATAGGCTTCCCCCAGTGAGAACTGACTGTTTGTCGTGGCGTTCAGGTTCAGATTGCCATTAATGGTCAGTGTACCCGTGCCGTTATCGCCGGGCGTCAGAACGGTATCATTAGCAAAGATGACATCCCCGCCAACAGTGCCGTTTCCCCCCAACGCAGAGAAAGCCGCAACATTGGTCAGCCCTGTGGCAGCAGACTGATCGCCGTTAATCAGTAACGTGCCCTGGTTTACTGTCGTGCTGCCTGCCCAGCTGTTATTGCCGCCGAGTCGCGTGAGCCCCGAACCGAGCTGTTGAAAATCGCCACTCCCTGAAATCACACCATTCAGCGTCACCTCATCGCTGCGGTTAACCGTCAGTAACCCGTTATCAATGATGCTGGTGCTGGTTGAGAGCCCACCAACGGTACCGCCATTGCCCAGGGACAGTTCGCTGCCGTCAATCAGGGTTGTACCGGTGTAACTGTTATTCCCCAGCAACACCGTGCTACCACCGCCGGTGCGCGTCATACCGCCGCTACCGCTGATAACGCCGCTGTATTGTTGATCTTCACTGCCATCGAAAACCAGCTGGCTGCCGGTACCTGAGGTAGCGACATCATAGTTGCGTATCGAGGCGTTGCCTGCGGTGTTGATGTTGTTGCCACTGCGCAGAATGGCGCCATTGTTTAGGTTAATATCGGGCGTACCCGACAACGACAGATCATCAAGTACTCTGACCTCTGCCGCATTGAGGGTCAGGCTGCTCCAGCCACTGCCAATATTGGTTCCTTTGCTCAAATCATCTGTAGCAAAGGAACCGACAGTTGCAGCCGTCGTGCCGTTGAATGACAGCGTGCTGTCGTTGCCACCCTCACTCAGAATATGGCGGGTGGTTGCCAGAGAGACGTTTCCGAGGGTGGCACTGTCAGCGCCATCGCTTCCGCTAAAATTGATCGCACCCGCAAAGGTGCCGCTGTTCCAGTTAAACTGATCGCTGCCGCTGCCAAGGATAATTTCACCCTGTGTATTTCCCCCATTGAGCGTGACATTATCGGCCCCGCTGCCGGTGAGGATTGCCAGCGCATTGCTGTCCGCTGCCTGAAGCGTACCACTGTTGGTCAGCGTGGTGTTGCCACTGCCTGATGCATCAATGACCGTAGCGTTACTACTGGCTGCACGGATGGTACCCGTGTTGGAAATTGTGCGATTCGTGGCGCTGCCATTGATGAGAATGAGTGAGTTGGCGTTAGTGGTGCCCACGCTGTTGATGGAGCCGCTGTTACTGAACTGACCGGCATTCTCCGCCAGTACGGTGCTTCCGGTATTACTGCTGGTTTCAATCTGCCCGCTATTGCTGACGCTGCTGGCGTTCGTTGCTGCAATAGCCGCACCGGCACTGCTACCCATAGTGATGTTGGCCCCGGAACTCACGCTACCATCCGTGTTTCCCAGGATACCGATACTGTCAGCTCCGCTGCCATTAATGGTATAGCCATTGCTAATCGTCAGATTTCCCGTAGTGGCATTGCCCGTGCTGTCCTCGAAAGCAAAGCCCTGTCCATTGCCGCTGACGTTCAGTACATTGCCGCTCCCCTGCGCATTAAAGGTCACGGCGGTGCGAATGGCCGGTCCATTGGAGGCATTAATGGTGACATTGTTGAGGTTGATATTGGCGGTGTTGGCGTTGTTATTAATGCCTGCACCGCTGTCTGCAATATCGATCGTGGTATTACTGGCCGTGAAGCTACTGGCACCATTGTCCATGCGGACGCCATCTGCACCGCCAGATGCGTTAATCTGATTTGCATTGCCATTCACCGTTAGAGCGGCACCACTGCCGGTGAGCTGGACGGCCGCCAGGCCGCCATTGGCGCTCACGCTGCCTAACCGGTCCACAATCGCGCCTGCGCCCTGTACCCGGATACCGACATTGCCACTGTTTACCACGCCACCGACGCTGATGGCATTGTTATTGGTCAGTACGCCACTGTTCTCAATATCAACGCCGATATTGTCATTACCCTGCACGCTAACGGGGGCATTCACTGTCGCACTCCCGCCATCATGCAGCCACAGTCCTTTACCTCCACTGCCATTTAAATTAATGCCATTGACACCATTTAAAACCAGATTCCCCGCATGCGAGATGTCGTAGCCGGTTATGCCACTCTGGCTGGACGATGTGGTGGTTGAAGCCGTTGAGGTGACGTTAGTCAGTCGTTGATCGCTGTCTAAAGTGCCATCAATATTGTAATTTCGGCCATCAATACGAACGGCAGTTGTATTGTCGTGGTCAAGCACGATACCGCCTTCGCTGATAGTGCCTGCCGCGCCGCCTGAAACCAGCACGCCTACCGCATTGTCACCGTTGACATGAATGGTGGCGGGTCCGGTAATGAGCGAGCTGGTAATATCGTCAGACTCATCTGCTGTACCGCGATCGTCAACCCCATTTGCAATAACCCCAATCGCACTGTTACCGCTGACGGTAAGCTGATATCCGCTACCGCTGCCATTATTGCCGTTAAACACGGCGCCGTTATCCACCGCAAACAACACGGAATTTGCCTGTCCATTATCATTGATGGTGGCGTTACTGATATTGATTTTTGCCAGATTACCCCAGGCGTAATATCCAATCTGATGGTCGTTTTCGAACGTCAGCGATGCCGCGTTGCCGATATCGATTTGGGCATTGCCTCGCGCGTGCACGCCAATCGCACCGGCTGACAACAAGCGGATCGTGGCCTGAAGGTCGACTTTCGCTGGCTGATTATTGAGTCCCTCGGCATAGACCGCGTAGTTTCTGTAGGTGTACACATTGCCGTCAGAACCACCGGTGTCGCCTGCACTTCCCACCGTGATATTGCTGGTTGCCGATGAGGTGACATTCGCAGCGGAATTTTGTGCCTGCAGATAAATGGCCACGTTGTTGTCACCATCAACGAAAATATTCCCGTTATTGGTGACGCTTCCCTGGTTATCGGCCACATACAGACCGTAGTTACTCGCCGCTGCGCCATTGACCAGTTTGCCCAGCACGTTGATGGAGCCGTTGTTTATCAGTGACCCCGTGGCACCGTTGGTGAAAATACCCACAGCATTGCGTGTGCTGTCACCGATGAAAATATTGCCATCGTTAAGGATGTTGCCACTGCTGGTGGAATAAATACCGGCGGTCAGCGCACTGCCGCCGGTTAAAGAGACAGAGGCTGGGACGGTGGTGTCTGTGACCGGCGCATATCCCAGATACAGGGTCCCCTGATTGATGACACTGGCGGCTTGCTCGGCATAAATAGCATATCCCGCGGCTTTCCCTGCGCTGTTTCGGCTGTTGCCTGTGAGAACCAAAGTGCCTGTGCTGGTGTTCGTGGCACTGCTGGTGCCTGATACTGACATGCCACGGGCATTGGCCGTTGTGTTATCTGTAATCGCAACATTGATATGACTATTGTTGGTCAGTGTGCTTTGCCCGAGGCCCTGCATCGCGATGCTGCCCGCGTTGCTGACGTTCTGATTGGTCCCGTCTTTTTCTAAAAACAGTCCGGCATTGAGGGTGCCATTGTTCACCGCAGTCGCGTTGGTGACCTGCATACCGATCGACGTCGGGCTGGCGCTGTCACTTCGCCAGTGGTTAATTGCCCCGGCATTAGTGAGTACCGCCCCTGCATCGCCACGCATCACTGCGCTTGCACCATCTACGGCAAGTGAGCCCGTACTGCTTACGGTGCCTGCGGCATTGTTTCCGGTCGCATAGATGACGTTCAAATCCCCTGTAGGCAAGGTCGCATTATTGCTGTGGGCAGCTTCGTCATCCCAGACATGATAAGTCAGGTTTATAGACGTCTGCTGCTGCTGATTCAGTAAGCCTGAGATGATGGCGTTGTAAACTGACTGAGCCTCAGGCGCGGAGTCAATAACCTCACCATTCACCGAAGCTCCGGCAGTCAGCCAGTACTGCACTTGCGGCTTACCTGCGTAAGCGTTTTGTCCTGTCAGGTAATCATTAACCTCAGCAATATCAGCTGAAGAGGTGATATTAAACGTCTTAGACCCCACCTGAAGCGCCCGCTGGCCGACCTGGACATAGTTAGGAATGGTCAGCGTGTAATCATATTGCGCACTCTGCGCAGAAACACTCTGGCTGTCCCCCGAGATAACGGAAGCCGGCCGGAAATGGATCAGATTATCTGACAACCAGTTGACCTGACTGGCAGCAGCCTCCGTCCCATCCGCTTTAGCCAGTACGCTATTTTTGGCCAGTAAATCCAGGGTGTTGGCGGGTGCCGAAATCGGGGTTGTGCCAGCGGTATCATCCCCCACATTGATATTCGCCGTTCCCCCTGCTGAGGCCACTGAAACGATGCCAAAATTGTTATAAATCCGGAAAGAGTCAGGGTCATACACTGAAAGCATCAGATTGCTTACAGGAGTATCGCCTGCAGAGACAAAGGTGGTTGAGTCATAAACGTTGATGACCTGATAGCTGCCTTCAAGGCCCGGAATTTCAACATTTAACTCCTGGTTTTGCTGAGGATTTGCGGGCGAAGGCGAGTACGTAAACTGATTGATATTATCAGCAGTAATGGGCGTGATGTTTCCCTGAGAGTCGGTGGCGGTAATGACTGTGATCCGTCCTGCTTCGGCGCCACTCCCCCCCGGTAAAGCGTCAGACACACTGACTGACGTGGCTGTACCATTGCTTCCCGCTGAAAATACCGGGAGCGGTCCAAGAATGTTGAGCGTCGTGCCAGGAGAAAAATGAGTGGGTAACGATTCATTGTCGATAGTAAACGCAGACCCAGTGGTTAAAACGGAGTCATAGTTAATTCCCTGATTATCAGGAAAACTGTAACTCGGGTACGCATCTGTCCATTGAATATCGTCTGCGTAAGCGAATCCTGTTGAAAGTATTACGAAAAGCAGTCCTGTTAACTTTATTGGAAGGTTTTTCTTATGTCCGGAGACTCGATGTCTTTTTGTGACTTCGGACACGGGTACAAAAACACTGCGTGACGCACTCCAGATAAGCCTATAAACAAAGTTCATAAACGCACCCGCCCATTAGTTTTCAACCGATTGTTTTCAAAGAAAAATCAAAGTTACAATTTGTACCAGCTCATAATAAAAAACTTACAATCAACATTAGTTCAAATATGAAAAGTGGCAGGTAAAATGTTTGTTTTATTTTTCAGGGGGAGTGACCACGGCGAGGGTATTATCATATGAAGAATATGCTGAATTTCATTCCTACAGTAATTTTCGGCACCAAAACATCAAGTATTTTGGGGGGGATAAGTTTCTACATAATGCTGATGCGTAGAGCATAAGCGTGTTAAAATCAAAAAAATATTCAGCTTTTTTTGATGTTAGTCTTAATTTAAATTAATTTGACTTTATTTTCAGTGGGTTACTGTAAATAATAAAATGTTTCGTTGATATTTAATTAGTTTAAATAAATACTTGGTTTGCTTCAGAGCACTATTGTCCTAATTAAGATGAAGAAATCATGATTGGGTTATCAGGTTGTTAATTTTAACAATTCGGAGTGTATAAATGAAAAATGTGATGATGAAAGCGATGATTCTGGCCGGTGCTGCCTTCGTAACGACCAGCGTGTTTGCGGCGCAGGAAATCAGTAAAGAAGAAGCTAAAAACTACACTGAAGTTGCCACCGTTTCGACATCGGGCACATTTACCGATCCAAAAGATGCTAAAGATGAGTTGTCAAAACTGGCAGATGAAAAAGGAGGAAAATACTACGTCATTACCTCTGCAAGGGTTGAAGGTAAGGTTCAGGGGACGGCCACAGTCTATAAGTGATTTTCGAACTGCCAGTTCATATGGCTGGCAGTACTCAATCAGCCAGGATGTCATTTCCACGTCATACCTAAACCCGCTGAAAATATACGTTCATCCAGCGTATCTCGTGTTCCTTCAACGATATTCCTGTGGTACCCAATATGAAACGTTGACCAGGAAGTCAGCGCATATCTTAGTCCAAGTTCTGCGTCCAAGGATATCACCCCTTCATTATCCAGAGAATGTCCGAGTTCACCATTACTGTATAGCGTCACGGTTTTATCGATCAGGAATCGCTGATAATCCCAGTGTATAGATGCACCTAAATGGCTGTCACGCTTGTCATCACTGTACCCATAACTGAAGGCGCCTCCTAAAAGTGATAATGAGAGAGCCCCGGTATCATCATCCCATAACTGATAGCCCGGGCCGGTGCCAATGAGCAGCTGTCGGGATAAATCTTCAACCCAGTCACGTTTATAACTGAGTCTTGACTGCCAGAAATATTGTTCCTCAAAAAGATAATCAATTGCATACCGGAAGCTGTAATTATCTGTATTAACACTGTCGTCCTCGACTTCGCGATTATAAGTTGCGGATATATCGTGCCTCCATTTTTCTTTCTTCAATTTTGTATTCAGTGAAAGGCTGTAGTCATCTGTTTTAGTTGAGGAATTTTTGAGATTGACGCCAGCATCAATATTTCCCAACCAGTCCCATTGATCAGTTCTCACTTCTGACTTCATGAACTCTTCTATTCGCTTGACAGAAACTATTTCCTTCTTATTGTCATGATTGATAACGACATACCCAGCGTTATAAGGGGAAACGGATACAGGATATTTTTCCTTGGTTTTGTTATTACCAATTGAAATCTGCGACTCACTCTCCATGGTGCTTACAGATGCCCATTTCATTTTTAAAAGACCAGCGTAGTCTGTCTTTAGCTCAAGTTCCCCATCACTCAGCGATTGAATCGTACCGCTCAATCGATCCCCATTGGTAAGCCAGAGCGTGTCGGCCTGAACAACACAGAGGGAAAGCGGTAAGTAAAAACACAAACAAACAGCACCATTTCTTATTGTTATACTCATGTTTATATTTCCCACAGTATTGGATTCCCACGGACGCCTTAGAAGATCCTTGCATCACACGGCCTCTTGAAATTCATCATGCATTCACATTTAACTGTAGTATATTTTAAGCATGTCTATTGAAATTACATGACCTCGGATTTGAGATAAAATGATTATAATCATTAAGTTAAGTCATGTGTTTTGAAAAATCATTTTCATATCTGTGTGAATGCATTTTAATGTTTAAACAGCATCGTTGACCAAAAGGCGGAGAGAATGAAATCTCTATATATTATCTGCACCTCAATATTAACATTATCATTCTGTTTTTATTCTCATGCGGAATCTGATCTTGGCTCATTAGGTTTACTGTCTGATGACCAGACTAAAAGTCCAATCCCTAAAGGAATAATAATAGGTGGCGCAGCGATATCTTCCCAGGCAAGGTATAATGAAAGCAGTAATGATAATTTAATCGTGC
>NZ_JBBCKX010000018.1:0-100770 GCF_037153115.1 Pantoea sp. USMM079
TTACAACTACGAACGGATCAAGACGGGGTTAGGTGGACTGAGTCCGGTACAATACCGAACTCAGTACCAACAGGCGATGTTATAACTGTCCAGGTTAAGGGGTTCACTTCAAATGCAGAGCCGCCAGACTAATTAAAATTAAACCAGCGTCCCCTTCACACCGTGCGGTTCAGAACGCAAATACTGTGATGGAACCTTGACCTGCGCATTCAGTGCGGCAGCAGCCTGCCATGGCCAGTGCGGGTTGTAGAGCACGGCACGCCCTAACGCGACCAGATCGGCATGACCTTGCTCCACCACCGCTTCCGCCTGCTGCGGCTCGGTAATTAAGCCCACGCCGATAACCGGAATCTTCACCTGCTGGCGGATATCGCGTGCGAAAGGCAGCTGATAACCGGGCCCCACAGTGATGGATTGCTGTGGTGATAGCCCACCGCTCGACACATGCACATAATCACAGCCCTGTGCTTCCAGCTGCTGGCTAAACACAATAGATTGCTCAATATCCCAGCCACCCTCAACCCAATCGCTGGCGGAGAGTCGCACGCCAACCGGAATCGAAGCAGGCACGGCAGCACGTACCGCCGCAAAAACCTCGAGTGGGAAACGTAAACGATTCTCCAGCGAACCACCGTATTGGTCCTGACGTTGGTTGCTCAGTGGCGACAGGAACTGGTGCAGCAGGTAACCGTGTGCCGCGTGGATTTCAATCAACTCAATACCCAGACGTACCGCACGCTGCGCGCTATCTACAAATGCCTGTTTAATGCGCACCAGCCCCGCTTCATCCAGTGCGGTCGGTGCATGATCTTGCTCTGCAAAGCTGATCGCTGAAGGAGCCACCGTTTGCCAGCCACCTTCACTCTCCGGCAGTTGATGCCCTCCCTGCCATGGCGCACGGCATGAGGCTTTACGCCCTGCGTGTCCCAATTGGATCCCCATACGGATCGGTGACCAGGCGCGAATGTCAGAAAGCACGCTGTGTAACGCGGCTTCTGTCTTGTCATCCCACAGCCCGAGATCTCCCGGCGAGATACGACCTGCCGCTTCAACGGCGGTGGCTTCCAGAATCAGCAATCCTGCGCCAGACAGCGCCAGTGAACCTAAATGGATGCGGTGCCAGCTGCTGGCGCATCCTGCATCGGCGGAGTATTGGCACATCGGGGCGATCACGATGCGGTTCTCCAGCTCAAGCTCTCCAATCTTTGCGGCACTAAATAGTTGACTCATCTTTATCCCTTAACGTTGTTAGCAGCAGCGCTGCACAGGTTTGACTCAAGGTTAAACCGTTTTATTCATTCTGTTATTAATGATTAATGCCAGTAGCGCGAACCATCAGCGCGTCATACCTGAATAGCAACCCTGGCAACATGAAACGACCATCCTCACCAAATGATCTACTATTGTTTGACTCCTGATCTGCTCGAAGCACTCCTTACCGTCCCGCTCAAATGGCGTGCGATAGGCAATGTCATTGCCCTGGTGTTCAGCTCTATGTCAGCAGTCTAATTATTGGAAAAAGCCCCATTCAAATGATATGAAAGACTTCAAAGGAAACAAAAAATCCCTGCCCGTCCGCTATTGCAAGCAGTGCCATAAGCCGATGACCTGGCGTAAAAAGTGGGAAAATTGTTGGGAAGAGGTGCAGTACTGCTCAGAGCGCTGCCGCCGCGCAGCCAAAAGCCACACGGTCGGCAGCGGGTCTTGACACGATTTGATCGCTACGCTGAAGCCGCCGTTTCAGTCGTGCTCTCGCCAAAATGTTCACGCATGTGTGATTCGATCTCTTCCAGCGATTTGCCACGGGTTTCCGGCAACATCACCGCGACAAACACCAGGGAAGCCACGTTGATCGCAGCGAAGATAAAGAATGCATTATTTCCCACCAGCGACAGCAGTGGCGGGAAAGCCAACGCAATGATGGCGTTACATATCCACTGAAAAGCCACCGCTGAACCGGTCAGTACGCCACGTACTTTCATCGGAAACAGCTCAGACATCAGCAGCCAATACACGGGCGAAATACACATCTGCATAAAGAAGAGAAACACCAGGATGCAGGCCAGCGCCAGCAGGCTTTGCACTAAACTGTGCGGCATCAGTATCAGCACCGCTCCCAGCGCCAGCTGCATGGCGATCACCACCGATAACCCGGTGATAAGCATTGGGCGGCGACCAAAATGGCTGATCGCTTTGATGCCGGCAAAAGTCGCGATCACAGATACCACGCCGTTGCCTATCGTGGCTGCGATCGACGCGCTGGTGCCAAGTCCGGTACTTTTAAGAATGATAGGCGTGTAATACATAAAAGCATTCACACCGGTGAATTGCGCCACGATACCCATACCGCAGCCCAACAGCAGCAATCGTACTATCCATTTTTCTTTCAGCAGTTCACGAGCGGGCGGCCCCTGACGGGCTTCGCGCGCGTTCTGGCGCATCTCCGCCATCTCTTTTTTGATTTCGCGCGGATTCTCACGCAATTTGCGCAGAATACGTAACGCCTCGTTTATGCGCCCTTCGGCCACCATCCAGTGCGGTGAAGCCGGGACAAAAAAGGTGCCAATAAACAGCAGCACGCCCGGGATCATCGCCAGCGACAACATATAACGCCACATGTTCGGATCATGCAGTAATAGACTCATAGCTGCACTGACGATGTAAGCCAGCAACTGGCCTGACACAATCATCAGCTCATTACGGCTGACCAGCGGCGCACGATGCTTCGGACCCGCAATCTCAGCGATAAATACCGGAACGGTGGAAGATCCGCCACCCACGGCGAATCCGAGGATAAATCGCATCACCACCATGATCTCAAGATTCGGCGCGATGGTGGTGCCTAATGCACCAGCAACGAATAATACGGCCAGGCTGCGCAACGTAATTCGGCGGCCAAAGCGGTCAGAAACAAACCCGCTAACTAAGGCCCCGAACGCTGAACCAAATGTGAGCGCGGAAGTAACCAGCCCTTCGGTAAAGGGGGTGAGTTCAAGTCCGCCCTGCGAGGTCGGCAGAGTCATATAAGGCAGCGCACCGGAAATGATGCCCGTGTCATAACCGAACGCCAGCGCGCCCATGGTGGCGACTAACACCACAAAGAACAGACGCTGCTGCACGGTTAAATTGAGCGAGCCGCCATCATCCGATGGGGGCGGAGAAGAGTTTTGCATTTGAGCTTCCATGGGTTGCTAAAAACACAGCTAACACTGTGTAAAGAAAGGTATGAGTATAGTCAGGATTTGAAAAATGAGATCTGAGTCACGGTATTTCGTTGGGCCTGAGAGGGGTGTGCAGCAGACTTTTTTGATTTTCGAATTCAGATCGTGGGTAATCCCTCGACGTCATCCACATCACCCACAATGTGTCATTCGCGGTGCACAGATAATAAAGCGAGGCTGTTATTACGAGGGAATAGAACGCCGCAGAATCTTCAGGGGTTAATCCAGGTGAATGAAGTCAGACTTCCCGTTGCGGAATAAGCCAGTCGCGCCCTGCGATTATTGTCGCGATCAAGGCGAAACCAGTCGAGCGACTCAACCTGAAAAATCATCACACCAAAATGGCGTTTACCGTCTTCCCCGCTCTCCTCACTTTCAGCATGTCGGGTTTGATCGCACGGAAACAACACTACTTCTCCCGGCGGCCCGCCTGAATAACTCCTGCGCGTCCAGACTGACAGCCCTTGCCACGTTTGCCCGGCGAGAGCGCTTGCTGGTTCATATCGTTTGAAAAACCCCTGCAAACGTAACTGCAGACGCGATTGCGAGCAGAAACCCAATACCGTTGCAGCGGGGTTGATGGCTAATTCCTGCCATTTTGCACTGCGGATATCGGTGTGAAACTCCAAAAGCCGCTGGGCACTGTCTGTTCGCCTTAACACCATCATGCGAGCCTGTGGTTTTAAATCAGCATCGATGGTACAGACGTTGAGATAACGAAACCCGGTGTGAAGATCGTTTGCTGCAGCATCCAGTTCCTGCCAGGCCATGGCATCAATATGTTCAGATTCTGGTGTCAAACTCACGCCCTCAATTTAACGAATGACGTTAAGTATAGAGGCTCGAGATCATTCATTGAGGTGTTACAGGGTTAACTTTGCTTGAAGGGTGTGACGCTGGAACCTCCGCACACCAGGCACGAAGGTTCCAGATATCAGATTATGACAGGGCCTTTCTCCGTGGAGAATTCAGCCAAATCAGAATCGGTAGTTCGCGGAGATGGAAACGTTACGCGGTTCGCCGTACACAGTGTTTCTGCCGACATCGATGTTATACGTCTTGTCGAACAGGTTGTTCAGGTTGGCCTGCACGGAGAGTTGTTTGGTGACCTGATAACGACCGAACAAATCCACCAGCGCGTAGCTGCCCTGCTCTGCATACAGCGTTGAGGTTCCGCCAGGCCCCGCTACGTTATCCCAGGTGTGCGTCTGCCAGTTCACGCCGCCGCCCACAGTCAGATCCTGCAGCATCGGCAAGCGATAGCTAGTGAACAGTTTCAGTGAAGTACGTGGCTGCGTTGGGTTCAGCGCGGCATCTTCGCCATCTTTCGCCACATAGCGCGTTGCACCGAAGGTCATCTGCAGGTTATCGGTCACCGCACCGTTGATTTCGAATTCAACACCTTTACTCACCGTGCCGTTCTGCTCGTAGTAAGCGTAATCGGTACTGCCTGGCACCAGCGCATAATCCGTCGCGCCCAGGTGATCCTGCTCGATACGGAACACCGCCAGCGATGCGGTGATGCGGCTGTTCATCCAGTCGCCCTTGATCCCGGTTTCATAGCTTTTACCGGTGACAGGAGAGAGATAAGCACCCTGCGCATTACGATAGGTCTGCGGTTTGAAAATCGAGGTATAGCTGGCGTAGGCGGAATAGGTATCGTTGATGTCATACAACAGGCCTGCATACGGCGTGATGTTGTTCTTCTCCATATTCTGCGTCAGCGTGTTGGCGTTGTATTGCGTGTAACGCGCGCCAAGGATCAGATGCAGCGGATCGGCCAGTGAAATGCGCGTCGCTAAGTAAGCGGATTTCTGACGGATCACATTATCCTGTGACAGCGCCTGGTCGTCCCAATCCGGTTCTGGATAATTACCCCAGTCATTGAAATCACCCACGTCTGCCGAGGTGAAGCTGGTGGAGGCACTGACGTAGCGATCGTGCTGGCGGATATAAGTGACACCCGCCATTAACTCATGCTGGCGACCAAACAGCTCATACGGACCGGTGACATAGGCGTCTGCGGTATCTTCTTTGCGTTTTGCGGTGTTGTAGCCGGTGCCGCCTAACAAATCATAGCCCTCATAAGGGCCGATACCGATACCGGTCGATTTATCAAAGTAACCGTCGATATACAGCAACTTACTGTCCATGGTGGCTTCAGTATGCGAGCCGCTCAGGTTCAGCTCCCAGCCGTTATTAAACGTCTGCTTCAGGCTGGCGAAAACCTTTTTGGAATCGCTGTTGTTGTAGGCCCAATCTGGTGCGAGGTTGGTACTGCGAGAGTAGTTGGTTTTGCTGCCGTCGAGATAGAAAGTCGGCAAGCCGCCCCAGGTCGCACCTTGTATGTTGGTTTCCTGGTAATCGTAACCCAGTGTCAATGTCGTGGAATCGGTGAGATCGGCCGCGACGGTGCCATACAGGAATTTCTTCTGCGTATGGTAGTGATCCAGCCAGCTGTCGCCATCCTGATAGCCCGCCACCACGCGTCCGCGCACATTGCCGGACTCGGTCAGTGGACCGGAAAGATCGGCAACGTAACGTTGGGTATCCCAGCTGCCATAGCTGGCTGACAGATTACCCTGAAACGTTTTGCTGTCTGCCTGCTTGTGCACCATGTTCACTGACGCTGCCGGGCTGCCCGCGCCGGTCATCAGACCCGTCGCACCACGCACCACTTCAACGCGGTCATAAACTGCGGTATCTGACAGGGTATCACCCAGATTCCAGGCGCTATCAATCAGTGCTGGCACGCCATCGATCTGGTAGTTATCGATCATGAATCCGCGTGAGTAGAAATTGCTGCGGTTAGCGCCAGAGTTGAACTGACTGATGCCGGTGGTGTTGGTTAAGACGTCAGTTAACGTCTCCAGCTTCTGATCCTGCATACGCTGTTTGGTGATGACAGAAACAGACTGCGGCGTGTCACGCGCGGTCAGCGCTAATTTAGTGGCGGCGCGCGTAACCGGGACGTTGTAGTCCGTGTCCTGGCTGCTATTGGTGCTACCGGCTGCCGCCGTGACTTCCAGCGTTTGCTCTTTAGTGGTGGTCTCCGCAGCGGAAACTTTCGGGCTGTGTAATGCAGTCGCGATAACCAAGGCCAGTAAAGAGATCATCGGCAGCGTTTGGCTCACACCGATATTATTATTTGCCTTTAATAGCCTGGCTTGACGTGAAGAACGAGACATTATCATCCTTTGAGATTTGTTATTAATGAGATGACTGGTGGGTGTTCAGATGCGCAAACGCCCAACTCCGTCAAAATGAGAGACAGAATTCCCTGTAAAACATATTTTCGTAACTGATTTAGTAGGAAGCGTTTTAGCGTGAAAGTGGTACGCAGCAACAGATTCCCCACCCGCCCAATAAGGCGAATGAGAATTATAATTATTACAATTCTCTGAGCAAGTTATTTACTCTTATGACGAAAAATAAACACAAATCACGCTGAATTTATTCCTGAGAGTGATAATTCCATTCGGATACGGAAATGGAAGCCATCTGAAATTGAAACTTATTCAATCAGGGCGCTGTCCTAATGACTGGAATGACATATTTATCCCCATCAATTTTAAATATATGAAATAAATAATAACGATTTAATTCCTGGCCGCTTATTTCGCTATTTTCTTTGCTCAACATTGCAGCGACAGCACTGACTTATTTTATCCCCCCAATCCCTTTTCCACCTGCCCCTGTGCAAACGCCCGACCATAACCCTGTAATCGTAAAGAAATCGTAAATACACCCCACGTAAACTCCCTCATGGCGCAAGCCTAACGACATGATATGTAACAACATAAAACAGGAGTTTATGATGGCAGGGATTTCAACCTTAGGCATAGGGTCCGGTCTAAAACTGGGCGATATTCTGGATAGCCTGACAACAGCAGAAAAACAGGTGCTGGTGCCGATCTCAAAGCAGCAGTCTGCCGCAACGGCCAAGCTTTCCGCCTACGGCACACTCAAAACAGCCGTGCAGTCATTCCAGACAGCGAACAAAAGCCTGCAAGACGCGGGTTTATACACGCAGACCAAAGCCACCAGCAGCTCCAGTGCTTTTACCGCAGATTCAACGGGGAGTGCATTGCCTGGCAAGTACAGCATCAGCGTCACCCAGCTCGCCCAGTCACAAACGTTGACCAGTGCAACACGCTCAGATATCAATCAGGCTGTGGGAAGTGCAGCAGATAATCGCCGCATGACACTGATCAGTGAAGATGGCAGTGAGCACACCATTGAATTAGGTCAGGAGCAAACTTCGCTCAGCGCCATCAGAGACGCGATTAACAAGTCGAATGCGGGCATCAGCGCGAGTCTGATCAAGGTGTCAGATAAAGACTATCGCCTGTCGTTGACCTCTACCCAAACCGGAACCGGACATGCGCTCAAAAGCCTGGCGATAACCGGTGATGATACGCTACAGGCATTCCTGGGTTATGACCCTGCCAACGGCGCATCAGGGATGACGCAAAACGTCGCGGCGCAGAATGCCAGCCTGACCATTAATAACATCCCGATTGACAGCAGCAGCAACACCATCAAGGATGCCGTTGAAGGGATCACGCTCAACCTGAGCGATCAGACATCCGGCGCTCAGACACTCACCATCGCCAGTGATAATTCCAAAGCAAAAACCGCCGTCACAGATTGGGTCAATGCCTATAACGCGTTGCAGGACACCATGGACAACCTGACCAAATACACCCCCGTTGATGCCGGCGCCGATCAGGACAGCAAAAATGGTGCGTTGTTAGGGGATGGCACACTGCGCATGATTCAGACCCAGCTGAAAAACATTCTCGCCAACGGTTCGGGCTCCTCGCAGTTCAAAACCCTTACTCAGGCAGGCATCAGTACCGATCCGACAAATGGAAAACTCAAACTGGATACGGATAAATTAACCAGCGCATTAGCCGTCACTCCGGAAGCAGTCAGAGATATCTTTTCGGGGGATGGTGAGAAAACCGGTATCGCGACCGGAATGGCATCCAGTATGACGCTCATTCTGAGTAGTAAAGGTGTGCTGCAAGGCGCCACTGACAGTATCAGTAAAAAGCTAAACGCACTGACGGAACAATATAACAACGCCAGCAAGAAAATTGATGACACCATTGCCCGCTATAAGGCGCAGTTTACCCACCTGGATACCATTATGAGTTCTTTAAATAGCACCAGCGATTATCTCACGCAGCAATTTGAGAGTATGTCAGGTACGAAGAAATAATTCAGATGAAAATAATGCCAGCATTGCTGGCATTACTCACTCAGGCAGGATTTATCAGGGCGTGAATAATATCAACGAGCCCCTCTTCATTCCCGGTAAAATGCGTCCGAATTTGCCCAGGTGTATATCCCGTCAGGTCACGCATGGTGCGGGTAAAAGAAGCCTGACAGTTAAAGCCATTTTCCACCGCCACCTCCAGAATGCGTTTACGGCTTCGCGTCAGAATATAGGCGGTGTTGATGATTCTGCGTACGCGAACATATTCATACACGTTTAACCCGGTGAGCTGCACAAATTTGCGCTGAAAATGCCAGATGGAGTAGCCACTTTTGCTCGAGATTCTGTCTACTGACAGATTTTCATCCAGATGGTTATCGATCCATTCAACCATTTGCTGAATAACGGCAACCACCGATTTTTCTCTCTCACCGATCATGGCAGAAGCTCCGCCAGTGTAACGCGTCATCCGGCCTCCCGGTTGCACTGAGGGGACACAAATCGTCACCCGCACCGCGCTCTGACGTAATTCAATGCTGGCTCTAATCGATGAACGACTCATTTTCTGTTGGGGATATGTTTTGTCAGCATGGAGGGCTACGGTGTTGCTACTCAACATAAAGGCTCCACTGTTCTAAACAGGTCAGATGGCTGCCGCTGCGACAGATCCTGCGGGAGAATCATCGCTGCACCGCGTTTATTTACGGTATTCATATTCCGCCTATTCCGATGTAAAGCGCACCGCAGCGATGGCTGAGCGACATAGATAAGGTTGGTGCAGGGATTATCAGTTGGACGTTGTCGCAAGGAAATTATACAAATGGATAGTTATACTTTTGGATAATTGAATTTATCCACCAACGCGTTACTCCATGTTTATAGCCGGATAAGGTTGTATGAAAAACTGAGAATGCTTTTCCAGCCTGTTGATTATTCTGTGTGCTTAACAATACTTTAATACTACTCAGCTCATCGATTAATCGCTGGTCTGCTTATCAGCCGCATTTATTAACACTCAATTGACCTAAAAGCGCCTGAAATCAGCGTTCGCCAATTCCAACGCTAACTCTTTAAAGGTATATTGCCTGTTCTGTATAAGAGAACTCGCCTGAGTTTTAATGAGCCTTTATGGATAAAACGATTTATCTTGTTGATGATGATGTTTCAGTCATCACCTCCCTGAAAAACCTTCTGAGTTCTGAGGGATATCAGGTTTTTGCTTTTACTTCTCCGGCTGAATTTTTAAACCAACCGGAATTCACCACGCCTTGTTGTCTGATTGTTGACCTGAATATGCCTGGACTCGATGGGTTCGACGTCTCTGCCCGCCTGACGGAGCGGGGATACTCGATACCGACCATCTTCCTGACCGGTTTTGGCACTATCCCGATTACGGTGAAAGCGATGAAGGCGGGAGCCTTTGAGTTTTTAACCAAACCCGTGATGCCCGATGACCTGCTGAGCGTCGTAAGCGACGCGATCGCGTTATCCGAAAAAAGTGATGCAGTTGCCAAAGAGAAGGTCGAACTCACCGGCCGCTACCAGTCGCTCACCCCGCGTGAGAAAGAGCTGATGCAGCTGGTGATGCGTGGATTGTTGAATAAGCAAGTTGCCGCTGAAATGGGGATCAGTGAAATCACCGCGAAAGTCCATAAACGCCGGGTGATGGAGAAGATGATGGTGCGATCGGCATCAGAGCTGGTCAGAGCCGCAGAGAAGTTGAATTTGCTCGATGATGAGTAGACTCACCTGAGGCTCCCGCCCTGTCAGGCGGGAGTTTTCTTCAATTCACAGGCTGCTGATGAACCGGCAGCGTAAACCAGAACACGCTTCCCTGCTCCTGCCGATTCCCGGCGCCAATCTCTCCGCCGTGCCGCTTAATAATCTCATGGCTGATGGTTAAACCCATGCCCATGCCTTCCGCTTTGGTGGTGTAGAATGAATCGAAAATTTTTCCAATCACTTCTTCAGAGAGTCCAGTCCCGTTATCAGCCACCTCGAAGCGAATAACATCTGGCCGTGGATGAGACGATGACAATCGCAGCGTGCAAAGGCCGCTGTTGTCTGTCATGGCCTCAATAGCATTGATCACCAGATTGAGCAGCACCTGCTGAATCTGCACCCGCTCACAATAAACCTCATCAATCTGCGCTTTGAAGTCCAGCTCCAGTGAGATATAGCGTCTTTCCAGTTCCATTCTGGAGAGGTTCAGGATGTCGCGCGCCAGCTGATGCAGTCTGGCCGGTGCAAATTCAGAAACCTGATTACGCGTCAGCGCCTGCAATCCGCGAATAATATCACCTGCGCGACGCCCTTCCCGGATGATCTCCTCCAGGCTGTGACTGGCATTCTCAAGATTGGCGGGATCGCGTTTCAGCCATCGCAGGCTGGCACCCGCATTGGCCACTATCGACATCAGCGGCTGATTAATTTCATGCGCGATGGATGAGGTCAACTGCCCAACTGTGGTGGCGCGTGCCACGCGAGCCAGTTCGGCCTGCGCGATACGCGTGGCATCTTCGGAGAGTCGCTGGCTGGTGATATCCGTCAGCGTGCCGAAGTACTCCCGTACTTCGGGCCAGGTATCGACTGGCTCACCAATGCCTTTGATGTAGCGGCATTCACCATCATCGCGGATGATTCGGAACTCCGCCTGCATAATGAGTCCCTGACGGGAGTGCGAATCAATCAGTTCCCTGAGGCAGGGAATATCATCAGGGTGCACTCGGCTCTGGAACTCCGCCATGGAGGTGGTCTTCTGTCCGTCAGGCAGGCCCATGATGCGTTTGTACTCGTCCGAGATGAACTGGATATCCGGTTCCATCAGCCAGTGCCAGGTGCCGGTATGGCTGATTTTCTCACCCAGCATTAATGACGTCTGACTGGCGCGCAGCTGCTTCTCAATTTTGCCACGCTGGATGTTTTCGTCCATCAGCTCGGCGTAGAGCCGGGCCGTTTCCAGCGACACGGCCGCCTGCGAGCCCAGCATCGAGACAATGCGCGAATGTTCGGCGGTAAACACATCCGGCATCAGTCGGTTTTCCAGATACAGCACACCCACCATCTGCGCCTGCTTGAACATCGGCACACACATCACGGCCGCTCCGGAAGCCACCAGATAGTTGTCCTGGCTAAAGGGGCTGAACACTTCCGGCTTACCGGTGCGGATCTCCTTACCGGTGCGTATGACAGCGGACAAGATGGACAGCGGCAGATCCGTGGCAACCGGCACCTCTTTAACAATTTTGACCCGAATCCCCTGAGCGGTGGTGGTCGCTCTCGCCTGTATCTCCGGCACATTGCCATCGACCAGCCGGATCAGCATACAGTCCTGCGCCCCGGCTCGCTCCACCAGCATCACCATCAGGGTATGGATCAGACGGTCCAGATTGATCTCTTCGGTTAGCGCACGCATCGCCGTGACCATACTTTGCAGATCGCTGATGGCGGCGCTCTGTTCAAACGCCACGGTATCCAGCGCCGTATGCGGCGAAGGGTGCGCTAATCCGGGGTAAAGCGATTCAAGTTGGTGCACTTTGGCGCCAGCGCCCCACCGCCCCCAGGCCGCGATGGCGCCTTTGATATAAGCTTCTGCCGCAAAGCGCATACCCCGGGCCTCGGCCGTTCGAGCCGCCAGCTCGCAGGCCAGTCCGTTGATATGATGGAACTCACCCTGACGGGATAAATCGATGGCTTTTTCGTACTGCTCAGTAGCCTTAGCGGTTTCGCCTTCCAGCCTGTCCAGTTCAGCCCGTAGCAGCGCCTCTTTGTCCGCAAAGGTCTTCTCATTCTCATTCGACCAGGTCACCAGCCTCTCAAGATGGCGCAGCAGTACCTGCCGATGTTCGGCTGTATATTCCTCTGCCTTGAGTGGGATGGAGAGTGACAGCGCGCTATAGAGATGAAGGTCCAGCAGATGCACATGACCCGGAATAAAGTCGGTAAAAGGGGCGGCATCAGCTAAATACCTTCCCGCCTCCTCATATTCACCGGCAAAAAAGTGTGCCATGCCCTTGTAGAGGCGGCACCAGAACTGCATCAGCAGCACCGGCTCGATGGCAAACTCATGCAGCTTTTTGTCTAAATCAGGCGGTATAAAGTGATTCCCAGAGAAAATCTCCCCGCGCGGCTTACGCAAAAACATCACGTAGTCCAGCTGCATCCCTAACACAATTTCAACGTCGCGGAACTGCGCCTTGCGCACGTAGGTCATGCCACGCGAGATCGAAGTACAAACGCCGTCAAGGTGATCGCCACGCGTGAGGTAATTCATCACCAGATGACGCAGCGCCAGACACGCCGATGTCCGATCGCCAATTTCGACCCCGACATCAAACGCAGCTTTTGCGCGTTCAATGGCATAGGTGAGCGGCATCGTCCAGATACTGACCTGATCGAGTGGCAGCAGCGTGCGTGCCTTGTAACTCACGAAGTCGTGCTTGTACACCAGCTCACGTGCCAGTAACGCGCTGGCAAATCCACGGCTGTACTCATCATACTGATCGCCACACACCACGCCATACCATGACAGCGCGAGCGTCGAGGCACCGCTCAGGCCGCGTGCCATGGTCAGATGCAGCAGTTTGCACAGGATCAGGAATTGCAAACGCGGGCAAATAAACGCCGCGAAGGTACTGGCACTCGCCATCAAATTCATGATCGCTTCGGTTTTTTTACAACTCACCCGCGGCAATGATCGAAAGCGTGTGTAAGGATTTTTACCCACGTCCTCTTTGAGCAGCATTCTTGCCGCATCACACTCGGCCTGATCGGGGTAGCGATTCAGCTGGATGCCAAACACCGCCAACCAGGCAAGTGCGGTTTCCAGCGCCAGTTGGCTGTCTGACCTGCGCATATGAATTTCAGCGATCAGACTGGCTGCTTCCGCCTTGTCCGTTACCTCACCGGGCGAGACCAAAATCTGCGAGCTAAGCGTCATGGCACGCAGCAAATTACCGTTGAGGAATTCGCATTCAGCCTCCTCCAGCAGAAATTCATTACTGCACTCACTGCCGGAACGAAGCGTTATCTGACGGGCAAACTGGAGATAGCGAAGCGCAGAGACATAGTCACCGGTGATTTTTGCTCGCCGTGTTGCCTGCAAAAGCAGCGGGCAAAATTGCGCCGTTTCATCGGCAATCACTGCGATATTCTGGACCGACACCAGGTGATGGGCAGCGCTGAACAGCGGGGCATTGGCCAGGTCGAGGCTGGACTCCTGCAGGTAATAACGCGCCGCAGCAAAATGAAAATCATCCTTCTCCTCAGGACTCAGCAACCCCATTGCCGCTTCATGCACGCTGTCATGCATAAATGACCACGTGGTGTCACTTAATGCGATTAAACGGTTCTCCGCAGCAGGTTTGAGTCTCTCAACGACCCTTTGCGGTGAAAGCGCCAGGATCGTGCTGATGTCGCGAAGTGTGCCAGTGGCACCAATCAGTGCCAGCTCACCCAACAGCGTGTGAGCGGCACGAGGCAGCGTTTTAAGATCTTCCAGCACGCAGGCTGCGACATTTGCCGCGTAATGGCTGTTTTTTAATGCCTGCGCGTCATAGGTCCATTTAAAGGCGGCGTGATGGGTGATGTGGTGATCACGCACCGCCTGACGGAAAAACTCATGGGTCGCGAGGGGATTGCCCGCGGTTTTTTCAAACACGATTTGTGCCAGCTCGGCAGTGGCGGCACTGCGGCTGTGAAACATGCCCGCCAGCCAGCGCGCAATATTTTTAGCCGACAACGGCTCAGGGGTCAGATCGATAATGCGTGATGCGCAGGCGCGAATGCGGCTGAGAGTGCCTGCAACGTGAGGACAGGGCATTGAAACGCTATCACGATGGCTGATCACCAGTAAAAGCGGGAGATCCTCGCTCAGGCTCAGCAGATTTTGCAGCAGCTGAAGGGTCGCCTGATCGGCCCAGTGCACATCATCGATTAGCATCACCAGCGGCCGTCCTGGTGCGGTAAAGGCTCTGACCAGGCTGCAGGCGACCAGGTTTAAGCGATCGCGCGCGTCGGGTAAATTCGTATCACGCTGCGCCACCGCTCTCTTGTCGAGCACCACGCCCAGTTCCGGCACCAGATTGACAGCCAATCCGGCAAACTCGCCAAGAATGCGTGAAATATGCGCTTTCCAGCGCGCCATCTCCTCGGCCGGCAGCCCCAGAAGATGCAACGTCAGCATACGAAAAGCGGTGGTAAACACCGAGAACGGCAGCACAGGTGAGTTTTTATCGGCTTTCACTACCGTCAGCATGGCGTTTTTACTGCGTAAAACCTTCAGTGCCGAGACGATTAACGATGACTTCCCCGAGCCTGGTGCGCCGTTGATCACCACCAGCGTGTGCTTCCCGCTGCGGCTAACATCATCAAATGCCGCCAGCACATCCGCTGCCTGTGCGTGATCGGCATACAGCGTCTCGGAGGAGAGCGTCAGCGGCTGTGCGTCTTGTTGTCCCAGCGCGAATGACTCAACGGCGCCATCTGGCATCAGGTTGGATTCACAGCGTTTTAAATCCGCCATCACCCCTTCTACCGTCTGGTAACGATACTCAGGAGACTTCGCCAGCAGGCGTAAAATAATCGATGACAGCACCACCGGCACATCGCGGCGCAGCATGTGCGGCGGGATCGCTTCTGATGCGATGTGATGATGTACCCACTCAGACATGCCACCGTTCGCGCTACCGTAGGGCAATTTGCCCGTCAGCAACTCATAAAGCACGATGCCCAGACTGTACAAATCGCTGATGCGGCTGACGCGATGTACCGTGCGCGAGGTATGTTCAGGCGACATATAGGCCAGCGTGCCGCCGATGACCGGCGTGCGGGCGGGTTGCATCAAATCGGATTCCAGCGAGGAGAGCCCGAAGCCACCCAGTTGCACCACATTCTCTTCAGTAAAGAAAAAGTGAGAGGGTTTGATGTCGCCGTGCACCAGGCCTTGCAAATGCATCTTGCCGAGCGCCTCACATAGCAGTGTGGCTTTGTGGAAGAATCTCTTCAGGTTGCCGGGGGGCATGCACAGCTGGTCAGCCAGTGTGCGATAGTTAAACGGGGTATAGAGCAGCGCATAACGCCCCTGATAGGAGGTATATCGAATGGGTTTGATCGCCCCGCTCTCGGAGAGCATCGCTCGCAGGGCAAACTCATTTTTCAGCATTTGGGTGACCTGAAAAACCGCCTCTTCGCTGGCGGCGGTCGCCAACATAACGCTTTCACCTGACACCGCATGCCTGCCGAGCAGCCACTCGATGTTGCCTTCCTGTGCCAGCGGGCTGAACACGATGTCATCATTCAGTACATAAGCGGTTTCATCAGACAGGTTCAAAGCCAGAAAAAGTGAACTCATGGTCGCAACGTCCGGGCAGATAACTCAGCCCGAATATGTTCGAACAGCGCGTCAATATCAATAGGCTTGCGCATGAAGGTGATGGCGCCCAGGTTGATGGCGTACCACAGTAAATTGTCATCGCCATTGCCCGAAATGATGATGCCTGGCGGGTTGTTCAGCTGTGTTATCAGTTCTTTAAACAGGTCAAAACCAGACATGCCTTTGAGTTCGACGTCAATGATAAACAGCGCTGCCTCTCTGAGCGCTGCTTCATCACTTAACAATGCTTCCGCTGATTCGAATGCCTGCGTCTCATAGCCTTCAGACTGCAGCAGGTTGGTCAGGGCACTGCGAACGGAACGGTCATCATCCACAATGATGATGCGCTGCGACAGCTGCATGCTGTATTCCTTAATAAAATTTACGACTCCCTGACGCGCATCATTAGGCGTTTTTATCACCCGAGGCCGGTGGAGTATCAATGGCTCTCGGTGGATATTCGTGGCGGAACCAGGAGAGAGCGATCCGTTCACGCTTTATCAGCCGTTGGCAAACCGGAATAATATGTTCGCCGATTTGCATCCCCAACAGGCCCAACAGCGCGATGACAGGTGGAGCCGGGGAACTGACATCCATGACGGCATAAAGTAAGCCGATGAGTATGCCTACCACGAGCGATAAAACATAGGATTTCAGCATGATTATCCCACCCGTCCTGAGGTCAAGAGCGAGGCGTGAGGACGAGCGTCCGCTGCCACGGGGAGCGTGACACCCGCCGGCGTAAACGCAGCCGTACCCTGATGCAGCAGCTTACCGCCCAGCGCACTGCCAATCACCATGCCCAGCAGGCCAATCAGTGCCACGGCTGGCGGGGCCGGAGAGCGAACCTTGAGCAGTGCATAAATAAGACCGGCTAACGCGCCAGCCCCCAGAGAAATCAGCAAAGGACTCATGGGTCCTCCTTTTTAAAAGGGGGCCAGCGCACAGGTCTGGCCCTTAACACATTAGCGAACCGGGGCAGGAACCGGCGCCAGGGTACGGTGCTCACTCTTCTGACGAGAAGGCGCTTTATGAACCATGGTGTAGGCGTAATCCACGCCGATACCGTAGGCACCGGAGTGCTCTTTGGCGATATCCATCACCGCGGTGTAGGTGTCTTTGTGCGCCCAGTCACGTTGCCACTCCAGCATCACCTGCTGCCAGGTCACCGGGATTACGCCAGCCTGAATCATGCGCTGCATCGCATAGTCGTGAGCCTCTTTGGTGGTGCCGCCTGATGCATCCGCCACCATGTAAATTTCGTAGTCGCCTTCCAGCATCGCGCACAGTGCAAAGGTGTTGTTGCACACTTCCGTCCACAGGCCCGATACCACCACCTTTTTCTTACCATTGGCTTTCAGCGCATCACGCACTTTCTGGTCATCCCAGGAGTTCATTGAGGTACGCTCAAGAATGTCCTGACCCGGGAACACATCCAGCAACTCCGGGAACGTGTTGCCTGAGAAGCTCTCCGTCTCAACGGTGGTCAGCACGGTAGGAATGTTGAAGACTTTGGCCGCTTTCGCTAATGCGACAACGTTGTTTTTCAGCACCTGACGGTCAATCGACTGCACGCCAAACGCCATCTGTGGCTGCTGGTCGATAAAGATGATCTGGCAATTCTGCGGCGTCAGTACTTCAAGTTTGCTAGTGGTCATGGTTTTGCCCATTGAGGTTAGTGTGGCGAAATTTCGCGAAATTGAACGGTGTCAAAAGAACAGTCATGCCAGGGATGCCGCGTTTACGGCAGCTCAGACTCACTGTCTCAGCGCAGTGTAGGGAGCCTTTTTTTTCCACACTATTATCTCTAGGTATAACTATACGAAGGTATACCTATCCCTTTGTATAACTAGACGCTCTCCTGGCCACCTGAACATAATTCCTCCTATTACTTCTCTTGCGCATGTGCAGGACCACTCTCTTCAGGAGGTTTTATGGTGACTTTAGGTAAGGCGGACGTCATTCTCACCAATGGCCGTTTTCACACCGTTGATCGCGGCAATCCGGTTGCCGATGCGGTGGCGATTCGCGATGGTAAATTTCTGGAAGTCGGCACCCTTGCCGAAGTGATGCAGCATCACTGCGAAGGCACTAAAGTCATCGACCTGAAGGGCCACACCGCCGTGCCGGGTCTGAATGACTCGCACCTGCACCTGATTCGTGGCGGCCTCAACTACAACCTCGAATTGCGCTGGGAAGGCGTGCCCTCGGTGTTTGACGCGCTGCGCATGCTGAAAGAACAGGCGCTGCGTACGCCAAATCCGCAGTGGGTACGCGTGGTGGGCGGCTGGACGGAGTTCCAGTTTGCTGAACGCCGCATGCCAACACTGGATGAGATCAACGAAGCGGCACCGGACACGCCGGTGTTTGTGCTGCACCTCTACGATCGCGCCCTGCTCAACCGCGCTGCGCTGAAAGTAGTGGGTTA
The DNA here is from genome assembly GCF_037153115.1 of Pantoea sp. USMM079. Classification (NCBI taxonomy): domain Bacteria; kingdom Pseudomonadati; phylum Pseudomonadota; class Gammaproteobacteria; order Enterobacterales; family Erwiniaceae; genus Pantoea; species Pantoea sp. USMM079. The sequence continues at coordinate 18,246 of NZ_JBBCKX010000018.1, forward strand.
CACCAAAGACACCCCCAACCCGCCAGGTGGCGAAATCCAGCGTGACAGTAATGGCACCCCAACCGGCATGCTGATTGCTCGCCCGAACGCCATGATCCTTTATGCCACCCTGGCCAAGGGTCCTAAGTTACCGCTGGAACAGCAGGTCAACTCGACCCGTCAGTTTATGCGCGAACTGAACCGCCTCGGCCTGACCAGCGCCATTGATGCAGGCGGTGGTTTCCAGAACTACCCGGAAGATTACGAAGTCATCGCTGAACTGCATGAGAAGAAGCAGATGACGATTCGTATCGCCTATAACCTGTTTACCCAGCGCCCCGGGCACGAACTGGAAGATTTCGAGAAATGGACCGACATGCTGACGCCGGGTCAGGGCAGCGACTATTTCCGTCACAACGGTGCCGGTGAAATGCTGGTGTTCTCCGCCGCTGACTTCGAGGATTTCCTTGAGCCGCGTCCGGATCTGGCGCCAGGTATGGAAGATGAACTGGAGCGCGTGGTACGCCATCTGGTTGAACATCGCTGGCCGTTCCGTCTGCACGCCACCTACGACGAATCCATTAGCCGCATGCTCGATGTGTTTGAAAAAGTGAACCGCGATATTCCATTCAATGGTCTGCACTGGTTCTTCGACCATGCCGAAACCGTGACGCAACGGAACATCGACCGTATTAAAGAGCTGGGCGGCGGCATCGCGGTTCAGCACCGCATGGCTTTCCAGGGCGAATACTTTGCCGAACGCTACGGCATTGAAGCCACCCGCCATACTCCGCCGGTGGCGCGTATGCTGGAAACCGGCGTGCCGGTCGGTTTGGGTACGGATGCCACTCGCGTCGCCAGCTATAACCCGTGGACCGCACTTTACTGGCTGGTCTCCGGTCGCACCGTCGGCGGCATGCAGATGTATGACGTCAACGCCCGCCTCGACCGTGACACCGCGCTGATGCTGTGGACGCAGGGCAGCGCCTGGTTCTCCAGCGAGCAGGGGAAAAAAGGTCAGATCAAAGCTGGCCAGCTGGCGGACATGGTGGTGCTGAGCAAGGACTACTTCAGCGTGCCGGAAGAGGAGATCAAAGGAATCGAGTCGGTTCTGACCCTGGTCGACGGCAATATCGTCTATGCCGCCGGTTCGTTCAGCTCAGAAGCCCCACCGTCTATTCCGGTGCTGCCAGAGTGGTCCCCGGTGGTGAGGGTGCCGGGTCACTATCGCAGCGCGCCGCCAACGGCACAGACGCGCGTCGGCATGCAGCCGATGCCGCACCAGTGCAGCGGGCCGTGTGGCGTACACAGCCATTCACACGATATCGCGCGCAGTGCCAACCTGCCGGTGTCGGAAGAGAACGCCTTCTGGGGCGCGCTCGGCTGCAGCTGCTTCGCGTTCTGATCAACATGACGAGTTTCTTCTCTCAGCCGCCCCGCGTGAATGCGGGGCTGTTCTTCCTGCGCCTGACCGGCTGCCTGCTGTTACTGCACGTACACGGGCTGCCTAAGGTGTTTCATTTCAGCGAAGAACTGACACGTATCGAGGATCCTTTTGGCCTCGGTCCTTATATGAGCTTAATCCCGGCCATCTTTGCCGAGGTGATCTGCCCCATCTTCATCCTGCTGGGCATCTTCACTCGCCTGGCCTGCCTACCGATTATCGGCGTGCTGCTGGTGGCGATGGTGTTTGTGCACCCCGGCTGGAGCATTGCTGAAGGTCAGTTTGGTTGGCTGCTGCTGATTATCTTCACCACCCTGGCCATTACCGGACCAGGCACGTGGCGTATCGCGACCACGAAACAGCAGGGAATCCGACATGGCGCAGGTTAATGATATCAATGACGTTCCTCAGGAAGAGGACGCCATCGCCACGCCAGCCACAGTGACCTCAACCAGCGCATCACCCTGGCAACCACTGCGTCAGCCGATTTTTCGCATGCTGTGGATTGCCACCGTGGTCTCCAACATCGGCTCATGGATGAACGATGTCGGGGTTAACTGGACCATGCTGACGCTCAGCGCCGACCCGCTGAATGTCGCGTTGGTCCAGGCGGCCAGCAGTCTGCCGATGTTCCTGTTTGCACTGCCGTCAGGCGTGCTGGCGGATATTATCGACCGTCGTAAGTATCTGCTGTTCTCCCAGCTGTGGGTGTTTATCGCGGCAGCCAGTCTGACCGTGCTCTCCTTCACCGGTCACGTCACGCCGCTGGTGCTGCTGATGGCGGCGTTTCTGATGAGCGCAGGCGCGGCGATGAGTTCACCGCCTTTTCAGGCCATCGTGCCGGATCTGGTGGAGAAACATGAGCTGAGTCCGGCGATTGCGCTGAACTCGCTGGGCATCAATATCAGCCGTGCCATTGGCCCGGCGCTCGGGGGTTTAATCCTCTCCTTCGCCGGTCCGTGGATGGTGTTCATGCTCAACGCTCTGTCGGTGCTGGGCGTGGCATGGGTGCTTTATCGCTGGAAGGAGGCCCCCAGCGTGCAGCGCCTGCCGCCTGAGCACTTCTTCTCAGCGGTGCGCGCGGGTATTCGCTACGTCCACGCCGCACCGGTGCTGCGCAATGTGCTGGTGCGCACCGTGGCGTTCTTTGTGTTCGGCAGCGCGGGCTGGGCATTGCTGCCACTGGTGGCGCGCCGTGAGCTGGGATTAGGGCCTGGCGGCTACGGCATTATGCTGGCGTTTATCGGTGTTGGCGCTATTTGCGGTGCAGTGCTGCTGCCGCGTTTGCGTCAACGCTTAAACCCGGACCGACTGATGGTGCTGGCCAGCCTGATGTTTGCCGCCACGATGCTGGCGCTGGCATTCGTCCGTCATTTCTGGCTGCTGAATGTGTGTGAGTTCTTCACCGGCTTCGCCTGGATTGCCGTGCTCTCCACGCTCAACGTGGGTGCGCAGCGCAGTGCCGCCAAGTGGGTGAAAGCGCGCGCGCTGGCGGTGTATCTGACGGTGTTTTTTGGCTCGATGACCGTCGGCAGCGCCATCTGGGGCCAGCTGGCCTCGCACTTCAGCATTCCGGTCTCACTGTGCGTGGCGACGGTGGGTATGGCGTTGGCCAGCCTGACGGTGCTGCGCTGGCGATTGGATCAGGACCCGGATCTCAATCTGGACGTCAGCGACGTCAGCGAGAGCATCCCCGCACTGGAAATTCATCACGATCGCGGGCCGGTCCGTGTCAGTTACGAGTATCTGATCCGGCTGGAAGATGCGCATGCTTTCACGCTTTGCATGCAGGATATGCGCCGCGTTCGACGTCGTGGCGGCGCGGATAACTGGGCCGTGTATGAAGACATTCTGCAACCGGGCATCTTTGTTGAAACCTTTGTGGTGGGATCCTGGATGGAACACCTGCGCCAGCTGGAGCGCTACACCATGAACGATCAGAAGATCCAGACCCGTGTCTATCAATTCCATCAGGGTGAAAACATGCCGCAGGCGCGCTATCTGGTCGCGCCGGTATAAGCATCAACCTCAACTATTGTTGTTCAATTTAACGCAAGGAAAATCACGATGAGCACGATCAAAACAGCTGATGGCACTAACCTGTATTACAAAGACTGGGGTAAAGGAAAGCCGGTACTGTTTAGCCACGGCTGGCCGCTGGATGGGGATATGTGGGACAACCAGTTGAACCTGCTGGCCGAAAATGGCTATCGCGTGATCGCTTTTGACCGCCGTGGGTTCGGCCGTTCAGACCAGCCGTGGACGGGTTACGATTACAACACTTTCGCCTCTGATATTAACGACCTGATCACCTGCCTCGACCTTCAGGATGTGACGCTGGTCGGCTTCTCGATGGGTGGTGGTGATGTCACGCGTTATATCAATAACTACGGTACGGGGCGCGTGGACGGCCTGGTGCTGCTGGGTGCAGTGACGCCGATCTTCGGTAAGGCGGAAGACTATCCGGCGGGTGTTGACCTGTCAGTATTCGAAGGGATCCGTCAGGGGCTGCGTAAAGATCGCGCGCAGTTTATCAGTGATTTCGCCGCGCCGTTCTACGGCACCAATGCAGGCCAGACTGTGTCTGAGGGTGTATTGACGCAAACGCTGAACATCGCGCTGCTGGCGTCGTTGAAAGGCACGCTCGATTGTGTCACCGCGTTCTCCGAAACCGACTTCCGTCCGGATATGGCCAAAATCGATGTGCCGGCGCTGGTGATCCACGGCAGCAATGACCAGGTGGTGCCGTTTGAGACCACGGGCAAACTGGCCGCAGAGATGATTCAGGGGGCCAAACTGAAGGTGTATGACAACGCGCCGCACGGCTTTGCCGTCACCCACGGTGATGAGCTGAACGCTGATCTGCTGTCATTCCTGAAGACACTGTCATTGCATAAAGCGTAGAACGATCAGTTCCCTCATTCTGATCGTAAAAAATGACAGCCACACATCACTTAATGGCTGTCATCTTGAGTGGAGAAGCTTTCACTGACCGGCTCCCAAGCCGGTTTTTTTACCGCGTGGGCTGATTGGTCTCTAATGGCCGCACATCAAACAGCAGAACTTCCGCCGTATTGCCGCCACTGAAGGTCAGCAGTGACTCCTGGCGTACGCGCGCACCATCGCCCGCGTTAAATATCACCCTATTCACCACCACACTGCCCTTCGCCACGTGAATATAGGCATAGCGGTTGACATCCAGATGTACCGTTTCCTGCTCATCACCGTCAAACAGGCCGGCATAGATGCGCATGTCCTGGCGGATCTGCAGAGAGTCCTGCTCACCGTCCGGCGAAATGATCAGCCTGAACCTGCCGCGTTTCTCTTCTTCAGAGATGCGCGTCTGTTGATAACGCGGCTCACTGCCCTTCTCCGCCGGGACCACCCAGATTTGCAGAAAGTGAACGCCGTTATCTCTTGAGTGGTTAAACTCACTGTGCGTCACCCCGGTGCCTGCACTCATTAACTGGACATCACCCGGTACAATGACCGAACCGGTACCCATTGAATCCTTATGCTCCAGCGCGCCCTCTAATACATAAGAGATGATTTCCATATTGCTGTGCGGATGCGCGCCAAAACCCCGCCCCTTTGCCACCCTGTCATCATTAATAACCAGCAAGTCAGAGAAACCGGTTTGTTTGGGATCCCAGTAATTGGCGAATGAAAACGTATGGCGTGAATGCAACCAGCCATGATCACCGAGACCACGAGCATCGGCTAAGCGTTGTTCAATCATGTTTACTCTCCAAAAATGTAAGGGAAAAGACGCCAGTGCCCTTTCGATAGGAGAAAAATTATCGTAAACATAATTCGTCAACAATGCGCCAAATCGGCAATAAATGTCTCATTTTAGTTGTCAGTTCTAAAAGCGTATTTGTTCTGATAAAGGAGGAAAAAGACCGTCAATTATTATTCAATTTTTTTGACTTAATTGAACATGAATATGTGATTTTCATGTTCGCACCTTAGGTCTACCATTCATCACATCGAGGCAAAACGCCTCACCAAATCTAAATTAACCTAAGGAAATGACCATGAAAAACATCAAAACTTTCGTTGCAGTTATCGCACTCTCACTGGTTTCATCTGCGAGTTTCGCCCAGACCATCACTGCAACCGCTTCAACCTTAGACGGTGCCGAAGCGCAGATTGCCGCCAAAGCAAAACTGGCACATTCCGGCTACAGCATCACGGAAGCCTACGCAGGCAATCAGGTGCATATGACGGCGCGTTTGACCAAATAATCATGGTCGCAAAAAGAATTGCCAGAGAAGGCTGCCGCGAGGTGGCCTTTTTTGTTTGGTATTGATAACTCACTATGGGGCACCGATGACGTGACTTCAGGCATCGGTCAAGGGAGAGGCGTGCAAAGGGTTTTCTGCTAGAGAATGTCAGAAGCGTCAACTCAGATGACTTTCGGCAAACCGCTCCAGCGCCTGCCCGTCCAGTCGATAGCGCACCCATTCGTTTAATGGCAGCGCATCAATGCTTTGATAGAACTCTTTGGCGGGTTGATCCCAGCTCAGCGCGCTCCATTCAATCCGACCACACTGACGTCTGACCGCTTCCTGCGCAATGAATTTGAGCAGGGCCTTACCCACGCCGAGCCCGCGGTAATCCGGCGAAAAATAGAGATCTTCCATATAAATGCCACGCCGACCCAGCCAGGCAGAATAGCTGCTGGTGATCACGGCATAACCCGCCACCCGACCGTTGATTTCGCACAGGTATGCCTCGGTATTGCTTTCAGGGCTGAACAGCATGCTTTTAATGGCTTCCGGACTGGTCAGCGAATCCTGTAAACCGTGTTTATAAACAGAGAGTTCAGCAATCATGTTGTAGATCGCTTCTGCATCATCAGGGCAGGCTTGCCGGACAGTCAGGGTCATAAAAGCTTCTTTATTTCAATGAATTGAAGCTTTGGATGATAAAGGGTAATGTTGAGTGAATGAAGTGCAATAAAATCAACAATAGGTGAATTTCATGCATCATATATTGCGGCGGCTGGATCTTAATCTCTTACCGGTTTTTGACGCGGTGTTCAGACACCGATCGGTGAGACTGGCAGCGATTGAACTCTCCTTGAGCACTTCTGCCCTCAGTCACGCTTTAACGCGCTTGCGTGAGTTCCTCAAAGATCCGCTGTTTTACCGCGATGGACATAAAATGTGCCCAAGCGTTTATGCCTGCTAGCTGGCGCCCTTTATTGCCGAGACGCTGGCCGCGCTAAACAAACACCTTTGCCCTGCAGAACCGTTTAATCCCCTGTTAAACCAGGACTGTTTTAAAATTGCGGTAACGGATTACACCGCGTTCTGCGTGTTTCCCGGTCTGATGAAGGCCCTTAGTGATGCCGCCCCTCACCTGAGTTTTGAACTGTGCCATTTACCGCACAACCCGGCGCTCACTGAACTGCTGGCCGGTGAAGTCGATCTTGCGCTGAGCTTCAGCGAGCCGGGGGATGGCAAACATCCCGACATGGAAGAGACCGATTTATTCAGTGATGAGTTTGTGGTGATCAGTAATCCGAAACGAACCCGTCTGACACTGGAATCGTATCTGTCAGCAGGCCATCTGGTCGTCACTCCCTGGAATGAGAAACAGGGATTGCTGGACTCGCACCTTGAACGACTGGGTCTGAAACGAAGAACGGTAATCAAAACCCCGTCGATGCTCAGTTCGCCTTTTATCGTGGCTGAGAGTGATCTGCTGATGGCGATTCCTTCGTTCGTGGCGGGGAAATTAGCTCCCACCGTCAACGTAAGCACTTTCCCGTTACCGTTTAAGGCACCCCGCTTCACTGTGAAGATCTATACCCATAAACGCAGCGGAAAACGGGAAGCCACCGACTGGCTAAAGTCTGTGATGGTCGAACAGATGAAATCTCTCGACGATGTTGCGCGACCAACTGACTCGTCTCTCACAACCGCAATATATGGGTGATGGCGCTATTCAGGGCGTCAGTGCTGGCATCGCCCTTTTATGCTGTTTGTCATCGCCTTCATTATCAGGCTGCAAGCGAAGGGGATGGATTTCTCGCGGTGAGACTTCCGACCCTACTTCCAGCTCGCAACACCATGGGCAATCACGTTAAGCGGCTCTCCACGCTGCGGATAAGGCTGGCGGAGAACGATACGGCTGGCGAATTTTTCAATGCCGATATCGTCCTCCAACAGGCGTTCCATCAGATCCTGAAACATCGATATGGTGGGCGCGATAATCTTGAGCAGGTAATCGTAACCGCCACTGACGTTATAGCACTCCACAATTTCACGATATTTGCTCGCCCCTTGCTCGAACTTGCGAAAATCAGCAGGTATATGGCTGCTCAGGGTGATCTCGGAAAACACCACCACGTTGCTGCCCAGTTTATCCAGGTCGATTTTGGCACTGTAGCCGGAAATCACGCCGCTCTGCTCCAGACGTTTGGTGCGCGTCAGACAGGGGCTGGCACTGAGGCTTATTGCCTCGGCCAGATCCAGATTGGAGCAGCGGCCATCGCGTTGAAGATGTTCAAGAATTCTCAGGTCTGCAAGATCCAGTGATTTCGGCGTTGCCATAGGTGAATACGTTCCTGAAAGTGCCCTGTCACGCTCTCGCCGCAGAGGCCTCGGTCAGCGCCTGGTCGAGAACCTCAATGACCGTGCCTGCCTGTTCCTCAGTGAGGATCAACGGAGGCCGGATTTTCAACACATTGTGTCCCTTCGCGCAGGCACTGATCAACACGCCTTTTTGCCGCATCAGATTCACCACCTGATTGGTCAGCCAGCGATCTGGAGTGCGACTTTGACGATCGGCCACCAGCTCAACACCGACGAACAAGCCAGCTCCCCTGACATCACCTATGGTGGGGTGTCGTGCACAAAGTGCTGAGATGCCATTAAGCAGGACGTTGCCCACATGGCGTGCATGTGCAATCAAGCCTTCGTTTTCGATGGTTTTTAGCACTGCAACAGCCGCCGCGCAGGAAACGGTATTGCCGGCAAAGGTATTGAAGTAGCGGGAGCGCTGACCAAACTCTGCCAGCACATCAGCAGTAGCGAGCAGACCGGCAATCGGCTGACCGTTGCCCATCGGCTTGCCCAGGGTCACGATGTCCGGCATCACACCATGACGCTGGAAGCCCCACATATGCTCTCCGGTTCGACCAAATCCCGGCTGCACTTCATCAGCAATAAACAAGCCACCGGCCAGTTTGATCGCCTCGACGGCCCCTTTGAGGAAGCCTTTTGAACCGGGCAGAATGCCGTCGCTGGTGAATAAGGAGTCGACGATCAATACAGCAGGCTTGATGCCATGACGCTGAAGATCGGCAATCGCCGCCTGGACATCTTGCGTGAAGCGCTCACCGAGATCCTCGCCATTAGCATGGTACTGACAGGGCGCGGGTACCAGACGGACGTGCGGCCCAAGATCGACGTCCACACCAAGGGAAGGCGAAAACTGAGAAACGGTGTCGGTAATGCCGTGGTAAGCCGTCTCGGTAACGATGATTCCGGTGCCGCCTGTGCGCACTTTGGCGATGCGGTAGGCCAGGTCGTTTGCCTCACTCCCCGTGCAGGTCAGCATCAGATGCGCCAGTGCTGTTTCCGACACGGTCGCCAGTAGGCGCTCAGCCAATTCCAGGATGGTTTCATGAAGATAGCGCGTATTGGTCGCCAGCGTTTGTACCTGTGCACAAATCGCCTCGCTCACTGCCGGGTGGCAGTGCCCTAATGACGTCACATTGTTGTAAACGTCCAGATAGCGACGGCCCTCGGCATCAATCAGCCATGCCCCCTCGCCGCGCACAATATGCAATGGATGCTCATACATCAGGCGATAGGCAGGTCCCAACAGCGTATCGCGCCTTTCAATCATGCCCGCTGTAACGGGCCCCACGTCAGCACGGCCGGGAATGTAGGCATTCACCATATTCAGGTCGGTGGTACTTTTCATTGCTGTCTCCGATTAGGGATGTTCGATAGCAGCCGATCGCGTGCGTTCTCACGAGAGAAGTCGGCCAGTTGTGCCAGCGCTTCCCACGCTGCCGGATTGTGCCGCAGGATGTAGTCACGATTGTGCGGATAGCGGATTGCGCGCCACTCGGAGATCAGCGCGGTGATCAAATGGCGGGTTGCCATCAGATCGGTCACAATCTCGAGCTCTGCATCAGCGAGCGGCAGCGAGTGGTGGTAAGCGCCGACGAACTGAGCAGGGCCGGCAAAAGGGTCACGGATACCGGTCATATGGAAAGCGGCAGCGGTGGCGACTTCCCCGACCAGTGGCGCGTAAAGCAGGTCACCGAAGTCGATGATCCCGGTAATGCAATCTGGCTCTTGCGGCGCAACCAACACGTTATAGAGATGAAAGTCATTGTGGATGACCTGAGATCGTAGCGTTGGCAACACAGGCAAGACATGTTGTTTGAACCGGGACATAAACACATCCGCCAGCTTGCGTTTTTCGGGATCAATCAGCTCTGCCAACTTATCCGTCAGACGATGGGCAGCGGAAACATTCCACAGCAGATCATGGTTAGCTGCAGGATGTGAAAACCCCTGCAACGCGAGGTCGAGTCGCGCCAGACATTGCCCCATGGCACGCCGCTGTATCACCGTTCGCGATGTTTCCTTAACCTGCACCCCATCCAGGTAGCTGAGCATGCGCACCAGCGTGGTCGAGCCGTCTTGCCACGTGACATAGGTATGCGAGTGCCCGGACGATGTAGTGATGACTCGCGGAATCGGCAAATCGGGCGAGGTGCTTGCGACATGATTTAGCGCCGCCACCTGAAAATCGACCACCGGTTCCGATTCAGACGGGTTGCTGATCTTGAAGATGTAGCGAGTCCCGTTTGATTGCTCAATACAGCAGTTCTGATCGCGCTCACCGGCCAGAAACCTGACATGCCCCTCAATGCCATACAGATCTGCCACCCTGCATTGAATTTCCGGTAGGCTGATGGCTGGCGCGTCGGTGCTTAGTGCGGCAGCGCTTTTTGCCTCGCCCTTCTGCAGGGTTTGCGTTGCGTTATCATTGGGCTCGCTCATCGGCATCACAGCCCCAGTAAGCCAGGCAGCTGACGGAAGTCGGTGAGACGATTCACGTCATAGCCTTCAGAGTAAGCTTCATGTCCACGATCGATAAAGGCTCTGGCCATAAAACCAAGGTCGTACGCCGTCATCATGTCGTAGCGGAAACTCGACGAGCAATGCATCATCTCTTCTGGGCCGCAGCCTAGCTGGTCAAACATATACTCGAACATCTGCGCGCGAGGCTTATACGCGCGGGCCTCTTCAGCGGTGTAAACCGCATGGAACGGCGCCTTGAGATGGGCAACGCTATGGGGAATCAGATCTGTCATTGAGTTCGATAAAATCACCAGCGGAATATGACGGGCGACAATTTCCAGCGTTTCGACCACATGAGGATGGGGCTGCCAGGTCGGAACGGCGTCATAGAGAGCGAAGGCATCGGAGGCGCGATACTCAATATCGTGAGCAAGACAGGCTCGTTGGAGGGCGTTCTCAATGACTGACAGGAACGGCTTCCAGTCACCCAGCACCTCATCAAGGCGATAAAAACGGAAACTTTCCAGGAAGGCAGGCATGACGTTGGGTGGCACACGATCGGTGAAAAGTGTCTTAGCTGTTGGCCCCATTTCAAAATTAATGAGCGTACCGTAGCAATCAAAACTGATAAATTTCGGCTTAAAAATCATTGCATTAACCCTCTCTGCTAAACATAAACAAAGTATATCTGCCGGGCCAAACACAAAAATTCTTAAAATAATCGTTATCGGGTAACTTCTACTTAAATCTCAATGCATCTCAGCATTTTGATTCTCTGCACACCTCTCCCAACGCCTAATTTGTCCTCATTCAGTACCAATCAATGATCGGTAGCCATTGGTTTAAAAACTCACTAACATTACCGCGCATTTTTTTACACCTCATTGATAAACTTTACAAACAGTAAGGATTTAGCCTTGCTGTTATTGCTTGCGTTACACCTTAGGGAACATTTATGTCTGGTCATAAACTGTCCAAACCAGCAGCCGCATGGCTTGCTATTTTGGGTGCCATCATTCTGGTGATGGCCGCATTTCTAACCTTTTACGGCTGGCAACTGGTCAGCCTGCACGGCAGTGCGTATTTCCTGATTGCTGGCGTGGCATTGCTCATTTCGGGAGTGCAGATTATCCGCCAACGGGTTAGCGGCGCGTTGCTGTATGGCGTTGTGCTGCTGGGCACCGCTATTTGGGCGCTGTGGGATGTCGGCCTGGATTTCTGGCCACTGGTCTCACGACTGTTGACGCTGGCAGGCTTTGGCATCTTAGTGGCTCTCTCCTTACCGCTTCTGCTTAAGAAAGCTGGTAAAAAGTCAGGCTGGAAGCTCACCGCCTCCTTAGCCGGTGGACTGGCGATTGCCTTCGCTGCCACCCTTGGCGGCATGTTTGTGCCGCACGACCCTATCAGCCCTTCAGGTGATGCACTGCCGCTGGTCAAAGTGAAGCCAGGCGAAGAGCAGGTCAACTGGGACAACTACGGCAACACCTCAGGCGGGACGCGCTTTGTCGCACTGGATCAAATCACCCGCGACAATGTGAAGGACCTGCAGGTTGCATGGACCTACCGCACCGGGGATATCCCGGTCAGCCCGAACGGTGGCGGAGCGGAAGACCAGCAAACACCTTTGCAGATCGGCAACCGCCTCTATTTGTGCACTCCGCATAACAACGTGATTGCGGTTGATGCCACCACGGGCAAAGAGCTGTGGAAAACTGAAATCAACGCTAAGCAGAAAAAATGGATGCGTTGTCGCGGGTTAGCCTACTTCGATGCACAGGCGCCATTGCAACAACCTGATTTGCCGGATTCCACGCCGGTGAGCACCGTGTCTGTTGCGGCAAATGCTCAGTGCCAGCGTCGTATTCTGATGAACAGCGTGACGCCAGAGCTGATTGCGCTGGATGCTGATACCGGTGAGTTCTGCCATGACTTCGGTAACAACGGCCGTGTCAGCCTGAGCGATCATATGGGTAAAGGCGCGGACAAAGGCGAATACTACCCTACCTCTGCGCCAACCCTGGCGGGCACGACCGTGGTCATCGGCGGTCGCGTCGCGGATAACGTGGCGACCGATATGCCAGGCGGCGTGGTGCGTGGATTTGATGTCATCACCGGCCAACTGCGTTGGGCGTTTGATCCAGGCAACCCTGAGCACAAACAGGCGCCAGAAGAGGGTCAAACCTATGCACGCTCGACACCCAACGTGTGGGCGCCAATGTCTTATGACAGCCATTCCAACACCGTTTATATGCCAACCGGCAGCGCGGCGGTCGATTTATGGGGCGTGAAACACAACCCGCTGGATCGTAAGTTTGGTGCCTCGATGGTGGCAGTGGATGCCAGCACCGGCCGGGTGAAATGGGTCTATCAGACAGTTCATAACGATCTGTGGGACTTCGATGTGCCGATGCAGCCCTCTTTCTCTGACTTCCCAGGGCCTGATGGCAAAACCACACCGGCACTCATTTTCGGCACCAAATCGGGCCAGCTTTTTGTACTGGATCGCGCCACCGGTAAACCGTTAACCAAAGTGGAAGAGCGCCCGGTGTCCAAAGGGCAGATCCCGGATGAGATCTATTCACCGACACAACCCTTCTCAGTCGGCATGCCTACCATTGGTGCGGATGTGTTGAAAGAGTCGGATATGTGGGGCGCCACGCCATTCGATCAGCTGATTTGTCGCATTCAGTTCAAATCCAAACGTTATAACGGGCTCTTCACCCCGCCAGGTACCGATCCTTCACTCAATCTGCCGGGTTCACTGGGCGGCATGAACTGGGGCGGATTGTCGATTGACCCGGTCAATCAATACCTGTTTATTAACGATATGCGCGTGGGTCTGGAAGTGCAGTTGATTCCGGCATCACCGGAGATTCAGGGCGCGAAAAATGATGGCAACGAAGCCGCGGCAATCAGCCGTCCTCTGCCGTTAGCAGGAACGCCGTATGCCATTAATGCCAAAGTGCGCTTTATGTCACCGCTGGAGATCCCTTGCCAGAAGCCACCGTTCGGCACGCTGACCGCGGTTGACTTGAAAACGCAGAAAATTGCCTGGCAGGTGCCCGTCGGTACCGTACAGGATACCGGTCCCTTCGGCGTGAAAATCGGCCTGCAGATGCCAATTGGTATGCCAACCATTGGCGGTACGCTCGCGACTCAGGGCGGTTTAGTGTTTATCGCCTCCACGCAGGATTACTATCTGCGCGGCTTCGATACTTCTACCGGTAAAGAGGTGTGGAAAGCGCGACTGCCAGTGGGCAGCCAGGGCACGCCAATCAGCTATAAGTCACCGGTGGATGGCAAGCAGTACCTGCTTATCTCTGCAGGCGGCGCACGTAACTCACCGGATCGTGGTGATTATGTGATTGCTTATAAATTGCCGTAATCTGATAAACCGCCATTCCTGAGGAATGGCGGTTTTCTATGGCCTCAATATCTGCAACTTAAATCAGCGTCATGTTTTAGAAGTTGCATAATCCAACCGCCCCTTAGTGAATGCCTACTGTCTGACGCAGTTTGCGTAAACGCGAGGGCGTTGCGTGATAGGTGCGTTTAAACCAGTAAATCAGATGGGAACTGTCGGTGAATCCGCATTCGTACGCGATTTGCGTGATAGAGCGGGAGCTGTTGATAACCTGCCAGTGTGCCGCCTTCAAACGTAACTGACGCCAGTACATGGCAGGCGAAGCCCTGAGATACTGATTGAATAAACGCGTGAGTTCTCGCTCAGTCACACCAACAAGCTTTGCGATGTCCGCCACGCTGCCAGATTCGTGGATGCGTTGCAGCATTAACCCCACGGCATTAGCAACCCGCTGATCAGAACACTTCAGGCCCAACTCCCCCTCCTGCTTCCTCTCACGCATTTCATCAAAACCACGATCGGCCAGCAAATAATGAAGCGTTTTATCGGCGCGTATCTGTCCGCATTTCTCCGTGACCAACTGCGCCGCCAGATTGATAGACGCCAATCCACCCGGGCAAGTGGTGATTCCTCCATCGTGTACCACAGGCTGATCCGTGACAGGAATGACATCCGGGTACAGCGCTTGCATCTCTTCCGCCAATGAAAAATGCACCGCACAGCGCAGCCCTGTTAATAATCCCAATCTCGCCAGCAGAAATTGCCCGGTGCACAGTCCGATCACTCTGACCTGGCTGGCGACGGCTTGGCGAATAAACGCGAGATAGGCATCCGGTACGGGGGTAGTGCCATGCAGTATTCCGCCGTGTACCACAATGCAGTCATATTCCCGAGGATCACCAAACAAACGGCCCGGGATCAGGGGAATGCCGCAGCTGGAGGAAATGGGGTCAGTGTTATCGGAGAGTAAATCCCAATGGCAATAGATTTGTCGACTGTAGTCACGTTCATCGGAGGAAAGTCGCAAAAAATCAATAAAGCACGAGAGAGACAACAGGGTGAAATCAGGTGCTGCAAGGATACCGACGCGTAGAGGTGAATCGCTCTCAAAAGCGGGTTTTATTGAGGTTATCGGTGACGCGAGTTGGCTCATTTCATACCTGCCGGAATGTACCCATATTTGTCTTGTATCTACAATTTATACATCAAATATACAGATACAGTTAAGCCTCTTCTCCCCCTACAAGGCGCAAAAATGAAAATCGTTAAAATCGCCATCCATCAGGTCGATCTGGCATTGAAAGAGACTTATAGCTGGTCAACGCAGAGCTTTGATGCGTTTGACAGCACGGTGATTATCATTGAAACCGACAGCGGTTTGACCGGCGTGGGCGAAATCTGCCCGCTGGGTCCCTCGTATCTTCCGGCTTATGCTGAAGGTGCGCGAGCTGGGTTAGCAAAACTGGCTAAGGGGCTTATTGGTGAGGATCCGCTACAGCTGGGCAAAATCAATCAAACCATGGATGCCTTACTGAAGGGCCATCCTTACGTGAAATCAGCGATTGATATGGCCTGCTGGGATCTGCTCGGCAAAGCTACTGGCCAACCGGTTTATAACTTGCTAGGGGGGCTGTTGCAGGAAAAGGTCACGCTGTTCAAGGTGGTCAGCCGTCAGGAACCGGCCGCGATGGCGAAAAAGCTGATGGAATATCAGCAGCAAGGCTTTCGCCAGTTCCAGATGAAGGTCGGCGCCAATACCAGCGATGATATAGAGCGCATCTTTGCGGTGAGTGAAGTGCTGAAAAAAGGCAACGTGCTGGCGGCAGATGCCAACACCGGCTGGAAACAACACGAAGCCGTCAGAGTGGTTAAGGCGATCAAGGATGTCGATATCTACATTGAACAACCCTGCCTCTCGTATGAAGAGTGCCTGACGGTGCGCCGCCACAGCGATCACCCTTTTATTCTCGATGAATGCATGGATGATCTTCGCGTTTTGCTGCGCGGTTACCAGGACAGTGCCATGGATGTCGTCAACCTTAAGGTCAGCCTTATCGGTGGTTTAACCAAGGCACGACAGTTCAGAGACCTCTGCGTATCACTGGGTATCAACCTGACGATTGAAGATTCATGGGGCGGTGAAATCGCGACCTCCGCGCTAAACCATCTCGCCCATTCGACACCCAACGAGTGCCATTTCCAGTCCTCGGCTTTCCACGAGTATCACAGCATCAAAATTGCTGACGGCGGACCGCGCATCCAGGATGGCTTTATGATCGCCTCCGATAAACCGGGTTTGGGTGTGGTCCCGGACATGTCTGTATTAGGCGAGCCTGTCGCGATTATTACGCAATAAGAAAACCGGTGCCACTCGTCGTGGCACCCGCTCTGAATGGAGAAATTATGCAATTCATATCTGCACAGGACATCCATGCAACGTTAAGTTGGAAAACGGCGATTGAGGCGCTTGAACGAGGACACCAGGGCGCACGTCCGCTTGGCGACCAGTATTTCATTGGCGATGCCACCTTTGGCCTGTTCAGCCGCGGGGTGATCTTGCCCGGCTATGGCGCAGGTATTAAGCTCGCTTCCATCTATCCAGAAAATGTTCAGGCGCAGCCTCCCTTACCAGCAGAGCACGCCGCTTTTGTGGTGTTCGATCAGACAACAAAAGCGGTATCTGCCATTCTGGATGGTCCCGCCATCACCTGTTTTAAAACGGCAGCCGATTCAGCTTTGGCATCCCAGTATCTCAGTCGCCCAGATAGCCACACGCTGCTGGTGATTGGCGCAGGCCCCATTGCACGAGCTTTGGTACAGGCACATTTACAGGTTCGCCCGGGCATTTCAGAAGTATTGCTGTGGAATCGCTCCTCAGAGAAGCTTCATCCACTTTTAGACAGCCTCCGCCAGCAAGGCATTAACGCCAGCATTGCGCCCGATCTCGCCACCGCCGTTTCCCGCGCAGACATCATTTCCACGGCAACCAGCGCCACCAGCCCGGTAATTAAAGGGAGTTGGGTTAAGCCGGGTACACATATCGATTTAGTCGGTGGCTACCGCCCAGATATGCAGGAAGCGGACGGTGCGCTGCTACAGAAGGCTCGAATCTTTGTCGATGATCGCGCCGCCGCGCTGCTTGCGGGAGACATCGCGATTCCTCTACAAAGCGGAGAGATTAGCGAACAGCAGATTAAGGCAGATCTGTTCGAACTGTGCCAAGGTTTTGACCGCCAGCGCACGGATGAGGACATTACCGTTTATAAAAATGCAGGTGGTGCGCATCTTGATTTGATGATGAGTCAGTGCGTGATTGATCTTTTGAAAGTGGATTGATGCCTGGATGATCAGGAATGCTTTGGGCTGATTGGAGACTTCAGGATGGGCTGCAAAAACTCATTGCTGGATGCAGAAGTGGAAAAGCGTTGCGCTAAAAAGACAATACTGTTTAGAACGTTGCTGCCGTGCTGCTAAAAAGACAGTCCTACCAGAATGGGCATTACGCAAATGGTTCTTCACGACGGCGGGTGATGCCTTCCATTTCCGGCACTGTACCACCCAAAGAAGCAAGGCGTTTTGAAGCCTGAAGCCGTACAAACGTTTTCATCGCTTCAACGAAAATATCAGCCTTATCCATATTTGGATCGGCCATATCCAAAGCCTGGGCATATAACGCATCATCAATTGTCACAGTAATAAGCATCTCGCCACCTGAGAGGATTCGTAATGTGATGTAAAAATGCACCAAATAAAAAATCAGGTCAATTTCTCACCGTGATGATGACATTGGTACGGAGCGTAACAGCATCGACGGCAATCATGACCTTAGCTATGTACGAAAAATTTGTGCTGAATCCCATCCTTCATCGCCCAGGATAAAATCTCGCGGAAACGATCAGCACATCAATCGCGCCGCGCCCGGAGATGTGAGATTCCATTGCGGCACGATTGATTCCATGCATGACAGGCTTGTCAGAGGCTTCTAATACGCTGGCACGCTTGTACCAGCGTATAAAAGCTTGTCCGTAAAGCCCCGCCCGGCTAACTCAGTTGATAAAACGCACCAGCTTCAGCTTCACTCAGCGCGAGTTTCTGCACCGTGCCCGTCTCCGATGAGCGCACTGCCGCTTCAATCACCGCCATGACGGCAATCGCCTGAGCGGGAGAAACTGGATTAGCCTGCTTGCCCGCCAGCGCATCTCGCACCTGGATATAGTACTGACGCTGGTCACCTTTTGGCGTTTTGACTGACGTGACCTGCAGATTGCTGTCAAATACCATCAAATCATCCTGATCTTCGCCCCAGGTCGCGGAACCCGGTTCGATGCCAGCAATCAGTTGCGCTTCCTGCTGGTCGGCTTTGGGTTTAACCACACTGCCCTTGTCCCCGTGAACGGTAAAGCGTGACACGCCACCCGCGGCGAGCATGCTGGCATGCAGGATCACTTTATGCTCAGGGTAGCTAAGCGTGACGTGCGCCCAGTCATTGCTTTTTCCGCCATGACGCAGGACGGCGATGTCACCAGAAACGGTTTCTGGCAGTCCGAACAGCTGCAGCGCCTGATCGATGATATGAGGCCCAATGTCGAACCATAAGCCGCTGCCAGGAATATCGTGTTCTCTCCAGCGGTCGCGCACTTCCGGGCGGAATCGGTCTATGTGAGACTCGAAATGTTTGACCTGACCGATCGCGCCAGAATCGATGACCTTTTTTACCCCCAGGTAATCGGTATCCCAGCGGCGGTTCTGAAATACTGAGAGCAGTAACTTCTTCTCGCTGGCCAGTGCCGCCAGTTCTCTGGCCTCTGCTAGATCCAGCGTAAAGGGTTTATCCACCACCACATGCTTACCGGCATTCAGCGCCAGCTTCGCCAGGGGTGCATGAGTCGCATTGGGCGAGGCGATCACCACCAAATCAATATCTGCATGCTGGATGGCCGCTTCCGGGGAGTCGAGAACGATGACGTCAGGCAGGTCCTTTTTGACCTTCTCCTCACTGCCAGACGAAACAACATGCAGCTTCAAACCGGGAACGGATTGAATTAAAGGTGCATGAAATGTTTTACCGACAAATCCGTAGCCGATGAGGGCGACGCGAATCTCTTTCTGAATACTCATTTCTGACTCCTCTTGCCATTAAGAATGTGTGATGTTGACCTGTGTAGCGTCGGTGACGTCAAACTCGCTCCAGGGCGCATCAAGGAAAAGTTGATGGATATCGGTGAGCGGTGCGACCAGATAGGGTTCACAACGGTTGAGCTTCATATGATCGGCCACCACCCAGTGTTCGCTGCTTGCCGCCAGCATGGCGCGCTTCACTTCCGCATCCCCCTCCTGGCTGGCACTCAGTCCAAATCGGGCATGCAGCGCACAGGCCCCCAGAATGGCGATGTCGGCACGATACTTTTCAAGCAGAGATAGCGTGGCGCTGCCGGAAAACAGCCGTTGTTGCTTGTCCCATTTGCCGCCCAAAAGAATGAGTTCGACATCCGGCTTATCACTGAGGTGATGGGCAATATCCAGTGACGTGGTAATGACCGTTACAGGGCCTTTTAGCAACGTGGCGACCGCCAGCACCGTGCTGCCCGCATCCAGAAACAGCGTGGCGCCTGCCGGTATTTTTTCCGCCACCTGCCTGCCAAGTTCAATTTTGACATCGGGAATAAGGGCACTGCGCTGATGGCGATTCATCACTGACAGATCCAGTGCCACGGCTCCACCATGGTTTTTCTGCGCCAGACCCTGTTTTTCCAGATCGGCCAGGTCGCGACGCACGGTATCCGCAGAAACCTGCAACTGCTCGACGAGCTGCCCGATTCCCACCTGCCCTTGTTCAAGCAACAATTCCATCAGTAATTTTTGTCTGGCTGTTTTATGCATGTCGGTCTCAAAGCCGCAAAATATTGCAATATGCAGCAGAATACAGCATTAGAGGGTGTGATGAATACTGCTTTCTGAGAGTGGATACAATCGAACTGACGAACGGTGCCGGGATAGCATCCGAGAGAGGGGATTTTATAATTCTGTAAAGGATTCCACTGCCGTGAGAACTGAATAAACAATTAGCCGAGTTACGAGTGACATAATCCGGCTATCGATATTGTGCAGACAAGCAAGTGTGCTTTTGCTTTTACAACTAGAGCAGAATGACCTGCTTACCACTGAAATTGCGATGCTGCAGAGCCAGCAGTTGCGCCGGAAGCTGTTCCCATGCGAAGTGCAGTAACGACTCGCTTTGCAGTGTGCCCTGCGCAATCTGCCTCAGCATCTGTTCTCCCTGCTGCGTGAGTCTTTGCCATTGCTGTGCATTACCATGCTGGTGCAGCGCGCCGAGTGCCACTTCATGCAACGACAACGCACGACCAAACGCCGGATTCGGCCACTCTTTCACCCGCCCCTGAATGCATACCAGATGCCCATTCGCCATCAGGTTATTCGCCAGAAGCGCTGCTTTTTCCGGGCTGACAGCATCGATAACAGCAAAATAGCGCTCCTTCACGGCAGAAGCATCATGCTGCTCATCGCTGTAGCAGCGCTTCGCACCCAGCGCGTGCAGACGTGACCAGTGACGTTCACCGCTTAACGTCGTGACCTCAAAGCCACGTGCGTAGGCCAACTGCACAAGAAAATGTCCGACCGATCCCCCCGCTCCCGAAATCAAGAGTGGCGCGCCAGGCTCAACCGGGATCTTTTCAATTGCCTGCCAGGCGGTAAGTGCCGGGCAAGGGAAAGCAGCGGCGGTCGCGAAGTCGAGTCCATCCGGGATAGGCAGCAAAACCTGCGCGGCCAGCACGGTATACTCGGCGAAACTGCCATTGCGTTGTAAATTCTGATGGTAGGCAACGCGCCTGCCCAACCAGTGCTGGTCGGCATCGGAACCAACCGCGACCACCGTGCCCGCACCATCGACGCCAGGCACCCGATCCCTCTGGGTGTCGAGCACTTTCCAGTCAACCGGATTCAAACCTATCGCGGCATTCCTGACCAGCACTTCGCCCGGTTGGAGGGGTGACAAACTCAGGTAGCGTTCCTGCAGTGCCAGCGGGTTATCGCCACCCTGCCACACCCACCCTCGCCAGTCGCCGGGGAGGGTAATTTCCTGCTCAGACATACGCACCTGCAGAATAGGTCAGCTCGTAACTGTGGCTGTAAATCTCGATGATGTTGCCGAACGGATCTTCCATATAGACCATGCGATACGGTTTCTCTCCGGGGAAATACTCACGTACTGGCATACGTTGCTTACCACCCGCTGCAACAATCTTCTCCGCCAGACCTTCCACATCAGGATCCTGAACGCAGAAATGGAATACGCCGGTTTTCCAGTATTCAAAGTTATTGTCGGGTTTTGCTGCCGCCTTGAATTCAAAGATTTCAACACCGACGCGGTCACCTGTGGAAAGGTGGGCGATGCGAAACTTCTCCCATCCCTTGCCGAAAACATCACTGCACATCACACCGATGGCGGATTCATCTTCTGCAATCTGCGTAGGCGGCATGATCAGATACCAGCCCATCACTTCGGTGTAAAACTTCACGGCGGCATCAAGGTCTGTCACCGAAAGGCCAATATGGGAAAAGGTGCGCGGATAAGGAGTTGTCATGATCAATCTCATAAGATGAAAAGATCTACAGGCTACGTAACTGTCGTTATAATGAAAACAGACGATCAATTATGAGAAGTATAAAATTTCATTATGATGAACCCGCAATGGCTCAAATCTTTTGCCACGCTGGCCGAACTCGGGAGCTTTACCGACAGCGCTGAGCGATTAGGCATCACCCAGGCGGCGGTGAGTCAGCATATTCGCCATCTGGAACTGCAATTAGGTCCGGTGATACTGAGGAGTAAGCGCCCACTGGAACTGACGCCCGCTGGCAGCGCCCTGCTGGATTATTGTCAGCA
Source organism: Pantoea sp. USMM079 (assembly GCF_037153115.1). NCBI lineage: Bacteria > Pseudomonadati > Pseudomonadota > Gammaproteobacteria > Enterobacterales > Erwiniaceae > Pantoea > Pantoea sp. USMM079. Next base: position 39,995 of record NZ_JBBCKX010000018.1, read on the forward strand.
AATTGATCGTGCTCACCATCACTTAATGCTGAGACTGAGTGATGCCGAAGCCACCTGCGGTGAAGTGAGCGTGATTTCGCCCGGCAGCATCGGACTCCGGCTCTATCCCTTGCTGTTGTCATTACAGGAACAGCATCGCGACCTCACTGTTCGTCACCGCTTTGCGCCGGATAGCGAAGTGATCGACGCGGTTTTGCATAACCGTTACGAAATGGGCCTGGTCACACACAAACCGGATGATAAACGGCTCGAGGCCCATCCTTTTGCTGAAGAACCGCTGGAACTGATCGTACCGGCTAATACGCGAGTGACTGGCTGGAACGATTTGGAAAAGCTGGGTTATATCGACCATCCCGATGGGCAGGCGATGGCGACACGATTATTAAGTCGATTATTTCCGGGCAACCCAGGCATTCGTAACCTCCCCCAACGCGGATTCAGTAATCAGATCGGCCTGATTCTGGAACCGGTCGCGCGCGGGCTCGGTTTTGCGGTTCTGCCACGCTATGCGCGACTGGCGTTTACCCGCCCTGAAACCATTGAGGTTGCCGCTGAGGGTGATGCGCTGGTTGACACCATCTGGTTAGTGCACCGGGCTGAATGGCCACTCTCTGCCCGCGCCCAATTAGCCTTAGCCTGGCTACAACGTCACCTCTAATCTTGTGGCGGATGCGACAAAGTGTCCGCCACACGCCTTCACAATCTTTCCATGATTGCTCACTTTACAACCCCCTTTGCAATACCTGAGGCAAGACATGTAAACAGGCACCATCAAACATGTCTAAATGTGTCAAAAATATCAATATTGAGAATGATTATGATAATTATTCGCTTCCTCGTTTGATATGTAACTAATAATAAACCGGTGTAACAATATGTCTTTTGTCTTTGGTGTAAGGAAAACAACGCTTTCAATTCTGATTGGAATTATCGTTCACAGTGGAAATGTGCTGGCGGCTGATAATAGTGACGTCTTATCGCTGGATAATAATGATAGCGGTAAAGAGAAAGTTATTTCAGCGAAAAAGGCAGAGAAGCCCGCAACGAATGAAACGGATATGATCGTCAGTGCAAAAGCTGAGGACGTATTAAAGCAGCAACCTGGTGCATCCTTGATTACTCAACAGGATCTTGAGCGCAATCCACCGGTTAATGATCTCTCCGATATTATTCGCAAAATGCCTGGCGTTAATCTCACGGGAAACAGTGCCACAGGAAGCCGCGGTAATAATCGCCAGATTGATATTCGTGGTATGGGCCCCGAAAACACTTTGATCCTGATTGATGGTGTCCCCGTTTCTTCGCGCAGCGCTGTACGCTACAGCCGCACCGGAGAACGTGATACCCGAGGCGATACCAACTGGGTGCCCGCTGAGATGGTGGATCACATCGATGTACTGCGCGGTCCGGCGGCGGCTCACTACGGTTCCGGCGCGATGGGCGGTGTCGTGAACATCGTCACCAAACGCCCGACCAATGACTGGCACGGCTCATTATCCCTGTTCACCAATCAGCCTGAAGACAAAGATGAGGGCGCGACCAAGCGCATGAACTTTAGTTTCAGCGGCCCACTGATTGATGACGTGCTGACGATGCGCATGTACGGCAATATCAATAAAACCGACGCCGATGCCTACGATATCAATACCAGCGAGAACGGCTCCTACGCAGCCGGTCACGAAGGTGTGCGCAATCGTGATATCAACACGTCGTTACAGTGGAAGATTAACGAGCAACAATACCTCGACTTCAATTACGCCTACAGCCGTCAGGGCAATATTTATGCCGGGGATACGCAATATAGCCTGAGTAATCTCAGCACGCTGGTGCCGACCTTATATGGCAGCGAAACCAACCGCATGTACCGTCAGGCTTATAGCCTCATCCACAATGGCATCTGGGATTGGGGACAATCTAAACTCACGCTGAGCTATGAGGATACGCATAATACGCGTCTGGCCGAAGGTTCAACCGGCAAAGTAGAAGGGATGATCAACAGCGATACCTTCAACACCAGCCGCTATAAAACCTGGCGTATCAACAACGAATATACCGTTCCCTTCAACTTGCTGGTGGACCATACCTTAACCATCGGGGGGGAGTGGAATAAAGAGCAGCTCAACGACCCGGCGGCGATGCAGGAAACGGATGCGACAGGCATTGATATTAACGGTGTTTCCGGCGACCCATCGCAGCGCAGCAGCAAAAACAGCCAGGAGTTGAGTGCACTCTATCTGGAAGACACGATTGATGCCTTCGACGGTACCACGTTGATCCCCGGTCTGCGCTTCGATTACAGCGATAAATTCGGTCATAACTGGAGCCCGAGCCTTAATATTCAGCAGGATTTAACCGACACGCTGAAGTTAAAGGCCGGTATTGCTCGCGTATTTAAAGCCCCGAATCTCTATCAATCAACCGAAGGCTATCTGCTCGCCAGCAGTGGTAACGGATGTTCTGTGAGCGGCAGTAATGGTTGTTACTTGATGGGAAATGGCGATCTCAAACCTGAAGTCAGTGTAAACAAAGAGATTGGTTTGCAATGGAATGACGCGGGTTACAGCGCAGGCCTGACCTACTTCCGTAATGACTATCAAAATAAAATAGTCGCGGGCTCGGATTCTCTTGGAACCGTTGCGGTAGCCGGTTCATGGTACTCCTCGAACTATGATATCTATCAGTGGCAAAACGGTGGTAAAGCGTTAACCCAGGGTCTGGAAGGAAACTTAACCCTACCGCTGATTGAAGACACGCTGAACTGGCGCACCAATGCCACCTACATGTTCACGTCGAAATATAAATCGACCGGCAATCCTTTGTCGTTGATTCCGAAATATACCGTGAACAGCTGGCTGGAATGGCAGGTGACAGATGCCCTATCCACCACCCTGAGCTGGACCATGTATGGGCGTCAGCATCCACGTACCACGGCTGAGATACGTAAAGAAGCGAGCGGCTTATCAGATAAGGAAGTCGGTGCCTATGCAATTTATGGTGTTGGCGTAAATTATGAGATGAATAAAAACCTTCGCTTCAGTGCCGGCATCAGCAATCTGCTGAATAAACAGATCTACCGAGAGAACGAAGGTGCTTCGACGTATAACGAACCGGGCCGCGCTTATTATGCGGGTGTGACCACTTCCTTCTAAACCATTAATGAGCCTCTGCGGAGGCTCTGTTTCATTTCGAGGTGTCTGATATTCCGGGAAGTGTTTAAACATTATATTTCGGCGATAAAACATTACATACCACACTGTTATAAAGAATTCTTATTGCCGCTATAAGCAAATCACCGTTTCACAATCTTACGCCGCAAATTATTCTGGGTAGGGCGATGTTTGGCGCATTTCCCGGCACAGCGCATCCGCTACGCAAAAAATGAATAAGACTTTGAGGATCCTTTATGAATGGCGTCCAGCCGCACTCAGTTAAACCAGTATTGCTGGTACTGAGTAGTTTTCGCGATATCGTCGCCGGGCATGAAATCTCCGGCTTTTACCTGCCAGAATTGACTCACCCTTTACATGTGCTTGAATCAGCCGGTATTCGAACGACCTTTGCCTCTGTCAAAGGAGGAAAACCACCGGTTTATGGTATCGAAGATGATGCGATCAATCAGCACTACTGGCAGGACGTGGGCTTTCAGCAGCGGCTGAATAACACCTTACCGCTGGCGGCGGCCAAAAGTGAGGATTACAGCGCGGTCCTGTTTGTCGGCGGACACGGCACGATGTGGGATTTCCCCGATGATGCCGTGCTGAAATACCTGACGCGCCAGATGTATGAGAGCGGCAAACCCGTTGCGGCGGTTTGCCACGGCCCGGCAGCGCTGATCAATGTGAAACTGCGTAACGGCCAGTATCTGGTCAAAGGCAAACGCGTGGCGGCCTTCACTGATACCGAAGAAATGGAAGTCGGTATGGCAAATGTAGTGCCTTTTATGCTGGAAGCGGCGCTCAAAGCGCGAGGTGCACGTCACCAGCCCGCTGATAACTGGCAGTGCAATGTGGTGACCGACGGCCTGCTGATTACCGGTCAAAACCCGCAATCTGCTAGCGCGGTTGGCGAGGCTTTGTGTCACGCGTTGCTGGCAGCGACTCCTCTTGCGTTTTAAAACACTGTTGCTGAAACTGGCTGACGCAGTGTTGAATCCGTGCCAACGCCATAGGCTGATTTTTCCCACAAATCGAAGTTGGCACACTCATGTTGATGCAACTTGCTACGCCACTCAATGAACTGATGAATGTGCCAGTAACACGAGCGAGCTGACTTTCAATGCCTCAACAACAAAGCTCGCTGTATTCCAAGACGACTGACATAAGCTGAAAGACGCTCCGCATGTCTTTCAGTGACCACCAGGCCGATATAGCCATCCGGTCGAATCAGGTAAGCGGTATCCTGTTTGAATCCTTTTTTCTCAAATACATCCTGCCAGGGGAAGACATGCCATTCCACACCATGGCGAGCGCCCCAGTTCCTGACTTCTTCAGTGGCTGTACCATAGATATGTAATTGCCAGACTATCTTTCTCAGTGATGCATAATTGTCTGTCTCACCCATAGCGATATACGGTAAGCGCTCGCCCGCACTTATCTCTCCCGCTTTTCCCTCACTTAAAGGACTGTCCGGATAGCTCATCGTCGATTGTGAGATGACGCGGAAAAGGTATTCGCGTACACGTTCATATCGATAGGCCTGACTGGCGATCGACGGTGCAATGTGTGTACGCACGAAATCTGCAAACCCGCCAGCGGCAGTGATGAAAGTGAAGACCCGGTCTGTGGTTTTTACCAGTTGGTGAGCGAAGCCTTTTCGCTCCGCCTCATAACTATCTAGCAAGGTTTCAGGGGCCTGCGCTTTAATTACCGCAGACAATTTCCACGCAAGGTTTATCGCATCGGCAATGCCGGTATTCATCCCCTGCCCTCCCGCCGGGCTATGGACGTGTGCTGCATCCCCCAGCAGAAATACACGACCATGTCGAAAATGATTGGTTACCCTGTGATGGACACGGTAAGTAGAAAACCAGTTTACCTGTTTGATACTGAGCCCTAATCCGCTAATGGCCCTTTGGCTGACATCGTCAAAAGAGTGTTGCTGCTTATCCCCTTCCTCACTTTCAACAGTGCCGATCAAACGATATTGATGCTCCGGCCCATAGGGCATCACCAGGACAAAATCAGACTTGTCGAAGGCAATGTGTCCCTCATTCGCGGGTGTCACTCCACTGGCCAGTACATCTGCAACGTAAAAGAGTTGGTTGTAAGTACCGCCTTCGAAGTCACTACCAATCTGATGACGCACCGGGGAATGCGCACCATCACAGCCTGCAAGATAGGTGGCAGTGCAGGTTTCTGTTTGCCCTGTAAGTGTTTTGAGCGTGGCAACAATCTGTTCGCCTTCTTCCCTGAACGACATGAATTCTGTTTGTCGTTCGACGACAACACCTGCAGTTTCCAGGCGGGTGACCAGCAGTTTTTCATGTCTGTCCTGGGGTAAGACAAGCACGAACGGATACGGAGAAATGTCGTTCCCGGCATTCTCCAGGGGAATGCGCGCCCTCGGTTTTCCCTTCGCCCACATATTCATTGCCGGCATTTTATAGCCTGCCTCGATAGTCTCTTCAGCCAAATCCAACTGGCGATACAGCTCCAGCGTGCGAGCCTGAACGGCCATTGCTCGTGATGTCTCACCCGGTCCCTGACTCTTGTCGATGATTCGAACTGACACGTCTTGCCGGGTGAGCCAGAGTGCCAGCACCAAACCAGTGGGCCCTGCTCCAACGATGAGTACGTCGATATTGTTCATAGGACTATCCGACTGTGGGTGAGTTAAAAAGGAACACCATGGTGAACGCTTGGGTTCGTGTGATTTGCATAGCTTTATGCAAAGTATAATTGTGCTTGATTGAACTGGGCGTGCTTTTGCTCACTGTCTTCCGCACGCACTGAGTAAAGCATTCTTACCGGCAGTAGATGGGCGCCCTGCCCTACCGAGGTGGCTGTCATGAGCGTTTACGAGTAAAGCTTGAAATGACATTGTCACCTTTTCAGATGGATTTTTTCACCTTCCTGAAAACGCTATAAGGTAGTGTATTAAAAGAAAATTTCTGAAATTTTCAGGCTGAAAATCACCATGGATTTTTGATGGGTGGTGAAGGTACTTGTAATGATGGTGCTTAGGATGGTCTGGGCACTACTTTTATGAGTCCTAGTGAGTCATGACGATGGTATTTCTGCATAACGCATTTCGTGTCGTTCATCTCTTTGCAGCTGATCCGGGAAGAACTCCAGGATAAGGAATACACCTAAGCGACAGTTGGTATTTCGTTATCCTCCACTTTCCGCACAATACGACTTGTATGCTAAAACCAGCATTTAAGCCTTCTCCAGATTTCTCATCGTGTGTATCACCAGTAGGTGTAATTAAAGACATCTGATAGCTACATGTAAGGGTCAGTTGCACATTGGTTGGATGACCGGCACGTAATGCTGCAATGCGAATTTGTTAAATGGGTAAATTTTGACGAATTGCCTGGGTTTTTGAAAGCGGATGACTTTGTCAGAAGTATGACGCTGAACGCTGAACGCTGAACGCTGAACGCTGAACGCTGAACAATACATTATTACCATTAATAACCTAATGTGAAGTAAAAACCCTTCAATTTAATGATTTTCACACCACCGTAAAATAAACTTAACCAGTTGAATAATAACAAATAATTCCATTTTTTCAGGCTGAAAACCACCATGCACCTTAGCCAAATTCAAACTTTTTTCTGCATAGAGTGTATTACTCCCTTGGCTTCAACCTAATAAAAAGCTGATATCTTTCACGTGCTCAATTCTACTTGTAGCCCAGAAGTTTTGAGAGCTAATTGTTACCACCTAAATATCTAAAATTATCTACATTCCTAGATAAAGCCTCACTGTTACAGTTTTCCTCTCAATTACATTACGTGCATTATGCTTCTCAGATTCAGATTCAGATTCAGATTCAGATTCAGATTCAAGTGTCAGGGTTGATAAAAGTCTTCAATCAAATCCTAATCAAGTTAACCGTAAGGCAATCCAAGTTTGAACCACCAGAACATTTCTGATTCTGGAAATCGAGGGCTAGATGTACTTACGTAATGTTGTGCACAAATTAGTTTGTACACAGCAAAATCAACGCGAACTGGAATAATAAAAGCCTCGAGTCTCATCAACAGATTTTAATCTATACAAGGTGTGGTGTGGTGTGGTGTGGTGTGGTGTGGTGTGCATTGAAACACACGTGATCACAATGGTGGCAATACTAACGCCATATCCTGATGAATTTTTATTGTCACTTAAATTAACCAGATCAAGAGTTAGCACATTCATACACTGAATTATTCTGAGTAACGTGTTTTTCAAAACTGAATACAGAGAAGAAGTTCACATCATTGGTGTGAGCTAAATGTGTAGTAGATGTACTTTGAAATTAAAATGTTTTATAAAATTCATTCAGTGTTTAGCGAGTGAATAAATAAGTGAGAATGACTGCGTATCAACATTAGTTACTTTTCTAAGAGTGCAGTCACGGCTTGTAGCGCATAATTTTAATCAACAGCGTTAACTGTCATTATTCAAAAGAATTATAGGAAGGGAAGGGAAGGGAAGGGAAGGGAAAGCGTATTTTTTATGGCAATCGCATGTGGGTGATAATACGCAAAATCACTGCAATCTCTACAACCATTTTTATACCAAAGCGCGTGCAGCCTCACATTATCAACATCATCCTGCCGATGAAAACGCGGGCCAACCATTTCATCAATCAGCTTGACCATATATCCTGGTTTTTTCAATAACTCGGCTGAACACCTTTTGTTTAAATATCGTGCTAAGTACGATAGGGTAGGGGAGTTAATTGAAACGTGACTTTCATGAATTGATCGGTTGGGTGAAAATCAATAATATATATCTTATTGATTTAATTCAAATATACTCATACAAACCAAAATCACTCAATCATTAAAAAATCCACTTTTATTGATTTTTACCTAAAAACTGGCATGCGGAAGCTTTTTTAGTACAATACAACAAATCATTATTATTGAGGTGCTTATGAAGCGTGATTACGGTGACGTGTTTGACATCGCCAACCGTGCGAATGGCATGCTGCACGGACTCAGCAGCCATATCGAGCAGCAGCGTCAGGAATTTAACCAGCAAGGCTACTACCATACCTTTACTCGTAATGCCGTCGCCAACTTACCGCTGTTGAGTAAACACGCGGTTGCCGCTGCCATCAGTGAGATGGAAGAGGCGGGTTATGAATTCGGCAGAAAGCAGACGGGCAGCACTTCTCAATATGCAATGAGCATTCAAAACGTCGTCGATATCTATAAGCATCGCAAGGTGCCCAAATATCGCGACAAACATAAAGATCCCTTCGTCGTTTTTGTTGTAAATCTCAAAGGTGGCGTGTCCAAAACCGTCACGACCGTTACCCTGGCACACGGTTTACGTGCTCACCCAGGCTTGCTGCATAATGATCTGCGAATTCTGGTGATTGATTTGGATCCGCAGGCCTCCAGCACCATGTTCCTCAGCCATACCAACAGTGTCGGTTCGGTGCTGGAAACGGCTGCACAGGCGATGCTGAACGATGTCAGCACTGAGCAGCTGCGTGAGCAGTTTGTGAAACCCACTGTGATGCCAGGCGTCGATGTGATGCCCGCTTCGATCGATGATGGTTTTGTCGCCAGCGACTGGGATGCACTGGTTGCTGAGAATCTACCCGGCATCGCACCATCGGAAGTCCTGCGTCGCAACGTCATTGATCGTCTGGCTGAAGATTACGATTTTATCTTCATCGACACCGGGCCACATCTTGATGCCTTTATGCTCAATGCCATTGCCGCCAGTGACTTACTGCTTACGCCGACACCGCCAGCACAGGTTGATTTTCACTCAACGATGAAATACCTGACGCGACTGCCGGAAATGCTTGAGCGCATTGAGAACGAGGGGATAGAGCCAAGATTGAAAGCAAATATTGGCTTTATGTCGAAGATGACCACCAAACATGACCACATTACGTCTCATAGCTATGCACGCGAGGTGTTCACAAAATCGATGCTGGATGCGGTATTACCCCGTTTAGATGGTTTTGAGCGCTGTGGTGAGTCATTTGACACGGTGATCAGCGCAAATCCGACTTCGTATCCAGGCAGTGCCGATGCACTCAGAAAGGCGAAACAAGAAGCCGAGAATTTTTCACGCGCTGTATTTGACCGCATTGAATATATCAGGAGTACCAAGTGACCGAACCCAAATCACTCAAAAGAATTGGCCGCACCATGGGCCAATCCCAGATGTCGAGCTTTATTAACAGCGGCAATCAGTCACGCGTGTTCACTCTGAAGTCTGGTAACACAGCGACGTTCAGCCGCCAGCTCATTCCCAGCGGTGAAGTGGAAAGCAAAACCTTTGTTGACGCGCAGGTGAATGGGCGAGATCAGTCAGCGCTGACCGAAGAATCAGTAAAAGACATTACGCGCACCATTGAGTTGCAACAGTTCTTCCCGGCAATTGGTCGCCTGGTGGATGGCCGCATTGAAATTATGGATGGTTCTCGTCGTCGTGCCGCTTGTCTGTTCGCCGGAACGGGCCTCGAAGTTCTGGTGACCGAGGATGACATTGATATCAGTGATGCCCGCCAGCTGGCTGCGGATATTCAGACAGCAAAAGAGCACAATCTGCGTGAACTGGGTCAACGTTTCCTGATGATGGAAGCGCAGGGCATGAACAAGACCGAGATTGCGAAAGCAGAAGGGATCTCAAACGCCAAAGTGACGCGTGCATTTCAGGCTGCGTGGGTTCCTGCTGAATTTATCGAGTTAATACCGGTTGTTTCCGACCTCAGCATTCCGGACTACAAATTGCTGCTGGATGTGGCAGAAGAAGCGAAAGCAGAGGGTGTGGCGGTTAAAGAGGTTGTGGCTCAGGTCAAAGCGCGAATGGATGACGATCAGGCGCTGCACAAACTGGCTTCCGATGATCAGAAAACCCGGATCCTGTCGTTTTTCACCACTGCTAAAAAGCAGCTGGTTAAGCCGGTGAAAAACAAGAGTGTCACGACAGAGAAGTTTGGCCATTTCTCAGATCGTACCGCTTACGCTAAGCGCAAAACTAACGCAGAAAAACGCCATGTGCAGTATGAATTCCACCGTTTGCCTGCCAATTCGCTGGAAGAGATCGATATTGCTATTAAGGCGATCCTTTCTAAGTCTTGATCCGGCTCCTTCATACAAAGCAAATCCAAAATGGACGTGATTTTCACGTCCTTTTTTACTGTTCCCACTTTTCAGTAAGCCACGTTCGTTTGAATCTGTGCTTCTAAGCGCTTCAGCAGCGTTCTAATCCATTTAAGTTCAATTATCGTATCTGGCAAGCCTAATCCTCTCAACCCGCCAAAAGACCCTGTACAAGCTGAATTTACGAACATCTGATTGATGATTGTGTTTATACCAAAACCTGGGCTCATCCAGGCCAACAAGTTATACAAGTAGATCTTTTCTCGGGATCGACATTCAGAATTGAACGAAATCACCGTATTCCGGCTGAAACCTGCTTAACAGTCTCATTTAACGCTGATTTTTATCCCCTTTATCCACAGGGTAGATCCAATTATTCGATCATAATGAGATCCCATTGAGATCAAAGAAGATCCCGGATCGCTGCAGGCCTTGATATGACTGGTCTGAAAGGGCCTTAATAACCGCTATAAGGAGTAAACTAACCGCTGTGGAGAGGAAAATAACCGATGAAATGAGTGAAATAACCGATGAAGAGAGTGACTGATAACCGCTGTAGTGAGCAGGCAAGGATGCAAGCTGTGTGTAACTGATCCCGCTGTGCATAACTTTGATTTCCAGTGACGCGATTGACTGAATTTCAGCCGCCGTTATTCCGGAAAGGTTATCCCCATTATTCACTGACCCGATCCAAGAACAGATCCACATAAGATCATATAAGTTCCTAATAGATCCCCGCTACGGTTAAAGCCTTGTGCCACAAGCCCTGAGGAGATATCGGTAACCGCTATAATGAGTAAACTAACCGCTATAGAGAGTAAATTATCCTCTATAGAGAGTAGTCTAACCGATGAAGTGAGTGCTAGTATCCGCTATAGAGAGTAAACGCGCGATGTCCCTGTGTATAAACCGGATCCTCGAAAATGTCGGAAAATGAGCTAAAAAACAACAAGATAGTTGAAGCCTTTTCAGAAACAGATAAACGAACTGGCGAACTGGTTGTACTTACCCCCAACAGAGATAACACTGTTCAACCGGTTGCTTTAATGCGATTAGGCCTGTTCGTTCCTACGTTAAAATCGACCAATAACCGTAAAAACGACACGACAGCCGTTACTGATGTCACGAACGAACTTAAGTTACTGTCGCTCGTTAAATCAGAAGGTTATGAAAGGATCAGGATCATTGGCCAGCGACTCGATATGGACAATGATTTCAAGACGTGGGTCGGGATCATTCACGCGTTTGCGAAGTATAACGTGACGAATGACAAGGTGGTTTTACCCTTCGTCGAGTTCGTCAAACTGTGTGGCATTCCTTCCTCCCGATCTTCAGCCAAGCTGAGGGAGCGACTGGAAGCTTCGCTGATCCGCATTGCATCCAATACCATCCAGTTCGGTACTGCTGACAAAGATGAACTCTATGTCACGCATCTGGTGCAATCCGCAAAATACAGTGTCAAAAAGGATACGGTGGAGCTTCAGGCCGATCCAAAGCTGTTCGAGCTGTATCAGTTTGATCGCAAGGTATTGCTGCAGCTGCGCGCCATTAACGCTCTGGCTCGTAAGGAGTCCGCTCAGGCGCTTTATACCTTTATCGAAAGCCTGCCTCCAAATCCGGCGCCCATCTCCATGGCGCGCCTGCGACAGCGTCTGAATCTGACTTCTCGTCCCATCACGCAAAACGCGACCGTACGCAGGGCGATGGAACAGCTCAAAGACATTGGTTACCTTGATTACACTGAGCTAAAACGCGGTAGCTCCGTGGTATTCCACATTCACTATCGCCGGCCTAAGCTCAAACCTGCAGAGCTGCCACTCAAGCTGCCGGATATTCTCGAAGATGAGCTGGAGCTGGATGATCCTATCGAGACCAATGAGGTTGCTGCAGCGAGCGAACCGCAGGGTGAAATGGTGATGCTGTCAAAAGCGGAGCTGAAGATCCTCGAGGAAATCCGCAAAGGTAAAGTGAAGTAGTCTTCTGAATTACCCCCATTTGATAACCGCTATAGAGAGCACTTACTCTCTATAGCGGTTATTTGCTGCTGCAATCCACTTCGCTCACCTCCTACATTCACTGCTATCAAGACATTTGTGACCCAGTAACCACTATAGAGAGTAGGCCTGTACTCTCTATAGTGGTTATCTGGAAGTCGCTCACAATTTGCACCATTACCAGCCCAAAACCCGCAATGTGACAGCTTTCAATGTGATAGAAGAGGGGACTGCTTGTGGTGAGTTGTCATGGAATGATCCAGGATCGTCCCCAGATTTAACAACCACTATAGAGAGTAGGTATGTGCTCTCTATAGTGGTTATTCGACGGAAGTGACGTTATCACTTCTATCTTATTGAGTTATTTGATGATTATTGAGGGATATTTGTTCAGATAACAGTGTGATTTATGTTCAATGTCGCCTAAATCACAATGATTATTGCTTTATTATCATTAACTTACTCACTTTTACTGCCGAAAACTGCTTTTCCTTCTCTGTATATCCACTATAGAGAGGAGTTACTCACTACAGTGGATAGCACTGCTGGTGGCATTGATGAGCGGCTTAGCCTGAGATCCTGCTAACAGGAACGCTATTGCGGGATTTTCGCATCCTGCAATAACCGCTATAGAGAGTGAGTTTGCTCTCTATAGCGGTTATTTGGTTTCGTTTAATTATCTTAAGGCTATGATTTATAGTGTTTATTTTAGATGTTTGATTTTTTGGCTAACCGCTATAGAGAGTAAAATTTCAAGCAATGCACATATCGGAAGAACTTGAAGATCCCATATTGATCGCAAGATCGTTGATTTGCAGGGCAAAGGATCAAACATCCACTATAGAGAGTAGAAACAACCACTATAGAGAGTAGAAACAACCACTATAGAGAGTAACTACTCACTATAGTGGTTATGTTTAATCTACCCCCCTGGTGCTTACTAACCTCGCAAGGCTTGTCAATACTGGTGTTAGTGGTTACTAACATAAAAATGGAGAGTGCGAGTGCACAGGAACGGATAATTGTCATCATTGCAGCGCGTCAGGGTATGAAGGAGTGGTTTACTCTCTATAGTGGTTGTTCCACAGGATCGACTTGCTCCACGCGATCCTGATCAGGTGTAGATCCCCTTCATTTCACGTTTGCTCTTGCTCATCATGACTGGCTGGCAATAGCTAGACTCAGTGAGCGCTTTGACCTGCGTTCAATATGAGGGGGAGTATCTGCTGGCCGGTGAGCGGCGCTAACGGCAGCGAAGCATTATCGGAGGGATGGAGCCAGGCGATCTCTTCAATCTCAGCCGCTGGCATTATCGTTGTCGAGGGTGCAAGAACAGTAAATATTTCAGCGATAAGCGTATGTCTTGGCTCATTTGCGGCTGTATCAGTGAACTGACCGACATATTGCGTATCGTGCTCGGTGACATTGATTTGCAGTTCCTCTTTGAGTTCACGAATCAATGCAGCCACAGGCCGTTCAGTCGACTCAATTTTCCCTCCGGGCTGCATGAAATAGCGGGTACCGCGCTTGCGAACCAAAAGTACTCGCCCCTCCGCATTGATCATGATTGCCGCCGCAATGCGGATAACCTTGTCTGCGATCATCTTCATCCTACATTCTTTGTTACTGCGCCTTCGCACCAGTTCGGCGGAAGGGAGGGAGGAGTATAGCTCAAGTGAGAATGGTTATTAATTACATGTTTGATAAATCTTTTCGCATTTCCTCATTACGCGCTGCGAAGTCGATGTGAGCGATTAGTGTAAATGAATTTCATTCTCAACTATCATTGTTTGCAACCCGCGTGACCCATTCCAACTGCAACAAGGGAGGCAGTCAGTGTTATTGGCAATCAGGTACGTCTTTGCATCCAGCCCGCTTCGTATTACTGCACTTATCGCCATCGTCCTTCTTCAGGGCCTGATACCGGCGCTTAATGTCTTCATGACAGGAAAGATAATTAACACACTTCATACGCCTCAAATCAGTGATCATGCACTGATGTTCAGTGTTGCTATCTGGTGTCTGTCTTTGCTGGGTATTCAACTGATGACCCCGCTGGTGAATCTTATTCAGGGTGATGTGACGGAAATTTCGACCAGCCATTTCAGCGCCAATATTATGCGGAGAATGAATGAATCTTTTACTCTGAGCCTGTTTGATAACAAGGAGCGTTACGAGCAGCTGGAATTTTTGAAAAAAGAAGCAGCATACCGACCGCTTAATTTCATCATTTGCATTACTTACGCCTTCAGAGCCACCGTGATGGCTGGAAGCTTGCTACTGGTGCTGATTGCGTATTCAGGGATTGGGGCGGCCATTTGCGCATTGTCCGTATTACCGATGATTATCATTAATATCCATATTCAGAAAAAATACGTGCACGAGTTATTCAAAAACTCAAAGGACGCAATTGCAATGCGTTACGTCTATGGTGTCAGTATGGATAAAAGCTTTTTACAGGAAATTCGGCTTTATGGGCTGGGTAGTTATCTGCTAAAAAAATTCTCAGGGTCAGCATTTAATACCTATCAACGTATGCACCAGCAACGCGTCAGGGCGCTGATAACGCCCATTCCCGCCATGCTGCTTAGCCTGGTGATGCTGTTTGCCGGGGTGTATCTTTTCCTGAGCAATCTGCGCAGCAGTGATATCGCGGTGGGCGCGTTAGTGATGGTGTTTCAGTCCATTGTGATGATGAAATCGCATCTGGATGAAATTGCGAATTACGGTGCCAATCTGACATCAATGGGCAGCTTTTTTCATAGTTACCACTCCTTTATGACCGAGGAGATTGAGCCCGTTACCAACGGCCAAAAATTACTCCCCGATAACACGCCGTTCTCACTCAGTATTCAGCATCTTAGCTTTGGTTATGAAGGCCGGAGCAAGAGAGCTTTAGACGGTATTGATCTTGAGATTAGGGCAGGTGAGAAAGTGGCGATTCTGGGGGATAACGGAAGTGGTAAAACCACGCTGATTAAAATGCTGCTGCGGATGTATGCCTATGAACAGGGTGATATCAGCATATCCGGTGTTCCACTACAAAGTCTGGAGATTGACGGTTACCGTCAGCAGGTGGCAACTGTGTTTCAGGACTACGGCAAGTATGAATTTACCGTCGGTGAGAATATCGCACTGAGTCAATATGACACAGAAGCGCATTCCACTCAGGTTGACGATTTACTCAGTAAAGTCGCGTTTCCTCATCCGCAGCAGACCCGACTGGGTAAACAGTTTGGCGGCGATGAACTTTCAATCGGGCAGTGGCAAAGGCTGGCGATCGCGCGTGCGTTATACCGTAAAGCCAATCTGTTCATCTTTGATGAGTTTTCATCCTCGCTCGATCCAGAAACTGAACATCGCCTGTTTAATGAAATCCTTTCACTCGACACGACGGTTATCGCCGTGACTCACCGTCTGGGAAATATCAAAGAGTTCGACAGAATCGTGGTCATGGCGGAGGGAAAAGTGATCGAAAACGGAAGTTTTGCTCTGTTGATGGGTAAACAGGGCAAGTTTTATAATATGTGGCACGCTCAGTTTAAATCGGTCATTGCTGAATCGGCGTAATGCATTCGTTGGGAACTGCCCTTAGAGAGAGGCAGTTCATGCTGTTAATCCGCTGCGTCATTAAAATGCTTTCTTCAGCAGGTTGAATAATAAAGGCGCGCTGGATTAAATATTTAAAAACTGTCATGGATAGATACTGGCCAGTCAGGCAGGTCAGTTTCAACATGGCGTCTATAAAAGAAATTTGATTATGGCATTCTAAAAATCATCACAGAAATACCTATCTTTATTCGAAAGTTCTTGCTTAATTTCCTTCGTCATTTTTACTGATATCAATTGGTAATCATTCCTGCGCGTTATCAACACCAGGCAGCAAGAAATATCCTATAGTTCAGCCTTTTTGGCGGGTAATGCCAGGCAAGCTTTCGCATTTCTCTTTATCTGCTTAACTGAATGCTGGATAAAGATGATGGGGATAAGGATGGATAAAAAAGACACGCGCGAACAGGCAGGGCTCCTTTATCACTCCCTTATCAGAAGCATCACGTTCGCAGGCATTGTGCTGATCGCTGCGGTATTAGGCATCAGCATATGGACACTGCGGCAGGACTGGAATGACACCGTCAGGCAGAGTGAAGAAACGGCGACCAATCTGGCGCTGTCGCAGGCGCGGCAGGCAGAAGATACCTTCCTGCAAACTGAGCTCGCGATGCGTGAAATGCAGCGTGACGTTGAATCGCAGCTGGTGACCGGTATCAATAGCCGCAATCTGAGCCAGACCATGCGGGAGCTTCAGGGGCGATTGCCGCAGCTGCACGGTCTTTTCTATTACGACGCCCAGGGCAAGTGGATAGCTACCTCTGCATCGCAGATACCGGCAGACATCAATAACTCCGATCGCGAATACTTTAGGTTTCAACGCGACAATCCGCGCAACAGCATTCATCTTGGTCCGGTGATCCGTAGCCGAAGCACCGGTGATCTGGTGATCCCCGTCTCACTTCGCATCAGCGATGCGCTGCGCGGATTTCAGGGCGTTTTGCTGGCTACGGTGAAAGTTGACTATTTCCGGCACTTTTACGCTTATTACGAGATGGGGCCTAAGGACGTACTGGTGTTAATGCTGGCTGACAGTTCCGTGTTATACGCACGGCCGATGCCTGATAGTTTTATCGGCAAAGACCTCTCTTCCAGCCATCTGTTTCAGCAGATGCTGCAGGCCACAAACCGCGGAAGCGGGCAGTGGACCTCGGCTCTTGATGGCAAACCGCGTATCTTTGGTTTTGCACGATCGGATCGTTACCCGCTGGTGGTTGCAGCAGGGTATGACACGCATAGCCTGTTCATTAAATGGATGAAAGGACGCGTACAGGATGTGTTGCTGAGTCTTGCACTGTTATCCGCCATCGTGGCCATGGGCGTTTTCGTGCTGCGTCAGGCCCGGCATAGCTTGCATTACCAGCTTGAGTTGACCAGTCTTCGCGATGAGCTGAGCGCAGCCAACCATGCGCTGAACAGACTGGCGCATGCGGATGCGTTAACGGGGCTGGCGAACAGACGTGCATTTGATCGCTACCTTGAGGAGTGCATCCTGGCCGCTGACACGCACAACGAGCCGGTTTCGCTGGTGATGATCGATATCGATTATTTCAAACGCTATAACGACACTTACGGCCATGTGGCCGGGGACGAATGCCTGAAGCGTGTGGCGCAGGCGATAAACGCCATCTCTCTGCGCGGTACCGATTTGGTGGCACGATATGGAGGAGAAGAGTTCGCCATCATACTTCCCGGTGCTGATATTGAGCATGCGATGTCGGTGGCCGCTGCTGCTGTGCAAGCTGTACGTGAGCAGGACATCATCCATGACTCGTCTCTGTTAGCTTCCCAACGGGTGACGCTGAGCGCGGGATGTGCATCGCTGAACTCTGAGAGAGAAAATCGCTCGGCTCAGTTGTTGATCAGGCAGGCCGATATGGCGCTCTATTCCGCTAAGCAGGCGGGCAGAAATCAGGTGAAGAGCGATGAGTCATATCTGAACACTCACAGCTGAAAGAGCAAATGCAGCCAGGTTTTAGTGGGGCAACCTGGCTCAAATTCATAGATGACATCCTACGCGCCAAATCCGCCATCAATCGTGTGCATAGCGCCTGTCACGAATGATGCTTCCGGACCGGCAATCCAGGCAACCATTCCGGCCACTTCTTCAGGTTTACCGTGACGCTGAATGGCCATGAAACTGTGCATCAGCTCCTTCATCGGGCCGTCTGCCGGATTCATATCGGTGTCGACGGGACCCGGCTGGACGACATTCACCGTAATACCACGTGGTCCAAAGTCACGGGCCAGACCGCGCGCTAATCCCTGCAGGGCCGATTTACTGACGGCATAGGCTGCGCCGCCTGGCATTGGCATCCGGTCTCCGTTGACGGAACCAATGACGATAATGCGACCGCCTTGTGGCATCTGACGGGCGGCTTCCACCGCAGCGTGATAAGGTGCGTGAATGTTGATGCGGAATAAGTGATCTATGGCATCGCTTTCCAGCTCTAACGCATCACCAAAAATTGCCACGCCCGCATTCACCACCAGCACATCCAGAGGCCCGGAATCGCGTACCAGCTTAGTCACGGCATCGCGATCGGCGCTATCCGCCTGAACCGCTTTACTGCCTGTGTCTTCCGCCAGTTTTTCTGCCACTTCGCGCGAGCCGGCGTAACTGAACACCACCGCAGCACCCTCGGAGGCAAAACGCCGCACGATGGCCGCACCAATGCCCCGACTACCGCCCAACACCAGTACCGGTTTGTTAGTAAATACCGCCATTAGAGTGTCCTCAATTGTATTGTAGTGGTCATTACAATATTATTGAGTCAGTCAGGTTGTCAAAGGATTATGTAGTGATGACTACAAAAATTAGCCGTACGCCAGGCCGCCCACGCAAGTTTGATGCGGAACAGGCGGTATGCATTGCACAGAATTTGTTTCACTCGTGTGGTTACGACAAGGTGAGTGTGGGGGATTTGACCAAAGCCTTTGGCATCAATCCGCCCAGTTTTTATGCCGCCTTCGGCAGTAAACTCGGGCTTTATCGCGTGGTGCTGGATCGTTATGCCCAAAATGGCGCTATTGGTCTCAAGGCGCTATTGCGTCACGATCGCCCGGTGGCGGAGTGTCTCTCTGCGGTACTGGATGAAGCTGCAAGTCGCTATGCTGCCGATCCAGAAGCCACCGGATGTCTGGTGCTGGAAGGTATTCATTGCGACGATCTCTCCGCGCGTGAGGTTGCCTGCGGTTTTCATACGGCAGCCGAGAAGATGTTCCACGCCTATATTGCTGAACGCTATCCGGAACAGGCCGTGCGGATAACAGATTTTATGGTGACGATCATGTCGGGCTTGTCGGCTCGCTCACGGCAGGGCGCAAGCGTGGAGCGTTTACGGGAGACAGCACGCATGGCTGGTCAGATGCTGGCGCAGTTACTTCCGGTTTGAGGCGGTCACTGCTGTTGTTGCTGACGCAGTTAAGAAATGAATTTCCGTTTTCATGGCTCGGAAGTGTCTAATGCCTAAAAGGCAAAAAAGGAGACAGTAATGTCTGAGCAAAACAAATACGCGGAAGGAAAAGCCATTTGCAATGAGATCGGCGGCGCAGTGCTGGAAGTTCTGGGCAGAAAAAGCGAGTTCGCCGTTCAGTCGCTGATTGATGTCTTGCAGGAAGCGCAAAACGATGGTCATCACTATGATGCCGAGCGTGAGCAGGGCATGGAAATGGCGATAAGAATTCTGCAGAAGTTTGCTTAGCGACCCACGTGGCAGCCGCTTTCCATCTCATCGCCTGTGATAAATTAACCCTACAACTTCTTGTATTGAGTTCAATATGCTGACCGGTCTGAATCACATCACTTTAGCTGTAAGCAATGTCTCTGCGAGTTTCACCTTTTATGTTGAGACGCTGGGATTCACTCCCCGCGCACAATGGAAGAACGGCGCTTATCTCTCGATAGGTGAGCTTTGGCTGTGCCTCTCACTGGATGCCGTTTCCATCGGTAAAGATTACACGCACTATGCCTTCAGCATTGAAGATGAAGTGTTTGAAGCTTTTGCCGAAAGGCTGAAAGCTTCAGGCGTAAAAGAATGGAAGGTCAACAAAAGTGAGGGCAAATCACTCTATTTCCTCGATCCGGACGGCCACAAGCTGGAACTCCATGCCGGTGATCTGGAAAGCAGATTAAATGCATGCATGGCACAACCGTATGAGGACATGACGTTTTATTAGTCACTTGCCCATCCCTGACATTAAGGTTGATGAAGGCCTTTGGCCAACGTTCTGAGTCTCTCTATATCCGTCTCAATCGGTATAGCGGCACTGGCAAAGGCAATGGCTCGCTCCGCGTGACGCCTGGCGTCAGACCCATACCTGGCAGCATTAAATTGTGCCAATGCGATAAACGCTTTCTGCAGTCGAATTTGTACTTCAATCATGCCTGCACCGTCACGTGCAATAGCGGCAAACGCGTCATCGAACATATCCTGAATGGATGGTTTTTGCAGAAAGAGACGAGGAAAGCGGGTATCGCCAATGTCAGGTTGCACGCGCAAGCAAAAGAGCCTGACCAGTCTGCCAATAATATCAATGGCAGTCCCGGGATCGTTGACTGCCGGAGAGAGTGCTCGTGACGCAATCTCAGACAAAACGCACAACCCGAAGCGCGGGTCCTGATCAAACGAACGCTGCTGGTCAACTGTGAATGCATCTTTTACCGTTTCAGCAGCAAGACTTTTTGATGTCTTAAGCCAGGCCAGGGGAGTCGAGCAATGTATGAAGGCGCCTGGTTGAACCGCAATATACAGATAGATCCCTTGTGCTTCAGCGAAATCAGACAACATACTGAAATCAATATGTTGTAGATAACCCACTTCTTCAGCATAAACCGGTATCAATGAGTCCGGCAGTCCATCGGAGACATGCCAGGGAGAGCAGCCCATATAAGGGTCTTGTAACCGACTAACCAGCGCAGCCTGAGTGACCTCTTCGACACGTTGGGAAGTCTCTGCCATACGACCAAACTGCGCCAGATGCTGGATCCATCGCAACAACGTAATCACAATCATCACAATTACGACCAGCGTGACAAAGAATAGGATGACACGTCCTTGAGATCCGTAAGCCCCCATACTCAGTGCAACAATGCCCACCAGACTATAAAGAAAAGACCCGATGAACGTTGCCAGCACATTCTGCGTGGTCCGATCCTCTACAAGTAAACGCGTGGCGCGCGGCGTGACACTGCTGCTCGCTGTGTTATAGGCTGACACCATAATATTGAGTGAGAAGGTGGTGACCGCAAGCATGCTGGAAGCCAGAATACCCAGGATTTTATCCACGGCATCCGTGCCGATTAACCCGGTAATTCCTGAAGGAATAAAGGGTTTAATCACGATGGCGAGTAGGGCTGTCATCACCGCCAGAACAGCAAAGAGGGAACTTCTGAACCACAGTTTCCGCGTAAGCTGGCTCAGGATCCATTGTGTTTTTGTCATCGTGCTTTCCTTGTTATTGCAGGGTTCATCCACATAAATTCTTCATGGGTTTGTCAGTGTGCTCATCACTGACAGCAATGGCGTTAACGCCTGATAATGGCAAGAATATATTGCCTCTGGATAAACCCTGAATGGCGCATAAATTCTGCGCCAGGTTTAACCCAAATTTCTCATCAGCTACAATAGATCCTGAGGACTCAGCGTAAGCCCGATTCTCAGGAGGTAATACAATGGACAATTCAGATAAAATTTTAGGCGAGGCTGCTTATCAGATTCTTGCCCGCCGTGAAAAAATCAGTGTTATTCAATTAAATCAGGAACTGCATCGCATGGCCGACGAGGCTAATACGCCAGAGCGTAAACAAGCCGTTTTGGCTGCGATTGACTGGTTGAACGATTATCGGCAACCCTCGTCAGAAGATAAGCGCAGCAGCTCACCGTTACGGCGTCTGAGTGAAAGCTCTGACAGCATCACATTATTGCCAGTTGAAAATATTAAAAAGTAGCGAGAGTACTTAACTCAAATATTAAGATCCGCTCAAAATACTTGTCGTTACAGATGATTAAGATTTTTCTGTTTGGCGAATTCCCTCTTAGCCCACAGCACTTTTTGCAAAAAAATGGGCGCCTGACTTTTACTATATTTCTGTACAGATTTTGCAATAACTGTACAACTTTATCAGGCCATTTGCCTGACCCAACATGAGAGGGTTAACACATGCGTCAGAATGGATACACTCCGAACTCTTCAGAAGCTATTGCACAATATTTTAATAAAGCCTCTTTGCCTTCTCAGCAAGAAACATTGGGTCAGATCGTGGTAGAAATCCTGCGAGAGGGCAAGAATCTGAACCGTAAATCACTCTGCACCAAGTTACTTCGTCGTCTGGAAATTTCCTCTAACGCTGAAGAGGAACACCACTATCATCAGCTTATCGGACTGCTTTTCGATCGGGATGAGTGATTCAGTATTCAGGCCTAAGTTGTACAACATTACCGTTCTGAATTTTCATGGTATGAGAATGATTCCTGGCTCCGTGACAGAAATTGCAATTTGCAGTCTGTTTACAGCAGAATTGCCATGCAGATGCCGTTATCAGAGAAGTATATGAATAGAAGTGAACATCAGCAGTTAGTCGATGAAATTCTCGGTGAAGCCACACTGATTCTGCTCCAGCGAGCGGGGCCTGTTTCTTTCCGTGCACTCATCGAACAACTTCAGGTTATGGAAGACCAGTCAGATGATGCTGACAGGCGGCAATTGATCGCCCAGACCATTGTCGAGGTGAGAAAGAACATTGCCGAGGGAGAGCGGGCCAAACAACAACGAGCTGAGGGAATCAACTCAGTCCAGCACTTGTATACGGACTCGCATCACTCAGGTAATAACAGAAAGCACTGATTTTCACGTTGATTCTAATCGTGTTTAATCCATGACAACTTAAAGCTCGGAATCAAATCATGCATATTTCAGAAGACATTTTTTCTGCGCTTGCCGATCAGGAACTGGCTGAACGTTTCCGCAATGCGGGACCGGGTTTGAAAGATGAGGCGACAGTTTTAGGTGTCATCATCCGTAATGTGCTGGCATCTGAAGGACAGATAACGAACAAAGCCATTATCATCAGTTTAATTCGAGCACTTGAATCCGCTCAGGATGATTCGGAAGCCCTCATCTTGCGCCAGACCCTTGAAATTGTGGTGGGTGTCACTCCGGATGATTGATGCCTGATTTTTATAGCGAGCATGAATCAGTGCATCATTTTAGAAATTAAGCGGATAAGCGTTTCGTATTTCTCCTTTAAAACTGAATCCGCTTCATTATCTTTGAGTTTTTGCAGGGCTTGTGAAATCTCGTGCGGCTCTAAAGCTAAACCTTCCCGAATAAACGTTGACACAGTGCTCCCTAACAGCGCCAATATCTCTTGTGTGATCAGGCCATCATGCTTCACCGTAACTCCACGTTCTGTATAAAAATACAGTGTGGCATATCTGAACCCCTACCGATACCCTTAAATAATTGTGTTTCCAGCATTTCTTATTTTCAAATTGAAACTTGACACCACACGCTATTGTAAATAAAGAGTTTACTGGTTAATTACGCTGCGCTTATAAAGTTTATTCTCAACGTCTCTCATTCATGCATTTCTGGCAAAAATCGTCACTCTCTTAAAGATTAATGGATGCCATCATTTGACCCATCTAAACCTCCTTCCACTATGAACTCACCTTTTCCCCGTTGCTTCATGACTTTGTTTTCAACAAACAGATCGGGTGAAGTGTTATAAATTTTATTTGTACGATGAATAATAATGATTATCATTTACAGGGTTAAGGCTTAAAATTGCACGCATCATTAGCAAAGCCAAATTTACCCCTACAAAGAATGTGATGAATTCACACCCCATTTGATCGTTGGAGTGGTTATGAATGGAGATAAAAGCGCGCATCAGGGCGTAGCGAACTCACAGACGGACAGCCATTTTTCGCCCGCTACTACTGCCTCATCAAAATATGAAGATTGGCAACGGGCAGGGCATCAGGCTGCGCATCGATTACCGACGCCTGAAATGATTGCTTCACTGGCTGCTTTCCAGACGGAGAGCGAGTCAATGGCACCGTTAATGATCTGGCAACTGCTGCATGAACTCTCTTTTATCTCCGCTGAAGGTTGGCTGATTGCAGATGCGCGCCAGCGAGCAGGGATTGCCGACTGTTTTCAGTTTATGCTGGAAAAATGGCACGGCATTCTGGAGGAAGAAGGGATTGTGGAGCAGCGCGATCAGCGCTGGTTTGCTGGCGATTGTGCCCCGAGTCTGCCTTCCATCGAACAGCGTATCGACGATGCAAAAATTCGTCTGCGTCGTTGTCTCGATTGGCACGTTGAGGGAGAGGCTTTCCTCAACACATTATTCGCAGACCAGCACTCACTGTGTGAGGTGATGCGCTATCCCCAGTTGGCATCCATCCGATTATCACCGCACGAGAGCTGCCCCCTTTATCCAGCGATGCATCAAAAGAGCATGCTGGCGGATTACCTCGGCCAGATTACCGCCTCACTGCTACAAACGGCAATGCAGGGAAGTGATTGTCCACAGGTGCTGGAAATTAACGCAAGCACTGACCATGGTGACCTTCAACCATTGCGGGACTGGCCAGGTTGTCCATCGTCACAACTCGATGCCGTACTGGCAATCGACGTGCTTCACACAACTCAAGGCCTCGATGCCATGCTCCAGGGCATCTGGCATGCATTAAAACCCGAAGGTGTACTGATTGTGGTTGAACCCACACAAGATTCCTCGCTGAGGTGGATAACCGCCGCTGCAGTGCTGCAGCAGGCAACAGAAGGGCATAATTTGCCGTTCACGTTATCTCTTTCGCGTGAAGCCTGGCTGCAGACATTTGTGCACCACGGCTTTTGTCTGATGGGTGATTGGCCTCAGACGGGGACGCCACTTTCGTTTGCTGGTCATCAAGTGTTTATAGTGCAAAAGCCGGTTGAATGAGTGGTTGGTATGTTCGTGCTGCAATCAACCACTCTCCTGCCGCACATTGAGTCACATATTGGCTTTTATAAGGTTTTGAAAATAACAGTCTGGAATCGGATCGGGAATTTAACCTGGTTTTAAAGCGAGCTAAACCTGAGTAAGGCAGAACAATTTCAAGGCGGCGCACTCATTATTGTGCGTTATTAAAGTCAGGGACGGGCGATTTGATCATGACTATGACAATAGTTGATAGTTAACCCCGTCATTATCTTAATAAGGGGATTCCACGAAAGCGGGAGAGAGCGAAGATATCAATCAGTATTTAAGTTCTGGTGGGCGGAACACCCACCAAAAATGTTCGATAACTCAAATTAAACGGGGAAAGCCCGATTAGATAAGAAAATCATCGAGAGATTTGCCGGCATCAACAGCAGCTTTAATCACAGCGGGTGTGCGACCCTGACCGGTCCAGTGCTTCTCAACGCCTTCTTCCGTATATTTATATTTAGCCGGACGTGGAGCACGTTTAGCGCGAGTCTTACCCGTTGGCGTTAATGCGCCCAGCAGTTCGTTCGGGTCGATCCCGTCCTGCAGCAGCAGTTCACGATATTTAGCCAGTTTCTCTTCTTTTTCACGCACGGCGGCTTCGCTGGCGTTGTTTTCTTCACGGCGCTCTGACACAACAACAGTGAACTTTTCCAGCATTTCTTCCAGATCTGCAAGCTGCACTTCACGTGCCTGCGCGCGAAGCGTACGGATATTGTTTAACGCTTTAAGTGAATCACTCATGAACTTCTCCTGAATATTTTGTCGCTGAACGAAATAAATTAAGTGGTGCAGTTGATAACGAATTTAGGAAGAGTATATCGATGTTACTCTCTTTGCAGAAGTACAACACATCAAATATCAATAATAAAGCCCGTAAAGTGTCAATTTTTAGATATTTCTCAAAATTTCGGGGTGTGCCATGCGATGAGAAGTCGATAATTGCGCTTTGAACTCTATTTTAACCATCAGTGATTTTAGCGTTTGGTTATATTTTTAAGTATGTCGACGCAGAAAAACTTATGTTACCCGGTCACAATGATTGTCACGACCCTCGGTGCGGAGGAAGCTAACGTTAATGGCTACTTAATTAATGACCGGATAAAGCGTTCACTCGTGCAGATAACCTCACGATGCGTCACTGCAAATCATCTTAACGGTTTACAAGATAGCTATAATGGATAGGGGCTCAATTTTGCGTGGTGAGAGGTTACTCGTGTAAATTTCTGGCAGTGAATATCAAGCAAGCTAGATGTTTATATGCGTGTAAAAGCGCAATCATGAATCCATGGAGCGGTCAGATTGATGTCATTCCGCATCCTACGCTGTTAAAGCGCTCTAAGATTGGCTTGTATTTGCGCATCGATTGCTTTGATGACCGTAGCCGGAATCATATCTCCCAATGCGTTGGCGGTGTGAACAAATGTCCGGGCAACATCACTGACTTCCTCAATAATAAGATTCAGGTTTTTCTCGCTAATATCCACAGACTTGGCAGCCTTAAGCAATGCATTGCGAGAGATACTGCTGCCATAACCCACTACAGATGACTGGTGCTGGCCACCCGGACCGCTCTGAAAGGTCAGGTCGTACGCCGGTGAGACTTGCCACTCTTTATTTTCATTGAGTGTGAAAGCGAAATTCTTCGCGTGATCATCCTGGTTGTTCATGATGACGTTAAATACCATACGACGGGCCTGAACCTCACGCTGTTTTACTGAACGTGTCACCATCGCAGTTGCACGCAGAATATCGCTGTAATCAAGGCACGGCAGCCGAAAATCAGCTTGTAGCACTCCAGCCATGCTCAGAGTAGGGATCCGCATGCCATTGATACGATCAAAGCGTTTGACCCCAAAAGCGGACAAGCCATTCCCCAAGGCAAACCAGTGGCTTTCCGGAAAATCAATACCTGACATCCGTGCCATACGTGCATAGACTTCCTCCAGCGCACACACCCAGGATTCTTCCTGTGCGGCAGGGAATTTAATTAACCAGGGCTCGCAGCCTTCTGCAGGGTAAGAGCTCATCCTACCGCTGGCAGGATTAAACTCCAGCAACGCTTTAGGACGTGCTCCATGTGGTGAACCGCCCAGACGTACCAGTTCGGGTAATATATCGGAATCCAGGCCAGCCACTTCCACCTGAATTTCCCGCGCAAGAACAATCAAATCATCAATATTTTGCGCATTTCCTTGCTGGCCTGGCATATCTAATACCGGACGGTAGGTCAATCCACCCATGATGTTGCTGCCCAGCATTGCCAGCCGATCAAGTATGGACAAACGTGCGGGTTCGATACTGTTACGGCGTAACAGCCGATCCATCAATAAACGTCCCCAACCGTCGGGGAGCGAATCCGCGATAAAGCCCGGTATGCCTTCCTGATGACGTTCAAAATTTGCGTATGTTGTGTTAGCAAGTGGATGTAGCAGCGGCGAAAACTCAATGCCATGCTGAAGACTTTGCTCGGAATATTCGAACAGCCACTCGCCACGCTGCCTGCCTGCCGCCAGCACGCCCATGCTCCATTGTTCTCCCCAGCCTTCATACATGACTTCCAGGCGCTGAAGAGCCGAAAAACTAGGATTCATGGTTAAGGGGCCCTTGTTTGGAAGATGAAAGGGTTGATTTTTTTGAACTACGCTTCGTTGCTCTTTGCCGGCCTGGGGCGTTGAGCGCTTCAACCTGCGCAATGCTTAATGCGGGTGGCGTAAACAAATTCATCATTTCTCTTTCAAGACGAAGTGCAAACACGACCTTCATAAAGTTTTCAAGCGTCACTTTACCGTTATTTTCCAGCTTTTTCAGTGCGGAAACTGAAATCCCGGCGTTATCAGCCAATTCTTTCTGCAGCATATTGCGCTTAAGGCGATATGCTTTGAGACGCTGCCCAAGTTCAGCAATCATCTCAGATTCACTGAAGAGGTTAAGAGACATTTTAAAACCTCCTGGTATCATAAAATAAGATTATGAGCTCATTATAAGGCTTTTAAAGTATAAATTGTAGTGGCGTTGGTTAAGGGTATTTATAAAGCCTTTTAATGGCTAAAATCTTGTTTAAGGGCTTTTTAAATCACTATTAAAGCGGCTCACTACATTTCAGCCTCACATAAAAACCGTCTTAAGTAATAAACCGCTCAGATCCAAGCTTGACCTGTTTTGCGCCTGAAGTTGCTCGAGTGTTTTAAAAACCCAAAGAAACTCATCGTAATGCGACTCAGTCCTAATTTGATCAACGCCACCTCCCACACCAGCCATCAATCCTCTCTTTCCACCTAAGTAAAAAATTTGTGATCAACCACGATGATTTCCATTATGTAATCGATTACTTTTGTTTTCTCGCATTTTGTAATCGATTACTTTCTGGGGGTTGGATATGGTTGCTGCAACACAAGGCACCGCGCAAGACCAGGCAATACAGCGCATACTGGTTCCACGGCTGTCACTGATGATGTTTCTTCAGTTCTTTATCTGGGGCAGTTGGTCGGTCACGCTGGGATTGGTGATGACGCAGCACAACATGTCCTTGCTGATTGGCGATGCTTTCTCGGCGGGCCCGATTGCTTCCATTCTTTCGCCGTTTGTTCTCGGCATGCTGGTGGACCGATTTTTCCCTTCACAAAAAGTCCTGGCGGTGATGCATCTGGCCGGTGCAGTGATTTTGTGGTTTGTGCCTCAGGCGATGATTGCCGAGAACGGCGCGCTGCTGATCGGCTTACTGTTCGGTTACACGCTGTGCTACATGCCCACGCTGGCACTGACCAATAATATTGCCTTCCACAGTCTCGCCAGCAGCGAGAAGAGTTTCCCGGTAGTGCGCGTGTTCGGCACCATTGGCTGGATTGTCGCTGGCCTGTTCATCGGGTTCACGGGGATCGCCTCCAGTGTCAGCGTCTTCACGGTGGCGGCGATTTGTTCCGTGGCTCTGGCAATCTACAGCCTCACGCTGCCGCATACGCCCGCACCCGCTAAAGGTATGCCATTCAGACCGCGCGATCTGTTCTGTGCTGATGCGTTTGCCCTGCTGAAAATCCGTCACTTCTTCATTTTTTCGCTCTGCGCCACGCTGATTTCCATTCCGCTGGGCACTTACTACGCCTACACCGCTTCCTGGCTGGCCGACGCCGGTGTTGAAAACGTCAGCTCACTGATGTCCTTCGGCCAGATGTCTGAAATCTTCTTCATGCTGGTGATTCCGCTGCTGTTTCGCCGACTGGGCGTGAAATACATGCTGCTGGTCGGCATGTGCGCCTGGTTTGTGCGTTATGCACTGTTTGCCATGGGCATGGGCGAGGAGGGACGCGCGCTGATTTGGCTGGGGATTCTGCTGCACGGCGTCTGTTACGACTTCTTCTTTGTCGTCGGCTTCATCTACACCGATCGCATTGCGGGAGACAAAGTCAAAGGACAAGCGCAGAGCATGATTGTGATGTTCACCTACGGTATCGGCATGCTGCTGGGATCGCAGATTTCAGGTGCGCTGTATAACCATCTGGTCGCGGGTCAGGTATCGGCCGCCAGTTGGGGCATATTCTGGTGGATTCCGGCGATCGCGGCTGCCGTGATTGCCCTGTTGTTTATGTTCACATTTAAGTATCGCGATTGAGTTTTTGTTGTTACTGGAGGTGGTTTTTTGAAAACGTTAAAAGGTCCGGGCATTTTCCTTTCACAGTTTATCGGCGCTGATGCCCCGTTCAATTCACTGGACGGACTGGCGAAATGGGCATCCGCTTTGGGATTTCAGGCCTTGCAGATCCCGTGCAATCACCCGGCGATATTTGATCTGCAACGCGCAGCCACCAGCCAGACTTACTGCGATGAAGTGCTGGGATTGCTGAAGCAGTATGGCCTCAGCATCAGCGAGTTATCGACGCATCTGGAAGGGCAGTTGATTGCCGTGCATCCCGCGCATGATGCCGCTTTCGATAATTTTGCACCGTCACACCTACGCGGCAAGCGGGAAGCGCGCACGGCCTGGGCGATCGAGCAGGTTAAACATGCCGCCGCCGCCTCCAGCAAGCTGGGGCTGACTGCCCATGCCACCTTCTCCGGCTCGCTCGCCTGGCCCTATGTCTACCCGTGGCCGCCACACAACCCGCAGTTGCTGGATGAGGCCTTTAAGGAACTCGCCCGTCGCTGGCAGCCAGTGCTGGATGTGTATGATCAGCATGGCGTGAATGTGTGTTACGAATTACACCCAGGCGAGGACCTGCACGATGGCGCCACCTTTGAGCGTTTTCTTGAACAGGTAAAGCACCATTCTCGTTGCAATATCCTGTTTGATCCCAGCCATCTGCATCTTCAGCACATTGATTACCTGCAGTTCATCGATATCTATCATTCGCGTATCAAAGCCTTCCACGTCAAAGATGCGGAGTATCAGCGCAATGGCCGCAGCGGGGTGTATGGCGGCTATCAAAACTGGATCGATCGCGCCGGGCGTTTCCGTTCGCCAGGCGACGGGCAGATTGATTTCAAAAGCATCTTCAGCAAACTGGCGCAGTACGATTTCAACGGCTGGGCGGTACTGGAGTGGGAATGCTGCCTGAAAGATGCAGAAACCGGCGCACGGGAAGGGGCTGAGTTCATTCAACGCCACATCATTCCGGTCGCCGGCCGCGCCTTCGATGATTTTGCCGCGCAGGATGACAGCGGCAGTATCCGGGCGCAGCTCGGACTCAAGGAGGAACCTAAATGATTAATGTCGGGATTATCGGCAGCGGATTTATCGGCCCCGCGCACATTGAGGCTCTAAGGCGCCTTGGCAATATTAATGTTGTGGCACTGTGCGACTCCACGCTGGAGAAAGCACAAGCACAGGCGGCGCAATTGCACGTGCCGCACGCCTATGGTGACATTGTCACCTTTTTACAGCATCCAGACCTGCATGCTGTGCACAATTGCACGCCCAATCACCTTCATGCCGCCATCAATAAGCAGGTTTTACTCGCCGGTAAGCACCTGTTCTCGGAAAAACCACTTTGCATGACGATGGGTGAAGCGCGTGAATTAGTGGCACTGGCAGAACAGGCAGGCGTGGTCAACGGGGTCAGCTTTGTGTACCGACAGTTTGCGATGGTGCAGCAAGCCACGAGCATGGTGCGCAGCGGCGAAACGGGCCGCACCTTTGCCGTTCAGGGCAGCTACTTACAGGACTGGATGCTGGAAGAGACGGATTACAACTGGCGTGTGGAGGCCGACAAGGGCGGTGCATCGCGTGCAGTCGCGGATATCGGTTCTCACTGGTGCGACACCATACAGTTTGTCACTGGCCGCAAGATAGTGGCGGTGATGGCTGACCTCGCCATCGTCTGGCCCACTCGCAAAGCCAATCTGGCGGGTCAGGCCACCTTCAGCGCACAGACACAGCAGGCCCAGTATCAGGATTGTCCGGTGAATACGGAAGATCTGGGCTTTGTGCTGCTGCGTTTCGAAGATGGCAGTAAAGGCTGTTTGAGCGTGTCACAAGTGGCGGCGGGGCGCAAAAATCGCCTCTATATGGAGGTGAACGGCAGTCAGGCCTCGCTGGCGTGGGATCAGGAAGTGCCACAGCAGTTGTGGGTCGGTCATCGTCATCAGGCCAATCAAACCCTGACGGACGATGCAACATTGATGAACCGCGATGTTGCCGCCCGTGCCCGTTTTCCCGGCGGGCACATCGAAGGCTGGCCCGATGCTTTTCGCGCCATGATGCAGCAGTTTTATCAGGCGGTGGAGAAGGGCGAGATGCCGGCGCAAGATGAACGACACTTTGCTGACTTCAGCGACGGTACGCAGGTGATGGCCATCGTTGAGGCAATCGTACAAAGCCATCGCGATCAACGCTGGGTCGACGTCAGCATTTGATACACAGGCGCGTTCCGGCGCGCCTGATCTTCCGCATAAGCCACCCTGCCTAACTTATTGTCACGCGTCGATTTATGGTAGCCTGCAATTCAGAAACTGACGCAGGAAGTTGAGTCATCATGTCCATTCAGAAAATCGCGAAGCTGGCCGGTGTTTCCGTGGCCACGGTGTCACGCGTGCTTAATAACAGTGACACCGTAAAGGATAAAAACCGGGATAAGGTGCTGGAAGCCATTAAAGCCAGCAACTACCAGCCAAATCTGTTAGCCCGTCAGCTGCGCACCGCGCGGAGCTCCATGGTGCTGGTGCTGGTTTCTGATATCTCCAACCCGTTTTGCGCTGAAATTGTGAAAGGTATCGAAGAGCAGGCCGAGCAGAATGGTTATCGCATTCTGCTGTGTAACTCCGGATCGGACATCAATCGCTCCCGCTCAAGTCTGCAACTGCTGGCAGGCAAAATGGTGGATGGGGTGATCACCATGGATGCTTTCACCACGCTGACTGAACTGACACAGCTGATCGGCAACATGCCCTGGGTGCAGTGTGCCGAATACGCCGATGCCGGCGATATTTCCTGTGTGGGCATCGATGATGTCCATGCTTCGCGCCAGCTGGTGGCGCATCTGGTGGCCAGCGGACGCAAACGTATTGCCCTGATTAATCATGATTTGAGCTATAAGTACGCCCAACTGCGTCAGCAGGGCTATCAGCAGGAGCTGGAACAATGCGGTCTGTCATGGCAGGCGGTGAGTTACGCGAGTGAGCTGAGTTTTAACGCTGGCAAGCGCGCGATGGAAGCGTTACTCAGCGCAGATACGCAGCCTGATGCGGTATTTGCCGTCTCCGACACGCTGGCTGCCGGGGCGATGGCCGCTATCCAGGCCGCGGGACATCAGGTTCCGCAGGATATCGCTGTTGCGGGCTTTGACGGGTCGGAACTGGCTGAAATGATCTCTCCGCCTTTGACCACCATCGCGCAGCCCTCGCGCGATATCGGGCGGACCGCGTTCAGCCTGCTGCTACAGAAGATTGACGACCCGCAATCGCCAAC
Organism: Pantoea sp. USMM079; assembly: GCF_037153115.1. Taxonomy (NCBI): domain Bacteria; kingdom Pseudomonadati; phylum Pseudomonadota; class Gammaproteobacteria; order Enterobacterales; family Erwiniaceae; genus Pantoea; species Pantoea sp. USMM079. The sequence continues at coordinate 72,760 of NZ_JBBCKX010000018.1, forward strand.
TGAGCGCGTCATGATGGACTGGCGCCTGATCGTGCGCGCCAGTGCCTGATCGCTTAATGCGGCAGTTTTTCCAGCGCCGCACGCAGATTCTGATGTGAAGTGGTGATGATGCTCCAGGCATCCTTCGGCTTGTCGTGCTCGATGATAAACCACTTCACGCCGCTGGCTTTGGCGGCAGTGAGAATGGTTTTCCAGTCCAGCAAGCCTTCGCCCAGCGGCGCAAAATTCATCTCATCGTCGCGGATACCAATCGACGCATTATCCTTGGCGTGAATCGCATAGATCCGTCCCGGATACTCTTTCAAAAGGCGCGCCGGATCCTGACCGCCGCGTGAAACCCACGCCGCGTCCATCTCCAGTTTCAGATTTTCTGCCCGTGAATGATTGAAGATGATCTCCAGCGCGGTCACGCCATCGTACTTTTTCATTTCGAAATTATGATTGTGATAGGCGAGCTGCATGCCGTCTTTACGCAGTTTCGCGCCGAGTTTATCCAGGCGTTGTGCATAGTCTATCCATGCTTTGGTGCTGTCCGGGCGATCTTCCGGTTTGATCCACGGAACCACGATGGTGTGATTACCCACCGCTTTATTGAACGCCACGGTCTGTGCGTAGTCGCTCTCCAGTGCCGTTAATTGCACGTGGGATGAGGTGACGGTCAGGTGATTTTTATCCAGCAAGGATTTCAGCTCTTTGGCTGCCAGACCATGCGTGCCTACCAGCTCAACGTGCTCGAAGCCCGCTTTATGGGCCATGGCGAACTGTTCTGCCGGGGTGCCGACATTACGTAAGGTGTACATCTGCAGTCCAATTTCATCTTCAACACCTGCTGCTGACGCCTGCGAGGTCACAGCACTCACCATGGATAATATCCCGGCCAACACCATCAATTTTTTCATCTTAATTCAGCTCCTTATCATAAGTAATCGATTACAAATTAACTTAAAGTAATCGATTACAAAATTATGCGTACCGATTTTGTGATCTGTGTTCAGATTATGGGGTGATCAAATTCAAAGAGAATGGTGACGCCAGATTTTGAGGCGTCACCAGCGTCATCATGAGGGTGTACGTGCAACTGAACCTTACAGCAAACGATAGGCGAGTGCTTACTTTGTATGTTGATTCTCCAGCAATGCTGAAAGAGATGTGCCTTCAGCGGTTAACGCATCAAAGCTGCCCGCTGCTGCGATTCGTCCGTTGGCGAGCAGCAGAATGCGTTCGGCGGATTTGAGCATCGGGATACGATGCGCGATCATAATAAGGGTGCAGGTTTTAGGAAGAGACTCAAGGGCGGCAAGGATCATGCGCTCATTTTCCCCATCTAAACCGGCAGAGACTTCATCCAGTATTATCACCGGTGCGTCACTGACTAAAGCTCGTGCCAAAGCGATACGCTGACGCTGGCCTCCCGACAAGTTTTCGCCTCCTTTAGTGCAGATGGTTTGATAGCCCTGTGGCAATTTGCAGATGAATTCATTCGCACAGGCGGATTTCGCTGCCTGTTCAATCTGGCTAAAGGTGGCATCGGGGCGGCCCAGGCGAATGTTGTTCTCAATGGTATCGTTAAACAGCCAACTCTCCTGCGATACCCAGGCAATCTGCTGTCGCAACGTCTTCAGGCTAAATGCCGACAGGTCTGTGCCATTGAGTGACAGCGTGCCTGATGTCGGATCGTAGAAGCGCAGCAATAAATAGGCGAGGGTGGTCTTACCGCTGCCTGACATACCCGCGATGGCCACTCTTTCTCCCGGTTCAATGGTGAAGCTCAGGTTATTCAGCACTGGGGTATCGCTTTGCGGGTAACAAAAACTGACGTTGTTAAATTGCAGTCGATGCCCCTGAGGATTTATTGACGCCAGGCCGTCATGAACCTGTTCAGGTAACTGCTGGAGTAAAAAGATGCGCTCGGCACTGGCTCTCAATGCGCCCCATTGCCCGCCGACCTGCAAAACTTCCAGCAGAGGAACGATTGCCGCGGCGCCGATACTGAGGATAAACGGCAGCCAGGCGAGCGACAGTCCTGCGTCATGAGAGGAGTTAAGACTGGCCACAAGCAGTGCAATCAGTGAAAGCGCCATCAGGCCATCCCGCAATCCCTGCTCCAGTCCGTTACGCGCCCCGTATTTGCGTTGTGCGTTGTTTAATCTGGCGTTGGCCTGCTGCAACGTCATGCTGTAGCGACCTTCAGCACCAAACATCTGAATGTCTCTCCAGCCCTGTGCGAGTTCGGCAATATGGCTGTTTAACACGCTTTTGCTTTCTGCGACGGCTTTTCCCTGTTTTTTCGCCCATCGCGCCGAGAACAACGGCGCCAGGACAATCATCAACACACAAGGAAAAAAAATCACACACAGCCAGGGGCTCACGAACAGCAATATTACGAGGGCATTCCCAGGCATCAGAAACGCGGTGAGGTAGTCCACCAGCATGTGCGCATAAAAACGCTCCATCAGCTCGGCATCGCTGGTGGCTGTCGCCGCGATGTCCCCCATACGTTGCTTATGTGAACGTCCAGGCGAAGCGCGTGCGATGCCATCAAAGATGCTCATTTGCAGCGTTTCAATCAGTGCGAAGGCCAGGTCATGTGATAACCACGCCAGAGCCCAGCGGGCCAGGGCGGTCAGCACCACGCAGAAGGCCAGAACAGCGGTGAAGAACCACAAGGTATCGGGCGATGAACCGCTGAGCACCAGGGTGCAGATCCAGCCCGCGATAATCATGCAGGTGAAGGTTGTGCATTGCGCTACGATCCCTGCTGCCAGTGTGGAGAAGAGCCGAGACTGATGTGCCCTGAGGGGCGAAAGCAGCGCTCGCCAAAGTGATGGGGCAACGGGAGGCGTGTTGGTGTTCAAAGGATTGTCTCCTGCGATTGAAGCAGCGAAGCGTAATAGCCGTTTTCAAACCTCAGACGGGCGGGTGAACCCTGTTCGATGATGTCACCGTCCTGCAGCACCACGATGTGATCGGCTTGCGCAATGGTTTTCAGCCGATGTGCAATGCTAATGAGTGTGCAATGACCGCTGAGCGATGAGATGACCCGTTGGATGGCTGCCTCGTTGACCACATCAAGATTCGAGGTGATTTCATCCAGAATGAGAATGGGGGACTGTTTGAGTAGTGCGCGCGCGATAGCCAGTCGTTGCCGCTGCCCGCCGGACAACAGCCCGCCATTTTCACCCACCAGTGTATTCAGGCGCTGAGGCAGTGATTGAACCCATTCTGCCAGTTGCGCCTGCTGCAATGCCTGCCAGATTTCCGCTTCAGTGACGTCAGGGCGGCCCAGCCGTAAATTTTCAGCCAGGGTGCCGTCAATCAAGAAAACCTGCTGCGACACCCAGCTGATACGACGGCGAAATGCGGCAATCGAAAGCTCACTGATCGGCTCATCCCCCAAAAAAATCGCGCCTGATTGCGGTGCGATAAATCGGGTGATCAGCTGAAACAGCGTGCTCTTGCCCGACCCTGAAGGTCCGATAAAGGCGGTGTGGCGATTCTCTGCAATGGTCAGCGTCAGGTTGTTGAAAAGCGGCTGATGCTGGCCTGGCCAGCGATAAGTGATCGCCTTTAAATGCAGCGTGTTGCCAGCTGGCATCGGGTGGGGAAAGTCAGGGTCGTGGAGGGTGGCAGTGGAGGCGGCCAATTCCTGCATTGCCGGGCGCATCTCCTGCGCGGCCCACAAGGTATGGAATACCGTTTCCAGCTGAAGGATAGGGCGAAACGCCTCCCAGGTGATAAACAGCGTCAATAGCAACAGGGCGGGATCCACAGTACCCTGCATGGTGCGCCAGGCGTTGATGATAAGAAGCCCGGAAGTACCGAGTAGCGATACGAAGCGAGTGATACCGCCACGCATCATCGTCACTCGCAGGGCTGTCATGGATTCGCGGCGGAGTGATGCCGCGTGGTCTGCTATTTTGGCGCGAAAGCGTGGCACAGCATTACAGGCTTTGAGTGTCAGCATGCCGCGTAGCGCATCCATAAAATCCTCTGCAAACTGCTGCATGGCGGCAAATACACCCACAATATGCCGACGTTGCTGACGCATAAACAGATGATCCATCACCGGGCAGGCCACCAAAAAGAGCAGCATTATGGCGCCTGAGAGCAGGTCGAAACTGGCCAGGGTGATCACCGTGACGGCACCGCTGAGTAAAGCCAGTAGCAGTGCGGGCAGATAGCGGCTGTAAAATCCTTCCATCACTTCCACGCCCTCAACCAGCGTGGCCTGTAATTTTGCCGCTGAATGGTGTTGCATGATATCAAAGCCAGGTGTCAGCAGAGGGCGAAACAGCTGCAGACGCAAACGGGTGCGCACATTTGCAGCTAACTGCTCGGTTTGCATGGCCCTGAAACCCATCAACACGGCCCTGAGCAGTGCATTTCCCGCCAGCATCACAAGCAGCATCATGAGCGTAGTCGATGTAGATGCATTCAGCGCCATGATCGATTGCGTAAACAGCAGTGCCTGTAGCAGGTAGCTTACGGTAATCAAGATGCCTGACAGCAGGTTGAGTGTTAGCGCAGGAAGGATCTGCGCCGTCAGAAGCTTCGAGGGTGATTTCATCGTGGTTTCCCCGAGGGTAGCGCCAAACAGCGCTGCCCTGCAGTGCTTATTGCGCAGGTAGTGCCGTCCAGAATGTGCCCTTTAGCGGCACCGACAACCACTGGCTGGTTACGGTGTTTAGCGTCGCCTCAGGGTGCACATCAGCAAACAGCGCGGGATGAAACATTTTCGCCATGGCCTCGATCCCGACGAAATAGAGCGGGCTGTCGAAGAAGAATAACCAGACGCCACCCGTATGCCCGGCTTTCACCGCCGGTAAATGGGCGATTTCTGGCGCGGTCAGGAGGTGCTGACTGCTCTGGACGACCTGCTTTGCATCGGCTCCGGTGCCGATTTTTAATCCGTCGCGGCTCACGGCAGAGCCACCGCCCATCAGATAAAAATCAGGGTTACGTGACAGGATGTATTCAGGGTTCAGTTTGCCGATTGGCGCGCTCAGCATGTCGGCGCCAATGTTATGTCCACCTGCCGCAGCAATGAAATCGCTCATATTGCTGGGTCCCGAGGTAAAGCAGCAATCGCCTTTACCCGGATTGAGATGGAAAAATACCGAGGGACGCGTGCTGACATTCGCCAGGCGTTTTGCAACCTCATCCATATGCTGTTGCCAGAACGCGATCACCTGATCGGCCTGCGCCTCCTGACCGAGTAACTGACCGAGCATCTTCAGGCTTGGCACGGTGTTCACCAGCGGTTTGCGGAAGAAATCAACAAACACATAGGGGATGTGGGCCGCATCCAGAGCATCGAGTCCCGGTGGAATCGGTCCATACAGGGTGAAGATCACCAGATCCGGTTTAGCCGCGATTGTCGCCTCCATTGAAAAGGTACCGCTGTTCATGGTGCCCAGCACCGGTATGTGGCTGGCCGCGGGATACTGTTTTTTTATCGCCTCCCAGGTAGCCGGTGAGTAGCGCTGGAGATCGTCTCCCCAGCCCACCAGATTATGGAAAGGATCTTTCTCCAGCAGCGCCAGCGTAATGATGTGGCGACTCTCTCCCAGCACCACGCGTTTTGCTGGTTCAGGCAGAGTCACTTGACGCTGCAGCATATCGGTGACTGTAATCGTTGCCCACGCTGAAGAAGCACTGCACATCAGGCAGAGTGCGCACAGCCACATTATCAGGTTGGATTTTCTCATCATGATGTTTTCCTTAACTTACCAGCGATAGGACAGGGTGGCGCTTAACGAGCGGTCATAACCGGTGGTGCACGTGGTGGTTGAGCAACTGACCCAATAATGTTTGTTAAGCAGGTTATTGGCGTTAAGTGCCACATTCAGCCCATTAAGATGGGCATTGATCTGACCCAGGTCGTAGTGAATGGCGGCATCAACCACGGTGTAGTCCGGTACTTTGATGGTGTTGTTGGTGTCAGCCCAGGTCGAGCCGACATAGCGCACACCCGCGCCTAAGCCCAATGAAGCCAGCGGGCCACTCGCGACGGTGTAATTGCTCCACAGAGAGGCCATATGCTCGGGCATGGCGGTGGGCGTTTTGCCCTGTGCACCGGCCACTGTGGTCTTGCTGGTCTCAAGATTGTTCCAGCTGTAACTGGCAATCAGTTTCCAGTCATCGGTGAGGTTGGCGGTGGCTGAGGCTTCGATCCCTTTCGAGGTAACCTGTCCGGTCTGAATTTTGTTCAACGTATTGTCGGGATCGGTGGTCTGCACGTTGTCCTGCGTCAGGTCGAACCATGCCAGCGTAAACAGTGCGTCAATCTGTTCTGGCTGATACTTCACACCGACTTCCCACTGTTTTCCGGTGGTGGGTTTGTAGGCGTCACCATAGAAATTGGTGCCCAGCACTGGCGCAAATGAGGTGGCATAACTGACATAAGGTGCCACCCCGATATCCGTTATCCAGCTTAAGCCTGCCCGCCAGGTGAAGCGCTGATCGTCCTGCGAAGTGTAAGTGTCGTTGAGACGGTTTTTGGTGTTCACCGAAGCCCAGTCCTGACGCGCAGAGAGGTCGAGGTTCAGATGCTGGAACAACGCGAGGCTGTTAGAGAGGTAAACGCCGGTTTCGTTAGCATTCTGCTGCGTGCAGGTATAGGGCGAGGTCGTCGGGAAGCGACCATTGCCGGTCGGCTGGTAAATATCAATGCTGCTGGCCCGGCCATAGTTCAGATAGTAATCCTCCCCGGTGTGGCGGAACGACACGCCTGCGACGCTGGAGCCGTGTACGGGTCCAGCATCCCATTCGGTCTTGAGGTTGTTATCGGTGGCGAAGATTTTCCCCTTGATACCGAACTCATAGGCCACGCGATTCAGGGTGCGCATGTCCGCCGCCAGCGACGCGCCTGAAAGCGTTTGCGTCATCAGGTCGGTTTCGGTGTAACGGCTGGCGGAATGGAAGGTCCAACGGTCGCCAAAATGGTGGTCAAGTTCGTAACCCAGATTGCTCTGGGTCATATGGTTATCGAGATTGGTTCCATCAAGATAACTGTTGCGGTTGACCTGCCCGTTAGGGTTGCTGAGTAAGGTGCCATATAGCGGCAGGTAAGGGCGTGGTGGGCCAAATTTATTGCGGCTAACCGAGGCCAATACGGTCAATGAGGTGTCTGCATCGGGGCGCCAGGTCAAGGAAGGCGCCAGGTACAGGGTGTCATCCGGGACGTTGTTGAACTGGGTATTGCTGTCACGCCCTACACCCACCACGCGATAGAGCAGTGTTTTATCATCGTTAAGCGGCCCGGAGGTGTCGAACTGGCCCTGCATGCGGCCATGACTGCCGGTCTGAATGGCCACTTCATGTTGTGCATTTAACGTGGGACGCTTGCTGATGGCGTTGATAATACCGCCTGGCGATCCTGCGCCGTAAAGGAAACCATTGGGGCCACGCAGCACGTCCAGTTGTTCCAATCCGTAAGGTTCGTAGCGGACGTAGGACTGCTGAGTGGTGGATCGCAATCCATCCAGCAAGGTCCCGTTCAGTGTTGAATCAAAACCACGGATGTTGAAGTAGTCAAAGCGGGACGAGATCGCAGAGGTTGAGGCATACACTCCCGGTGTGTATTGCAGGGCCTGGGTGGTGCTCTGCACATTACGATCGTCCATTTCGCTGCGGGTGATCACCGATACTGACTGAGGCGTGGCGAGAATGGATTCATTGGTGCGGCTTGCCGTAGTGCTGGTCTGTGCAACGTAGCCTTTTTCTGGTGCCGTTTTGCTGTCTGCCGTGACTTGCAAGGTATCTTCTGCCAGCGCGCAATGGGCATTAATTAACAGCGCAAGGCAGGTAAGGGGCGTGGTCCAGCGCGCCCAATTTTTATTATTGTTTTCCAAGATATTCTCCACAATAGAAGCGACTTTTTTGTCGGCTAAAAGTGTGTCAGTGAGAATGTGGACAGACAATCAGCAACACTTTCGCTTGCCGAACTCTTTCTTTAGAAAAAAATGCAAAATGAAACTTCCCGGTGTGGCCGGGAAGTCAATTTAGGGTCGGTGCTGATTCTGCTGCCAACTAGCGGTTTGCGTCTCGATATACCCATGGACAGGCATTTACAAAACGCTTACATTGAGAATGATAATCAATATCACTCATATCACAGTAGGGTTAAAGATGGATTCTCAGAAGCTTTCCGCCAGAAAGAGCAAACTTAGCCAGGGAGGTGATGGCGGAGTACAGATGTTGTTGCGAGGTGATATTTCACTCACCAGCGGCAGCGTTAACCCGCAGCGGGCGATCTGGCAGGATGAGCAGCTGTTTGTGGGGCTGAAAATCATCATCATTGAAAGTGGTGAATTGCTGTGCCGTTTCCCTCAGCAGGCTGAGCGGCATATCAAAGGCCCGGCACTTTGTGCTGTCTGGAGTCAGGACTTAGCGCACGCAAGTCAGTGCTTACTGCCTGGTGCTGATTTGAATTACACCGCCGTGAATATCTCTACGCACTCGTTGAGCCAGCATCTTTGCGCCGACTCCATCAACACACTGACTGCAGGCATGCAGCTCGATTTATCCGCAAATCCTGGCATGCGTATTCAGGCAACGCCAAAATGCCTGAACGGCCTGAGAGCTCAACTGTTTACCAACCCGCTGCAAGGTGTTGCACGACAGTTGTATATGACGGGCAAAGCGCTGGAGATCGTCGCTCACACGCTGGATAGTCTGGTCAGTGAAGACAAAACGTTGCAGCAATCAACATTACGCCTAAGCGCGTGCGATATTGCCCGGCTGCATGATGTGAAAAACTTGCTCGCTGAGCACATCGACTCACCTCCCTCCATTCGTGATCTCAGCGCTAAAGTTGGCCTGAACACGCGTAAACTCACCGCCGGGTTCCGACGCCTGTTTAATCAGAGCATCTACGGCTATTTGCAAACGCTGCGACTCGAAACCGCCTGGCGTATGTTGTCGACGGGGGAAGCCAGCGTCTCTTCAGTGGCCTATCAAGTCGGTTATTCGCCCGCCCATTTCTCCGTCGCTTTCCGCAAAAAATATGGCTTTGCACCTAAGGATATGCGGGGCTGAAGCGGGGCAGAGCGATCTGATTGCTTAGCTTTTTAAACTGAGGAATTGAGCGGCAAATCAACTCTGGGGAGTAGGTCCAATTCTACGCCAGCCCATCCACAATGGTGATCATGGCTGTTGCCACGTTCTCACGCTGCTTTTTGGCTAACTGATACTCGTCAGAATGATAGCAGTCCAGCGCCGTTTGATAATCGGGGAATTCAATGATCACATGCTTCTTAAATTCATCACCCTCAAGTGAGGTGGCATTTTCACCGCGAGCGATAAATTTCGCCTGATATTTTTTAAACGCAAGCGGTGCCAGCTCAATATAATTCTGGTACTGCTGTGCATCCTCAATATTGACGTGGGCGATCCAATAAGCAGACATTATTTTTCCTCGGCGGTCAGAATAGATTTAGCCAGCGTGGCCGCTTCTGAAAGATGCTGTTTGACAGCCTCTTTCGCTTTTTCGGCATTATTTTCTTCAATCGCTTCATAAATTCGCGACATACGTTCAAAACCCGCCACCTGACGCTCCGGACTGCGCAGGGTCAGTGCGCGCAGTCGACTAATACGACTATTCAGGCGCTGGACGATTTCCCACGCAATATGATGTTTTGCAATGGAAAAGAGTGCTTCATAAAAGGCCTGAGACGCTTCAACGCGTTCAATATCATCATGATCGTGCGAGGCTTTAGCAATGCGCAGGAGTTTCTTGTGCAGATTCTTTTTATCACTGCTGGTGGCTAATTTTGCGCAATCCTTCGCCGCTTCGGATTCCAGCAGGATACGAATATCGTAAATCTGCTCGGCCACTTCCCAGGTTAATATCGCCACAATCGGGCCTTTTTTCGGCAGGTTTTCAATTAAACCTTCCGCTTCCAGATAGCGAATGACTTCGCGCACCACGGTACGGCTTACACCTAATTCATCACACAGTGAGCGTTCAACCAAACGGTCGCCAGCTTTAAAGTATCCCGAGATAATGGCCTGACGAACTTTGGCCAGTGCCAGTTCACGTAGCGTCACCGGCGTATTTTCAATTTTTAGGGAATGACTCGCATCCATAATCGTCTCTTCGTTGAAATTTAAAAATTCAGCCTGAAGTCAATGTCATGTCCTGCAAGCGTTTTAACTATTAGCACTGTTTCCGTTCTGAAAGCAACGCCGCCTTTACTCTCTTTGCTACCACCGCCTATCGACTTCTCACCGACCCGCCCGTTGAAATCAGCGTTAGCTCACAGTTTCATCATGCGGTCTGAGCACGAAATAAAAATATCCTTGAGGAATAATCAAAACTTCGTGAATTCATGCCGTTATGAAAAGACTGCCAAGATAATTCGTGTGATTTTTATGACCTCAATCACACTCATCCCGCTTCTCAAACCGCCGGTGACACATTGCCTTTTTGATCCCCATCCCCCCAGTCATGGCGGGGTTTTGCGTCGCTTAAGCATAGCAAAAACGCCGGAAAAATTTAATACCGTATGTTGGTATACCAACTTTTGACATGCCAGAAATCTCAGTGTTATATCACTCCCCGACACACCAGATTAACAAACCGTTAACTTGAATGAGGTTCTGACCATGCATCCAGATATACGCAAGACGTTCGTTACCACCGAGACCATTTACTCCGACGGCGGCAAAGCGGCGACGACACCGCTGGTGATGATTGCGGCGGCTGCCGTGGTGAAGAATCCGTGGGCAGGTGAGGGGTTCGTGGAAGATCTCGCCCCTAAGATTCGTGAAATGGCACCCGTGTTGGGCGAGTTACTGACCGGGTTAATCGTGAAAGAAGCGGGCGGCGGCGACAAGGTTGTGGCTTATGGCAAAAGCGCCGTCGTTGGTCTGAACGGCGAACTGGAACACGCGTCAGCGCTGATTCACACCCTGCATTTCGGTAACCATTATCGCTCAGCGGTAAAGGGTAAAACCTATCTGGCCTTTAACAACACCCGCGGTCCAGCCAATACGCCCATTCTGGTGCCGATGATGGGCACTGATGACGAAGGCACGCGTGAGCACTACCTCACCATGCAGTTCAACATCAACGATGCGCCATTCAGCGATGAGATTGTGATCGCGTTGGGCGCGGCACTGGGCGGCCGTCCGCATCATCGTATCGGCAACCGTTACCTTGACCTGAAAGAGTTAGGCCATGACCAGAAAAACCCAGCAGCTATCTGAGTTAGGTCTCCAGGTGAGTTACCTGGAGGCTGGACAAGGCACGCCGCTGGTGTTGGTCCACGGCGTCGGCATGAACGCTGACGCCTGGTTCCCGCAAATGGACGTGCTGAGTCGCTATTTCCGCGTGATCGCGGTGGATATGCCGGGCCATGGCGAAAGCAGCGGTTTTCGCCATCCCGCCACCCTGAAAGATTACGTGCAGTGGCTGGCCCTGTTCCTGAAGACACAACCGGAATCCAGCTTTGCCGTGGCCGGACACTCAATGGGGGCGTTGATTACTGCCGGGATTGCCATCGATTATCCCCAGTTGGTGAATCACGCGATTGTGATGAGCGGCGTGTTTAAACGTAACGACTCTGCACGCAACGCCGTGTTGCAGCGGGCACAAGAGCTGGCCAGCGGTAATGTGCGGCTCGATGCCCCGCTGGATCGCTGGTTCAGTGATGATCACCACGAACAGCCCCTGCGTAAAAAAGTGGGCGCGTGGTTGCAGCAGGTGAATCTCGACGGCTATGCCCGCGCCTATCAGGCGTTTGCGGCCGGAGATCGCTTTTATTCAGAACGCTGGAACGAAATGCAATGTCCGGTGTTGGTGATGACCGGTGAACTGGATGCCAATTCGAATCCAGACATGACGCGCCAGATGGCCCAGGCCGCGCGCCAGGGGCAGGCGGTGGTGGTCGCTAACGCTAAACACATGTTGAATCTGACGGATGCCGACCGTGTGAACGAAGAGATTTTATCGTTCCTCAATCCGGTTGCTGCTGCCGTCACGCAAAAAGAGCCTGTAAAGGAGTAACTTATGGACGCAGATAAACGCAGACAGTTACGCGACGCCTTTGGCGCCTTCATGACCGGTGTCACTGTGGTCACCACCAACGATGCGCAGGGGCAGCCGATTGGTTTCACCGCCAATTCGTTTTCTTCGGTATCGCTCGATCCCGCGCTGCTGCTGGTGAGCATCGATAAGCGCTCCGCCAATTTCGACAACTTCACTCAGTGCCCGCACTTCGCTATTAACATCCTGGCGGAGCAGCAGAAAGAGACGTCGAACATCTTCGCGCAGAAGATTGCCGATCGCTTCTCATTGGTGAAGTGGCGTAAAGGGGAGTTCAACACGCCGCTGCTGGATGACAGCTCCGCCTGGTTTGAATGCGCGATGCATCAGGTGGTGGATGCCGGTGACCACGCGATCCTGATCGGCAAAGTTGAGCAGTTCGATTCCTGCGGCACCCCGGGGCTGGGCTACTATCGCGGCGCGTACTTCACGCCTTATCAGAATGCCGAGTCTCTGATTGCCGGGCCTAATGTGGTGGTCAGTGCGTTGATTGAGTCTGCGGGTCAGGCGCTGGTGGTGAAGAAAGAGAATGGTTATGGCCTGCCGTCGCAAACGGTGAATAACCGCAGCGTCAGTGAAACCCTGAAACAGGTGTTCGATGGACTCAACATCGAAGCCAGCCCGGGTTTTGTCTACTCCATCTGGGAAGACCGCCAGAAGAAACAGCAGCATATCGTGTTCCTCTGCGCGCAACCGACCGGCAGCACCTTGCCAGCGGTACAGCAGGGCGAATGGGTGGATGTCCACGCGCTGGCGCAACTGCCGGTACCGGACAGCGCGTTGAAATCGCTGGTGGATCGTTTCATCCGTGAAAATGCAGTGGGCAATTACGGCCTTTATTATGGCGATGAAGTTGAAGGCTCAGTGCGCCACTTCTTTGCTCCGTCGCATCAGGAGGTGGTATGAAACTTTCCCTGTTCCTGCACATGGAGCGCGTGTCAGCGGATGACGCGCAGGACCAGCTGTACGATGAAATGATGGAACTGTGTGAAATCGCGGATAAAGGCGGTTTGCACGCCATCTGGACCGGCGAACACCACGGTATGAACTTCACCATTGCGCCGAACCCGTTTATCAACCTGGTGGATATTGCCAGCCGCACGCAAAACGTCCGACTCGGCACCGGCACCATTATTGCGCCGTTTACCCATCCGATCCGCCTGGCGGGCGAAGCGGCAATGACAGACTTGATCACCAAAGGGCGTCTGGATCTCGGGATTGCACGCGGTGCGTACTCCTATGAATACGAGCGTTTGATGCCGGGAATGGATGCCTGGGAAGCGGGCCAGCGTATGCGAGAGCTGGTTCCGGCAGTGAAAGCGTTGTGGAAAGGGGATTACGAACACAAGGGTGAGTTCTGGAATTTCCCGTCTACGACGTCATCGCCACAGCCTAAACAGCAGCCGCATCCGCCGATCTGGGTCGCCGCCCGCGATCCGAACAGTCATGAGTTTGCGGTGAAGAACGGTTGCAACGTGCAATGTACGCCGTTGCATCAGGGGGAAGAGGAGATCACGCGCCTGATCACCACCTTTAAAGATGCCTGCCGTGAATACGCACCCGATCAGCCGCTGAAGATCATGCTGCTGCAGCATGGATTCGTCGCGGAGGATGAGGCAGATGCGCAGCAAGCCGCTGTTGAGCTCAATCGTTTTTATAACTACTTCGGCGCCTGGTTTAAGAACGAGCGCCCGGTTGAGCAAGGCCTGATTAAGCCGCTGACGGAAGAAGAGATCGCGGCGAACACTTATTACAGCGTGGAAGGGATGCGAAAAAACCTGGCGATCGGTAATCCTGACCAGGTGATCGCGCGCCTGAAAAACTATGAGGCGATGGGCTACGATGAGTACGCCTTGTGGCTGGACAGCGGTATGACCTTCGAGCGCAAAAAAGCCTCGCTGGAACGCTTTATTCAACACGTTGCACCTGCATTTCACTAAGCGGAGACGTCATGGAATCCTTCAAACTCTATATCGATGGCCAATTTGACGCAGGTGCAGCGAGTTTTACCTCGCTGAACCCGGCCACCGCTGAGCCGTGGGCCAATATAGCCGAAGCGCGCAGCGAGCAAACCGACCGCGCGGTCCAGGCGGCGGCTCGTGCTTTTGAATCTGACGTGTGGCGTGGATTAACCGCCGGTGCGCGCGGCAAATTGCTGTTGAAGCTGGCCGATTTGATTGAACGTGACGCGCCAAAACTGGCACGCCTGGAAACGCTCGATACCGGCAAAATCATCCGTGAAACCCAGGCGCAGATAGCTTACGTGGCAGAATACTATCGCTTCTATGCCGGACTGGCCGACAAGATGGATGGCGCCACGCTCAGCATCGACAAAGCCGATATGGAAACCTGGATCAAGCGCGAGCCGGTGGGGGTGGTTGCGGCCATTATTCCCTGGAACAGTCAGCTGTTTCTCTCCGCGGTGAAAATCGGGCCTGCCATCGCGGCCGGCTGTACGGTGGTGGTGAAAGCGGCAGAAGTTGCTCCGACGCCACTACTGGCCTTTGCGGAGTTGGTGCATGAGGCCGGTTTCCCGGCTGGCGTCATCAACGTGATCACCGGATTTGCTGAAGGATGTGGCACGGTGCTGACACAGCATCCGCTGGTTGATCACATTGCCTTTACCGGCGGAGCTGATACCGCGCGCCATATTATTCGCAACAGTGCAGAAAACCTGGCCAGTACCTCACTGGAATTAGGCGGAAAATCACCGTTTATCGTGTTTGCCGATGCCGATTTAGAAAGTGCAGCCAATGCGCAGGTGGCGGCCATCTTCTCCGCCTCAGGACAGAGCTGTGTGGCGGGCTCGCGTCTGTTGGTGGATGAGCAGATTAAAGATGCCTTTATTGAAAAGCTCACCAGCAAAGTGCGTGGGATTGTGATTGGCTGCCCGCAACAGCAGGAAACCCAGTTTGGCCCACTTTGTAGCGAGCGGCAGAAAAGCAATATCGAGCAGGTAGTGAGTCGCAGTATTGAGCAGGGTGCGCGTCTGGTGATCGGCAATCAGCCGATTGATTGCCCTGGTTTCTATTATCCGCCCACAATTCTCGATTGCAGCGCCGTACCGAATGCAGAAAGCGTGGTGCAGGAATTATTTGGACCGGTGTTGTCGGTGCTGACGTTTAAAGATGAAGCCGACGCGATTCGTTTAGCCAACGGCACAGAGTATGGTCTGGCGGCAGGCGTATTCACCCAGAACCTGACACGCGCCCATCGCGTCACGCGTAAGTTGCGCAGCGGCGTGGTCTGGCTGAATACTTATCGCGTGGTTTCACCGCTGGCGCCATTTGGCGGCTATGGTAAGTCTGGCTTTGGTCGCGAAGGCGGCATTGACGCGGCGCTGGAATACACCACGACGAAAACCGTGTGGCTGCGCACCAGCGATGAGCCGATTAGCGATCCCTTTATTATGCGCTGAGGGGTTAAGGTGCGCTGACATGCGCACCTTGCGGGAATCTGGTTTGCATTTATCAATGCGCGCTCTGCCAGAAATAACGTTGGAAATTTCAGCGTCGTTATTTATGACGACCGTCACAGGTACAGTTGTTAAGCATTAAATAGCACCGGGAGTCTTACCGCCAATTCTTTAATAAGAAGACGAAAAACCATTCGTCGGGATGGCTGTGGCTTTTTTTCGCGAGGAAGGTTTTACCCACATTAAAAAACAATCCCATTTTGAGAATTGGAGGGTATGGTGAATACACAACCACGTCAGAGTCAAATTATAGAAAATAAGTCAGTGGATTATGTCCCGGAATCGGAACGCCACGGTAAATCGCACAGTTTATTTACCTTGTGGTTCTGTACCAACATTGCACCGTTGGCGGTAGTCAGCGGCGCGATTGCCACCGAAACGTTTCATCTGAATGTTATTTCCGCGTTAACCGCGATTATTGCCGGTCATCTGTTTGGCGGGATCTTCCTTGCGTTAACCTCTGCGCAAGGGCCCAAAGTCGGCATTCCTCAAATGGTGCAGAGCCGCGCGCAATTTGGTCGCTACGGTTCGCTGCTGGTGATTAGCTTTACGACGGTGATTTATCTCGGGTTCTTTATCTCGAATATTTCGCTATCCGGTAAAGTCATCAACAACGTCTTTCCGTCGATGCCGGTAAGCAGTGCCACGGTCGTTGGCGCTATTCTTGCCACCGCCATTGGTATCGTCGGTTATCATTTTATCCATCGCATCAATAAAGTCGGTGCATGGATCATGGGTGCGGCGCTGATTTTGGGGCTGGCGCTGATGGTGTCACAGCCCTTACCGGCAGACTTTTGGTCTCGCGGCAGCATGAGCGCAGCAGGGTGGTTTGGCACTTTCTGCATAGGTGCGGTATGGCAAATCAGCTTCTCTCCCTATACCTCTGACTACTCGCGCTATCTGCCCGCCAATGTCGGTATTGCACGCCCGTTTATAGCCACTTACTTAGGCGCCTGCGGCGGTACCATTCTGGCCTTTATCTTCGGCATGATGGCGGTCAATATCGCACCGACAAGCGATGCGATGATGTCAGTGCGCCACGCCACTGGCTGGCTCGGACCGATTCTGATGGTGCTGTTCCTAGTCAATATTATCTGCCACAACTCAATGAATCTGTATGGCGCGGTATTATCACTGATCACCGCTGTGCAGACGTTCCGTCCACACTGGACGCCGGGTGCAGCGGTGCGTTTAGTGGTGTCATCGCTGGTATTAATGGGAAGCGTGTTAGTCGCGCTGGCGGCCTCGCAGAACTTTGTTTCGTTCTTTATTAACTTGATTCTGGCATTGATTGCGGTATTGATTCCGTGGATTGTGATTAATCTACTGGATTTTTATTATGTGAATAAGCAAAAGTATGACGTTGAAGCGATATTTCGTGCAGACGGCGGACGTTATGGATTGCTCAATACCCAGGCATTGCTGGTCTATTTCGCTGGAATCTTAGTGCAAGTGCCCTTTGTTGAAAATGCATTCTTTTCCGGTCCCTATGCGAATTTAATTCCGGGTGTGGATATTTCATGGATTATCAGTTTCGTGGTGACGAGTATAGCTTATCCGATATTTCATCGGAAAAATGAGTCCAGTCTGGTGAGCACCAGGAAAAGTAAGGCGTGAAGAGTAATACCCTAGAGTGAGGGCGTTATCGAGCTATTTGCGGGAGAAATCTCCCTCGGGTTACTCGAAAACGTTTAGTGAAACGCTATTTATTTTGCAGACCGGCATTCATGATGCCGGTCTCTGTAAAAGTTGGGGAAATTTCTACTACAGGCGTTACCAAGGCACTGTTTGCTCAGCACGATACCATCTTAAGTGTATTGGGAGCCCGAGCGTCATATTGATTTCAACAACTTGGCTGCAGCTTCAATTATGTTCTGCGTACCTTAACGCGTTAACACACCGAGTGAAGGCTTTTTCATTTCTAAACTATTCACAAGTTTCGCCCGCGGGCTGGCATGTCAATAATGATTCACTGCGTTTATAACTGCACTGCATCAGCGACAGTAAGCCGCTGAACTAGTGATATCCTTTTAGCCCACAACGCTGACATCGCTAGCAGTTTAGTAGTGCAGAGCTTGGCCCATCCTTATGCTGGTTCAGGCCTTTACATGCACGCGGATTCTAAGCGAAATTCTCATTCGGACGTGCTCTAACTCCATAGAGGAACAATCACGGACGCTTTCATCTACTAAATAGACCTTAGTCGCGGTGCCATTTTTCATACATGGCATTACCCGGGTACTCATGGATCACTATAAAGCGTAATTACTTAAAAATGTGAATTTTCTCAGGAAACTGTTGATTCTTTATTTTGAACCACGGGTCACCCATCTTCACGTATTTCTTCGCCTCTTTACTGCGTGCAATGACGCAGCCATCGCTATTTGACAGGATGGCCACCGGCTCGTTACGCAGGTCAGGCCGGAATACCTTTTCGGCGCTGGCGTAAAAGCTGTTTACGTCAATCAATCCGAACATGTCAGTTTCGCCCGCGAGGCGTATGAACGAAATGCGCCACCACGCCGAAAATTTCAAGCGTGTCCGGATCGGGAGTAATAACCGGATAGGCGGGATTCATGGGCTGGAGTACCGGTCCTTTGGGCGTAATCAGAAGACGTTTGACCGTAAACTCACCGTACAGCTCGGCAATAACGACATCGCCATGTTCAGGTTTTAGCGAGCGGTCAACAATCAGCAGATCGCCGTCATACAGACCAATGTCCTGCATGCTGTTGCCCTGCGCGCGCAAAAAAAAGGTGCTTGCCTTGTGAGCGATTAAATACTGGTTTAAATCAAGTTCCTGCTCCGCATAGTCCTGGCAGGGGGAAGGAAACCCGCACGGTACACGTTCCAGGAAAAGGGGCCTGAAGCTGGGCGGCGGAGTGTTCGCCGGTTTAATCAACTCGAAGGCGTTAAACACTGTAAAATTCCCGTCAAAATAGCTGTATGTATTTACAGTATTATTGGCTGGCTTTGAGAGCAATGCAAGACGGCACGGGTCACACATTGCAGTTAACGAAATACGCCCATTGATTTGTAATGGTTTATAGCGAAATGACAGCTCATATTTTCATCAAAACTTTACGGGCAGCGCCGAGTAAGGGCTGCAGAAGACTATCCACAGCTTTGCGCATCGGATGTGCAGAGAAGTTGTGGATAAAGGCCTCTCCGGAACTTGCGGGTCGTCAGCCTATGTCATCTTACCGGGGCCTGAGCCGGTAAATTAGTGGTGAATCCGTTTAACGATGTTATGCCGCATCGTCTTTTTTCTGGTTTTGAATAATAACGCGTCGCAGCGGATTTTAAACGGATAACTTATCCGGGTGCGAAGCGAGGGGGAAGGGGATGATATCTCCCTGAGAGGGTCCGAAATATCTCAGCGAAGTTGGTGTTACGTCGTGGGCGAAACCACTGCCGAAGTATAAATGAGAATATATCGCATTGCTGGCGTGGCATTGTGTCCCATAATGTGCAGTACATAACGCTGCGGGATATGCCCGGTGCGACAGGCCCTGACAGAGCTGCGGATACGATAGATGAAAGAATGCGGAATGGCATCGCTCTTACCATGGAGAAAGAATGCGTAAACTTTGCCGGCACTGCCGGGCGCAGCTCAGCAGGGAAGAATACTTTTGCTTTTATGACAGCTGCATGCCGTGCGAGGAATATCGTCAGACGAAAAATGACGAGCTGACTCTGCCCGTCAAGTCCCCACTGTGAGTCTTCTATACAATGCTGTTTATGGGGCGCCGTGCGCGCTTTAAATGTGCTGCCTGGCTGCGTGCGACCGGTCTGATGTGAACATGATTCGATGTCTGCTTTGACGGAAAGCGGATGTTGAACAAAGAATTAGTAATATTTTCAAAGTGCCTGTTATTTCTTTTGCTACCTAATTATTTAATGTTGCATACAGGTATCGTGTCATATATAAAGCAACGCACAATGCCGGGTGGAACACGCTGAAATCCAAAATCATGCGCACCCCGTTGTTTTGGCGGCCAGCAGCAGTCTTCGGATTGCTGCTGGTTATCTAATTATTCTGCTTCATATTCACTTTTTTCCGCTAAATATAATCAGTTCACCTTACGCTACGGTTATAGCTGCCATAAATTTACTCCTTTGTGGATTTAAAAAAAATCCAATAAATCATTAAATTAACTGGTTTTATTAACTCTTTACTTAGACAGGCATTAAAACCTGCAACGTTTTGTGCCCGCCTCTGCGGTTTTTGCCTGAGATTCGGCGAGGTTTTCACTTGTTACCAAGCCGGCAAAATTTAATTTTGAATGATTCATTTTCGCTTCGCTTATTCTCCCTGGTCTTGTGTAGTTTCTATTAAATACTACCGCTTCGCTTCATTAACATTTGACTGCAGACTAAAGTTAAAACGTAACCTAACCGGAACGGGAGTGATTATGTCTGAGCAAAAGATCAATACCGGCAATTTCGCGCAGAACCGGCAGCGGGCTGTTGAAGCGGGTCGTAAGGGAGGGCAGGTGAGCAGCGGCAATTTCCGTAATGACCCAGAGCGGGCAGCTGAAGCGGGTCGTAAAGGGGGGCTGATAAGCCGCCGGAATAAGCAGTAAGTGAGAATACCGTTCACGCCCCCGACGGGGTAGGATTTGAGAGCTGATGAGTTTTGAATGAATTTCATGCCTTAAAGGGGCGTGTATGAACACCGAAATCACAAACTTTTATATTTTCAGCGTTAATGAGGAAGATGGCTGTAGCTTTCTTCATCGGGCTCACTGCCACTTGGTACCAGGCATGAATAATCGAATTTTCATGGGATCGTTCTACACGCCGCTCCACGCCTGGCAGTATTTTCATGTCCAGAATCCGGACAGGCGAGCGGCATCCTGTCTTATCTGTATGAAAAGTAGCTGAGCTATATCTTTTCAATCAGCTCTTTACCCTGATGACGTGGCGTATTTACCTCCATAGATACGGGGTGCGATGAGAATACGCTTTCCGGTAAGACGGCGTCATGCGCGATTTATTCCGCGCGTTCAGGCGTGGTATCACCATTGGGCCACTCCCTAACAGCTGACGCCTTCAGCACCAGCGGCCTGCGGTCATGAATGTCCAGCATGCCCTTGTTACTGGCTGCGGTGACAATCAGAAAACCTTCATGCCCGTGCGGATCGTCATAGGGCGCTTTGCCGATGGCGGCAAAAAACAGCGGCTCATGCGTTTTGTGATAGCTGAGCTGGCAGTTGAGTTAATGCTACGCTATCTCCCGGATAAATCTCTATTTGCTAATTGAAACAGCTCATAAGGTCATCCCTCAGCCATGGCGGGCCGCAGCGTTTAAGATAGTTATGGAATTCCGAACATAGTGGGATATTCATATTTGATGTAATAAATAATGGGAGGATCATTACATCGCAAAACAATTCAGTTCGGCAATGCGCCTTTTATGCACTTATTACAGAAAAGTTCTAATTTGCACTTTGTAACAATGGCTTGCGCATGCGTAACGGTCGTCGCTCGGATCCCACCTATACTTTTTCCTGATTCAGTAATTCTTTTCACTCAGGTCCGTTAGGGCCTTGTTGCATAAGGTTAGTCATGATCACACTTCACCATGCTATCAAGATTGCCTCACCGCGTGCTGCAGTTTACACCGCTCTGACGGACATCGGCCAGATGGCCGCGTGGCACGCCGGTAAAGTCGAAGGCGACATCGCCGAAGGCAAGCTACTAACACTGCGTCCGAAAAACGACATTCATTTTAGCTGGCGTACTGAGAAACTAGAGATCAACACACACATTGTGCAAACCTCAGTGCTTGAAACCGGTAGTCAGTCAGGAAAAACCCTTACTTTCACGCTTTCCGACCTGCCGGACGGACGCACATTGGTACGGCTGACGCACGGCGAATGGGAGCAGGACGATAGCCATCTGCCGTTTTGCAACACATTTTGGGGCGAAGTGCTTTTTCAGCTGAAAACTTTTTTGGAAACTGATTAAGGAGAATCATGATGCCGCAAAAAAAACCAGATACCTACCGCGTCGTCAAACCGGGCGAACCCCACCCGCAGGGCTGGGACGTACCGCCGGTTAACGATCTTCGTTCGGCAATTGCCCTGCTTAAGACTCTGCCAGGTCAATATATTGAGACTGACCGCGAAGTTGATCCCATTGCTGAACTCGCGGGCGTTTATCGGCACATCGGTGCGGGCGGTACAGTAATGCGACCGACACGCATTGGTCCCGCAATTACATTCAATAAAATCAAAGGATTCCCTGACGCACGCGTGCTTGTGGGTGTAATGGCAAGCCGCGAGCGGGTTAGTGCGTTGTTAGGAGCGCCGGTACGAGAGTTAGGGATTCAGATGGCAGAAGCACGGAGGAACGTCACGCCGCCAGTGATCGTGGAGCAGGCGCCGTGTCAGGAAGTGATTTATCGCGCTGAAGATAAGGGTTTTGATCTACGCAAAATTTTGCCTGCGCCAACCAATACTAGCGAAGACGCCGGCCCTTACTTCTGTATGGGTCTTGTGCTCGGCAGCGATCCCGATGACTGCGATAACGTTGACGTTACTATCCACCGCCTCTGCGTGCAGAGCAAAGACGAACTTTCTATTTTCTTTGCTCCTGGGCGCCACATTGACGCATTTCGTCAAAAAGCTGAGGCTGCGGGCAAGCCGCTGGCGGTATCGATCAATATGGGACTGGATCCTGCCATCTACATTGGCGCGGAGTTTGAAGCCCCGACCACACCGTTTGGTTTTAATGAGTTATGTGTTGCGGGTGGGCTGCGCGGGCAACCGGTTGAACTGGTTGAGTGCCTCAGCGTCAAACAGCGTGCTATCGCCCGTGCAGAGATTGTGATTGAGGGGGAGATCATGCCAAACGTGCGTGTTGCGGAAGATCAGAACACTCATACTGGTAAGGCGATGCCAGAATTTCCCGGATATACCGGTGAAGCGAATTCTTCACTCCCAGTCATCAAGGTTAAGGCAATCACAACGCGGAAAAATCCAATTCTGCAAACTCTAGTGGGGCCAGGAGAAGAGCACGTCAGTCTGGCGGGCATTCCTACTGAAGCGAGTATTCATATCGAATGTGAAGACGCATTGCCGGGACTGGTAAAAAATGTTTATGCTCACAGCGCTGGCGGCGGTAAGTTTCTGGCTGTGCTACAAGTAAAAAAACGCAATTCCGGCGATGATGGGATGACACGTCAGGCTGCATTAATTGCGCTGGCGGTCTACCGTGAATTGAAGAATGTGATTCTTGTGGATGAAGATGTCGACCTATTTGATACCGACGACGTGCTTTGGGCAATGCAGACACGCTATGTCGGCGATCTTGATACGGTTTTTGTTCCGGGTGTAGCAGGTCACGTGCTGGATCCCTCCCAGCAGCCGTTTTACGATCCGCGCCTAACCGCAAAGGGCACAACAAGTAAAACGATATTTGACTGTACCGTACCTTACCACCTGAAGGAGCACTTTGTTCGTGCGCAATTCAAAGAGGTTGATCCCAGCTTATGGGCGCCAGAGCTGTTTACTAATAAAGAGGGTTAAAACGCGTAAAAGCCCGGGAAACTCAACGTGTCCACTTGGAACGTTATACGGACACGTTGTGTAGGCAGCTACAGATATTGCAGATCGACAATGCCTGTGAAAAAAATCATGGTGTAAATTGTGAGGCAACATTATTTAAGCGCATTCTACAGTAAGTAAAAAATTGAACTCTACATTTACATAATATATCCAACCTAAATAACCCTTACTTTAAATTAATTATGAATATCCTGATAGTGTGATGATTCAATGAAATTCATCACCACAATGTCAATAGAATAATTCAAGATAATTAAGTTTTACTGGCATTGATATAGCTGAAAGATAATTTATTTTTTGCTTTGGAGAGTACTGCACAACCTCGACTGCAGGCTAGCCTGCAGTCGAGGTTGTATTATCACTGAGCAGTCAGTTTACCACCAATAACCATATATTTTTTCTGATTGTCTGGGCCAACCATTTCGCTGATTGGTTTATTTAATTTAAGTGTTTCGCCGTCGTTCATTATTACCGATCGGTAACTTCCAGGGTTATTAGGATCTCCTATGCCTTTGTATTTAGCAATATAGGGATAACGAAAAATGGGCCGAGAATAAATTGTTTTTAATGCAGGCGCAGCCACTGGTATGCTGGGCTTTTGCATACCATGAAATTGTAATGAGGCATTTTTGGGCGGTCTTGAATCCAATGGATTATGTATCGGCGGCAATCCTTGCATGCCTGGCATGTTGGGGCTTTTTTCAGTTTTCCCGGCATAGATTATTTGTGGCGCAATGCCCTGTTCAGTCCATTGCATTAATGCGGTTAGTAAATCGACCTGATCAGGGCCCTCTCCATTTCCACAGTGAGCAACACCGGGCAACATAAATAGTCTAAGGAAGCTGTCTACATTATCAGCGCCCATAAATTTTTGCACACCTTCGAAGTAAGCTATCGTACCGGCGGGAGAGATAGAATCATCTGCAAGACCATGCCAAACAATAAGCTTACCGCCATTGTCTCTGAATGGTTTCAAATCCGTGTTAGTAGCGTTATATAGAGGAGCTAGTTCAGAAACTTTGGAAAAATTTTGGCTGTTAAACGCGAAATCCCCTATCTTGTTCAACGCCTGTTTGCCACCAGGAAACAAAACATACTCTAGTGCTGGCAAAGCCATCATTTCAGATAATGAGTGGCCTCTTGATGTCTCAGGTACTGGCCAGCGTAGCTCTGATCCAATAGGCAATCCATCCGGCACGTATTGCTGCCCGTTCTGACCATTGGCGCCTCGATAGAGCCTTTCAACAACATCCAGTTCTTCTGAAGTCAGACAATCGCTTTTGTTGAGTTGTTCAGGCTTACACTGTTTAATCCAGTTGCGAGAGAATCTACATGCAAAAGGATTTTGCAATACGCCGTCTTGTAAGCCGGATAAAGCTGAACAGTGTTCAACGGCCGCTTGATGAATGAGGGGGAGCTGTCTCTGGAGCAAAATTGCCGAACCATCAGCCCGAAGATTTGCTGCAACATTCCAGCCGTGAAAAAAAGAATTTTGCATTGAGAACCAAGCTGCCGGCGCGCCGGCGCTGATGCCGTTAAAGTCATGTGGGTAGCGCTGAGCTTCAATGAGTGCTTCGCGCCCACCATCTGAACAACCCATAAAATATGCATATTTTTGCTGCTGCCCGTAATAGGCCTTAATTAACGCCTTGGTAAACTGAGCAGTAACGTGATTCGCTCGATAAGCAAAGTCGATTCGTTTCTGTGGATTTTCTGCCCATGATGCATCCATCATACTTCCAGAATGCCCCATATTGGATGCGGCGACAGCAAATTCTCCATTCATTGCGGGTATGCAGCCACTGGCATTTGAGAGGCCGAGGTTAATATTGCCACATAATCCACCGCAGCCTACTTGCAAAATTCTCTGCGTCCACTTTGCCTGAGGTAACGCTACTTCAACGCCTATTTCAGGTGACAGTGTAGCGCTGATTTTGCAGAAGGTACCCTGTTGGGTAGTCAGCAGGGTGGCACTAGTGATGTTTACATTTGCATCAATTCCTTTACCAAATTTCTGGGTACCAAGCTGAGCACAGGATAAGACCGGTTTTATCGTGGCCAATGATTGTGCAAACGAAGCAGTAGGTAACAATGCCAGAAACAGGATTGAGGTAAACATTACCTTTATAAAATTCCCGAAAGAAATGGAAAAATTCATTGTGTTCTCTCTAATGATGTTCATTATCAATCTTACCATTTTTTTTAAATTGACTGGTTAACCTAGTGTTAGGATAATGCTTGCAAATTGAAAATAAATTATCGCACAGTTATTGTTGTACTAATTAGCGAGTTGAAAAATAAATAGCTAAATTACCTTATTCTCAGCCCGAATTATTCCCTAACTTTTATCGCACGAACTCCTAAACTGACTTCATTTTCCATATGAGAAGGTTACATATATAGTAGTATAATTTAACCTTCGCAAACGTGTTGAGAGAAAGTGAGGAATGTAATAAACGCTCCGGTCATGCTCCTCTTAGGTGAGGCGGTGTTCTTTGATAGCGTAGTTAAGTAGAATGGGATAGGAATCATGAGCAGAGCCTGAAATATTATATCAAAAATAAATAAGAGCAGGCTTTTAGTTTTAAAATTGTCAGTGCGACTTAGGGATATTCCAACTTAATGCGGGCGAGGCATAATTATCATCAATTATTAATAAAACCGGACCAGCTGCCAACTAGTCCGGGTTAACTAATTTTGTCAGATTGATAGCTTTAAGGAACACCTCTGTTCAGGATGCGTAAAAAGTCTTCTTTGCCCGTTATGATAGATAATGCATTTGCAATAATTTCATCACTGAAAATAGATGCTATTTCTCTGAGTACATCAATGTGCTCTTTTTCTCGTGCAATGACTCCAATAGCAATGAACATAACATTGCTACGATCCCATCTGACCCCATCAGGGAACTGGAATATCTCAATGCCTGTGTTGAGAATTATTCCCGTTGCTGATTTTGGCAAGTGGGGTAAGGTAATACCATTTCCGAGAAAGGTTGAAACTTGATTTTCTCTCTCATTGAGGAAAGTGATGCATTCACGGTCAACATAACCTTTGTCATGAAAAGCTTTGCCTACCATAGAGATCACATCTGATTTATTTCTGGCTTTACAGTCAAGATGTATGTTGTCTTCAGTAATATTCTCAATCATGCTTTGGTTCCTTTGCAATTCCAGCTACTGAGATGTTTACTCTTTCGGGCGCTGATAATTCCATCTCAAGCTGTTCAAGTGATTTATTCGACGTTTCCGGTACTGAGGTTTTCACAAAAATAATTGCAAGATAGTTGATAACAGCAAAAATTAAAAATACAGAGCCAAGTCCAATTTTCGCTTCAAGAAGTGGAAAGAGGTAGCTCACAATCGAGTTTGTTACCCATAGGAAGAAAACGGCAATACCCATGGCGAATCCACGATATTTCAACGGGAACAACTCGGCCAGTACGACCCATGTCAAAAAGCCCATAGTACATTGCATAACGCCAGTAAAGAGCGCACCAAGTAACCAAATTGCGGTTGCTTTGATATCGCCAACCAGGAAATAGTCAGCAGCAGCAATAATTAGGTGCAGGGTGGCCATTGCAAAAAAACCAAAAGTAATCAGTGATTTTCGTTTGAAGCGGTCAACGAGATATAATACACCAATCAACATCCCCCCGACTGAAAAAACACCATTTAGAACATTGCACACAAGAGCTGTCTGCTCTGAGAAACCTGCCTGTTTGAGAATATCTGTACCATAGTAAAGAATAACATTCACACCTGTGGTTTGCTGAAGTGCGGCCCAGACCACCCCAACAATAATCAGTTTTAGCAACCATGGTGTGCTAAGTATTGTTTTAAAATAACTCTGAGAATGTATCTTATTAGACTTCTCATATTTTAGCATTTTAATAATATCATCGATTTCTTTTTCCGCTCTTGCAGCAGGGCGTACTTGTTTCATAATCGCAAGTGCTTCTGCATGGCGTCCTTTACTGGCTAACCAGCGCGGACTTTCAGGCGCACGCAACATGCCTACAAGTAGACAAACAGCCGGTATAGCCTGCACCGCTAGCATATATCGCCATACTTCTGGTAAATGACCCCAAAAATAACCAATAACTGCATTTATTGAATATGCAAGGAACATACCAATAATAATAGCTACTTCATTTATTCCCGTAAGTTTCCCCCTCATTTCGGTCGGAGCAACTTCTGATATAAAGGTAGGAGCAGTAACTGAAGCCCCCCCTACGGCATAACCGAGTATAAATCGGGCAGCGAGCAGTAAAACTATATTTGGAGCAACTGCGGAAAGCAGGGCGCCCAGCAGAAAGAAAATTGAAAGAAATAATAAGTATTTTCTGCGACCGAAATAGTCCGCAAACAGGCCGCCACAAATCCCGCCAATTGCAGCACCCAGTAATAGCACGCTCATGACAAGCCCTTCAGTAGCTGCGGTTAGCTGCATACTGCTTTTCAATGAAGTGAACGCCCCATTGATTACTCCTGTATCATAACCAAAAAGTAAACCACCGAAGGTGACGGCAAGAGTAACCTGATGTAATCGTTTTCTCTGTGTCTGATTGAGATTCATAGCCAATGACATGATCTTCACCTTTTATTTTTTGATAATCGGATAAATAATATTTTTTTATGACCCCTCCATGGGTCTTTTCGTCATTTTTCAGTAACGCATCCATCGGTTCTATCAGAAATTATTTCTACAGCGTCAATTCTTTTTTGAACGCCTGAAGCGCCTCAGTCGAGTCCCCGGACGCCCATCCTTCCAGCGCGACCACGCCCGTGTAGCCGATTTCGCTCAGCGCGCGCGCCACGGCCGGATAGTTAATTTCACCGGTACCCGGCTCTTTACGCCCCGGTACGTCCGCGACCTGCACCTCGCCGATGTGCTGGCCGCAGCGGCGGATG